>WFUE01000114.1 GCA_015485125.1 Lysobacterales bacterium | reverse complement strand
CAGGCCGGCTGGAAGGGCAGGAGCCTTGGCCCGGCAGGTGTTTCCGACCGGCACGCGCTGGTACTGGTCAATGCCGGCGGTGCCCGCGCCGAGGATATCCTCCGCCTGGCCCGCGCCATCCAGCAGGATGTGGAAACCCGCTTCGGCGTGCCACTGGAAATCGAACCGCGCTGTCTGGCCTGAACATCAGGCATGACCAACGGCACTACCGCCAGCCAAGCACAGGCCTAGAATGCGGTTTTTGACTGCAAGGAACCGTCGATGAAACACCTTCCTCTCCTGGCCCTGCTCGCCCTGTACAGCCTTTCCGCACAAGCGGTGGAAGGCATGTGGCAACCGCACCAGATGCCGCAACTGGCCGAGCAACTGAAGGCCCACGGGCTGGAACTGGACCCGCAATCCATCAGCCGGCTGGACCAGTACCCGATGAACGCCATCGTCAGCCTGGGCTTCTGCTCCGCCTCCTTCGTCTCCCCCCAGGGGCTGATCGTCACCAATCATCACTGCGCCTACGGGGCCATCCAGTACAACTCCACCGATGACAACAACCTGCTGCAAAAAGGTTTCTACGCCCCCGAACTGAAGGATGAACTGCCCGGCGGGCCCGGCCTGTATGTCTATGTCACCGAAAAAATCGAGGATGTCACCGACCGTATCGTGCCCAAGCTCAAAGGCTTGCACGGGCTGGAACGCTACAACCGGCAGGAAAGCATCGAAAAGGCGCTGGTGCGAGAATGCGAAACCAGCGAAACCCTGCGTTGCAGCATTTACACCTTCCACGGTGGCCTGAAGTTCTATCGCATCCGCCAGTTGCAGATCCGCGATGTGCGCCTGGTCTATGCACCGGCGGAATCCATCGGCAAGTTCGGCGGTGACACCGACAACTGGATGTGGCCGCGCCATACCGGGGATTTTTCCTTCCTGCGCGCCTATGTCTCACCCGATGGGCAATCGGTGCAATACAACCCGGACAATGTGCCCTACCAGCCCAAAAGCCACCTGACCATCAACCCGGCCGGCCTGAAGGAAGGGGATTTCACCATGGTGCTGGGCTACCCCGGCCGCACCAGCCGCCACCGTCTGGCCGAAGAACTGGAAGACAATATCCACTGGCACTATCCCATGGTGATTCAGCACTACAACCGGGTGGTGGATATCATCGAACAACAAACCGCCGACCGACCTGACGCGGCGGTGAAATACGCCTCCTCCCTGGCCGGCATCAACAACTACACCAAGAACTCCCAGGGCATGCTGGACGGTTTCGCCAACCCCGCGCCCATCGAGGCCAAGAAAGCCCGTGAGCAGGCCTTCCTGCACTGGGCGAAAAAGCAGGGCCGTGATGATGCCCTGGCCAGCATCGAAAAACTGAAACAACTGCTGGCGGAAAACCGCAAGCACCGGGATCGGGATTTCTTCTACGGCCTGTTCAATTTCGGTGCCATGCCTTCCAGCGCCAACCGGCTCTACCGCTTCGCCATCGAAAAGCAAAAGCCTGACAGCGAACGGGAACCGGCCTACCAGAAGCGCAACTGGGACCGCATCAAAAACCGGCTCAAGCGCCTGCAGCGACGCTTCGACCCGCAAGTGGAACAGGCGGTGCTGGAATACGCCCTGAGCCAGTATCTGGAACTGCCGAAAAGCGAACACATCCCGCCGCTGGATGCCTTCTTCGGCCTCAAGGGTGATGGCAAGGACACGGCCCGTATCCACAAGAAACTGACCGCCATGTACGCAAAAACCGGCCTCAAGAACGAAGAGACCCGCCTGGGCTGGTTGGAGAAAGACGCGAAAGCCATCGAAAGGAGCGACGACCCCTTCCTGCAACTGGCCGTGGCCCTGTTCGACTGGCGCATGCAACGGGAAAAACAGAACAAGGCGCTGTACGCGGACATCGAAGAGGCCCGCATGCACTACATGGCCGCCCTGCTGGACTACGCCCGCGCCCAAAACCTGCCCATCTATGCCGATGCCAACAGCTCCCTGCGCATCACCTTCGGCAACGTCATGGGCTATTCACCGAAAGATGCTGTCTGGTACCAGCCCTTCACCAGCCTGCGTGGCATCGCCGAAAAATACACCGGTGAAGGCGAGTTCGATGCGCCAGCACAGGAAATGGAGGCCATCCGCCGGCAGGATTACGGCCGCTGGGCCAGCGAATGGCTGCACTCGGTGCCGGTGAATTTTCTCTCCGACCTGGACATCACCGGCGGCAATTCCGGCTCCGCCACCCTGGACAGCCGGGGCCGGCTGGTGGGCCTGGCCTTCGACGGCAACTATGAATCCATCAACGCCGACTGGATCTTCAAGGCCGATGTGGCCCGTACCATCCATGTGGACATCCGCTACATGCTGTGGATCATGGACCGCATCGACCATGCCGACCGCCTGCTCGAGGAAATGCAAGTCGCACACTGACGCCCCCGGATGGGGGGTTCGCCCCCCATCCTTCGGCACAAGCCTTCGTGCCTGCTTCGTGCTATAACATCCCCTTGATCACCGGAGGGTTGCAGCATGAACAAAGTCCCCGCAAAACTTGTTACCGTCGCCGTCGTGTTCCTGATCCTGTTCATGATCGGCTCCCGTTTCTGGATCGTGGTTCCCGCGGGCCACACCGCCGTCGCCTCCCTGTTCGGCAAGGTACAGGATACGCCCTATTCCGAGGGCCTGCACATCGTCAACCCGCTGCTGTCCTGGCATGTCTACGATGTCCGGCAGAAATCCCACAAGGAAACCGCCAATGTGCCCTCCCAGGACCAATTGCAAACCCAGGTGGATGTCAGCGTGCAATACCGGCTGATCGCCGAGGCCACCCCGCGCATCCTGCAGGAAACCGGCACCGTCGACGATGTACTGCGGGTTCATCTGGTTCCCAAGCTACGCTCCCTGCTGCGTGAACAAGGCAAGACCGTGAAGCGGGCGGAAGACTTCTTCCAGGAAACCACCCAGGACACCCTGCAACGGGCCCTGCTGGACGGTTTACGGAATTATTTGCAGCCCAAGGGCGTCGAAGTGGATGCGGTGCTGCTGCGAGACATCACCCTGCCCCAGTTCATCACCCGCGCCATCGAAGCGAAAAAGGAACGGGAACAGGCGGTAGAGAAGCAAAAAGCCGAGCTGGAACGCTTCCGTACCGAGCAGCAACAGAAAATCGCCGCCGCCCAGGCCGAACGCGCCGCCGCTGAGGAAGAAGCCGCCAAGCGCCGCCTGCTGGCCGACGCCCAGGCCTATGAAATCGAACGGATCAACAAGGCCATCGGCAGCAACGACAACTATGTGAAATTGCAGGCGCTCAAGGCGCTGGAAGCCATCTCCAAGGATCCGGCCTCCAAGGTCTATTTCATCAATGGCGACAGCCCGCAGCCCCTGCCCCTGATGCACATGGGAGAGAAGAAATAACATGAACCGCCGCGTCCTTCCTTGGCTTACCGTCCTGCTCTGCCTGCTGCCGCTTTTGCAGGCAGCCGCCGGGGAGAAGGTGCAAAAACGCGACCCCTACGGCTACTTCTTCAATGATACTTTCGGTGATTTTCAGGAAGAACTGCAAACCGCGCGGGAAGAAGGCAAGCAGGGCATCTTTCTCTTTTTCGAAATGGACGAATGCCCCTTCTGCCACCGGATGAAAAATACCGTGCTCAACCGCAGCGATGTGCAGGACTGGTTCCGCCAGCACTTTCTCAACTTCAGCGTGGACGTGGAAGGTGACATTGAAATCGTTGACTTTCAGGGCAAGACCCTGAAGCAAAAGGATTTCGCCTACCGCGAATTCGGCGTGCGCGCCACGCCGGTGCTGCTGTTCTTCGACCTCGACGGCCAGCCGGTGGCCCGCTACACCGGCGCCACTGCCGACTGGAAGGAATTTCTCTGGCTGGGTGAATATGTGGTCGAAGGCGCCTACAAAAAACAATCCTTCAGCCGCTACAAGCGCGCGCGGAGAAAAGCCGAACAGCCATGATCCAGCGCCTGCCCTGGCTACTCTGCCTGCTCCTGCCCACCGCCTGGGCCGACCCCCTCACCCTGCAACAGGCCCTGGAACTGGCTGCCCGCCACCACCCCAATACCGCCGAAGCCCAGGCACGGCTGCGGGAGGCACAGGCCCGCAAGCGGGAACTGCTGGCCGAATACGGCCTCAACCTGCGCCTGCGTGCGGAAGCACGCTGGATTGACGTACCCGCGGGCAGCTTCTACAACAGTGCCGACGACTCCCGCGCCCAGCTGCTGCTGGAAAAAACCCTGTATGACTTTGGCCGCAAGGCCCGCCTGCAACAAACAGGCCAGGCCCTGACCGCCGCCGCTGTGGCCGAAGCGGAAGATCTGCGCCAGCAAATGGAACGGGAAACCGCCGCCGCCTTTTTCGATATCCTGCTGGCCGACCTGGCCTTCAACACCGCCAATGAAGCCATGTCCATCGCCTACATCCGCTACGACCGTGCGCGGGAGCGGCTGGAACTGGAACAAGTCTCCGAACTGGAAGTGGCCGAACGCTACGCCAGTTACCAGGATACCCGCCTGGCCGTGCGTCAGGCCGAACAGGCCCAGCGCCTGAGCCGCGAACGGCTGGCACTCCTGCTGGGCCCGGACACCGAACCACCGGCGGAAGTGAACATGCCCGCGCTGGAACTGGACCACCCCCTGCCCGAATACGAAACCCTGCTGCCGCGGCAGGCACACTACGCGCCCCTGCGCGCGCTGCGGCAACAGGCCCGCGCACTGCAAGCCGAAGCCGAGGCCGCCCGGCAAGAGCAGCACCCCAGCCTGCGGCTGGAAGCGGCCTATACCGAATACCGACAACCCTTCGTCACCCGTTCCCCCGGCCGGGCCAGCCTGGTACTGGACTGGCCCCTGACAGACGGTGGCCGTGCGCGCAGCAAGGCCGCCGTGCTGGAAGCCCGGGCCGATCAACTGGACAGCCAGATCCAGCGCCTGACGCTGGAGTGGCGAAGCCGCGTGCTGGAAACCCTGCAACGCATCCAGCACCTGCAAGTGGAAAGCGAACGCAACCGCGCCCGGCGCGACTACCAGGAACTCAACCTGGACAAGAAACGCGCCCTCTATGAAATGGAAGTGAAAGCCGACCTGGGCAATGCCATGGTGCAGCAGTCACAGGTACAATTGGACAGCGCCCGCACCCGCTACCAGCTGGCCCTGGCCTGGCTGGAACTGGCACAACTGACCGGCCAGGCCCGCTGGAAACCCTGGAACGAGCATACAGACCATGCAACAGAATAAAACGGCAATCCGAATCCTTGCCCTGGCCCTGCTGCTGGGGACTCACACCAGCCACGCCGCCGAACCGGTCTTCGGCAAGATCGAACCCGGTGCGCACATCAGTCTGGGGCTTTCCACCAGCGGCATCATTCACGAGGTCATAGCCCACCCCTGGCAGACGGTACAACCCGGCGACCGGCTGCTCAGTCTGGACCCGCGCCCCTTTGAAATCCGCCTGAAGCAGGCCCAGGCCAGGCTCAAGCGGCTGAAACTGGCCGATGAGGAAGCGGAACGGGAATACCAACGCCAGCAGGAACTGTTCGAGCGCATGTCCATCGCCCGTCGCGACCTGCTGCTGGCCGAAATCGAACGGGAAAGCGCCCGTGCCCGCCTGCGGGAAGCGGAAGCCGAACATCAGCTCAGAAAACTGGAACTGGAATACAGCCGCCTCACCGCACCCTGCAAGGGCATCGTCACCGCTGTCAAAGCACACCCCGGCCAGGCCGTGGTCAACAACATGCAAGTCCAGCCCCTGATCGAACTGACCTGCACCACCCCCTGGCAAGTCAACGCCATGCTGGACCAGGAACAGCGTCAGCAACTGAAAACCGGGCAGATCTATACCAGTCGCAAGGGTGTACAAGTGAAACTGCTGGGCATCAGCCCCTGGCCCGACCAGGAAGACCCCGGCAAGCGCCACCCGGCCCGCTTCCAAGTTGTCGACCCCGCCGGCCAGCCCCTGCAACCGGGCAAGCGGCTGGAAATTCCGCTGCCATAGCACAAACAAAGGCCGGGTGGCCGCTTTCAGCTGTTCCCGTTAGCGTACGGGTTCACCCGTGCCTTCAACCTGTTGCACTACCTGCTGCCGCAACAGGCCCTGCAAGCGTGCCAGTACCTGCTGCTGGGCATCCAGCCTGGCCAGCAAGTCCTGCTGCGCACTTTCCAGTTGAACCAGCCTGGCCTTCAATGATTGGTTTTCCTCTTGCTGCGCGGCCAACAAAGCCTGCGGTGGCAGGCCCACCAGCGCCTTGACCTGGCCGTTTTCACTGGCTTCCAGCGCCCGGCCAATCAGGCGGGCGGTCTCTTGTGGTTGCAGTTCGGAAAGCCTCCGCGCCACGGCATAACCATCATTCCGGCCCGAGGCCACCAGCCAGTCGCCGGGGCGGGCTTCACCATGGAGCTTCACCGGCACCTGGCCCATAAACGCCGCCAGCGCATGTTGGCCCTTATCCCCTTCCGGCGGGGCCGCACCCACAAAGGCCGCGGTGCCGGAGATCACCAGCACCCGCTCGGCCTGTTCGGTATTACGGCTCAAGCGGCCCCGGTGCAGGCCCACCACTTCGCCGGCTTGCAGGCCGGTTTCCTCGGTGGGCAGGTATTCGGCGAAATCACCTCCCGCCGTGTTGTAGCTCACTCCGCCCAAACCATTACCTTCGATCTGGCCGATCAAGGTGTTACCACCGGCCTTGTAGAACGAAATGTAATTGTTTCCAATACCGGGGTTGCTCGTTAT
>WFUE01000113.1 GCA_015485125.1 Lysobacterales bacterium | reverse complement strand
GGGCTGGCACCCATGCCTTCCGCCGATGCCGGCTTGCGCCGGCAATTGCAGGCGGCACTGGAGCGCGAGGGCGCGGCCGCCCTGCACCAGCGGCTGGCCGCGGTGGATCCACAAGCCGCCGCCCGCATCCACCCCAACGACCCGCAGCGGTTGCTACGGGCGCTGGAAGTCTATGAACTCACTGGCCAGCCCATCAGCCAGTGGCAGCAGCAAGCCGCTGACCCACCCAAGGGCTGGCGTTTCCGCATTGCCGTAGTCAGCCCGGCGGAACGGGCGTGGCTGCACCAGCGCATCGAACAGCGTATCGAACACATGCTGGCCCAGGGGCTGGTGGAGGAAGTCGCGCGCCTGAAAGCCGACCCGCGCATGCATCTGGAACTGCCCAGTATGCGCGCCGTGGGTTATCGCCAGGTCTGGCAGCATCTTCAAGGCGAGCTGGACGCGCGGGAAATGCAACAACGCCTGCTCTACGCCACCCGCCAACTGGCCAAACGGCAATGGACCTGGCTGCGCAAGGAAACACCCGACTGGCAGTTTGACCCGATGAAAAAGGATTGGCAGAAAAGGGCTTTGGAGGCCCTGCAGGCGAGCTTGCTGGATTGTTGAGCACGCGGGTATCTGGAGAGTTTGCCCCCTTCAACGGGCAGGAACATTCAGGGCGCAAGTTTCAGATGGCGTTGTGGATCCTGACGGCCATGCAGTACACGGATGATTTCCACCCGGGTTGCGGTTACACGATAAAACAGCGTGTGGCTTTGAATGGTAAGGGCCCTGAGACCGGATAAAAGCTCCGGGCGTTCGCAGCCCATATATGGCTGTTGCGTCAGCAACCAAAACTGCTGCTTGATCGTCGACAGGTTCTTTTCGGATTGGGCCTGACCCCATTGCCGCAGACCGTATCGGTAGAGATCGCTGAGGTCATTTTTTGCCACTGGTGCAATGAAAAGCTGACGGGCTGCCATGTTTGTCAGCGTTGGATTTCATCGAACAGCTCATCCAGCGCGGATTTCGACGCAATTTCGATGCCTTCTCCATGCTCCAGTTGCTCCAGGCCCATTTTCAGCTGCTCACGAAGATGAGCCAGTTTGAGTTCATGGACCCAGTCTTCATGGATTTCCATAAAGCGCAGTGCTTCGCGGATCACTTCGCTGGCATTGTTGTACAGGCCGCTTTCCACCTTGGCTTTAACGCGAGATTCGAGTTCAGGCGTGAGTGAAATATGCATCATGACCTCCAGGATGATGAGCGTAACTGAAGGCACTCTATGAATGGTTACAAAGATTGCCAAGGTTTGGAACCTTGTCTGAACCCACCCGATTGCAAACAGCTTAAGCTATCCTGGCAACCCCCGATAGAAATTAAATTCTCTTTCGCAAGATAAGGAAACACGGATTTACCTGCCCTGCAAAGTCGCAGCCTGTTGCATGAACTGCACTGCATGGGTGCTTACAGCTGCCAGTCTTCCAGTGGTTCTTCCAGTTTTTCCATCTGCGGCCATTCGTGGGCCAGACGGTTCCAGTTGCGACGGTCCATTTCCACCTGCAACCGCCATTGCCCATCCTCTAGGATTTCTTCCCGTTTCACCACATCCAGCTGATAGAGCCGCGCGCGCAGGGCGCCTTCCCCCGGTTGCAGGCAGAGTTCCCGTCGGACGCGGTCCGGTTGCAGACGCTGGCCGATGGCCTGCAGCAGTTCATCCATGCCTTCACCGGTGACGGCACTGACGGCCACGGTGTGGATGATGCCCTGCGCGTCGCGCTGGGTTTCCACCGGGCGGTCGCTCAGGTCGATCTTGTTGTAGACACGAATTTGCGGCACACGGTCGGCATCGATTTCTTCCAGTACCTGTTCGACCTGGCGTTCCTTTTCCTGCCGCTGGCTGTCGGCGCTGTCGATGACATGCAAGAGCAGGTCGGCTTCGCGGCTTTCCTGCAGGGTGGCCTTGAAGGCGGCCACCAGCTCGTGTGGAAGGTCACGAACGAAACCCACGGTATCCAGCAGCACCGCTTCCAGGCCGGATTCCAGCTCGATGCGGCGGGCGGTGGGATCGAGGGTGGCAAAGAGACGGTCTTCAGCCAGCACGCCGGCACCGGTGAGCGCGTTGAACAGAGTGGACTTGCCCGCGTTGGTATAGCCCACCAGCGAAACCTGATAGGTGTCGGAGCGCTGCCGGCTGCGCCGGCTCTGGGCCCGCTGACGACCCACCTTTTCCAATCGCTTTTGCAGGTATTTCACCCGTTCGGCCAGCAGGCGGCGGTCGGTTTCCAGCTGGGTTTCACCGGGACCGCGCAGGCCGATACCGCCCTTTTGCCGTTCCAGGTGCGTCCAGCCACGCACCAGCCGGGTCGAAAGATGGCGCAGCTGGGCCAGTTCCACCTGCAACTTGCCCTCATGGGAACGGGCCCGCTGGGCGAAGATGTCGAGGATCAGCGTGGTGCGATCCAGTACCCGTGCTTGCACCTTCTGCTCCAGGTTGCGTTCCTGCACCGGGCTGAGGTGGTGGTTGACCAGCACCAGATCGGCACCCCGCCGGGCCACGGCGGCAGCGGTTTCTTCCGCCTTGCCGGAGCCAATGTAGAAACGGGGGTCGGGCTGTTGCCGCTTGCTGACGATGACGTCGAGCACCGTGACACCGGCCGACTCGACCAGTTCGACAAACTCCTGCAGGGCGTCTTCGGGGGTGTCGCGCTGCTCGGGGTGGACCAGAATGGCCTGATCCCCCCGTTGCTGGCGTTCAAACATCTACGGGCCGAGGCAAGGCCCGGCAGTCTCGATCAGGTGTCTTGTTCATTCGACTCCGAGTCGAAGATCTTGACATTGCGTGCGGGGACCACAGTGGAGATGGCGTGCTTGTAGATCATCTGGCTGACCGTATTTTTCAGCAGTACCACAAATTGGTCGAAGGATTCGATCTGCCCCTGCAGCTTGATGCCATTGACCAGAAAGATGGACACCGGCACCCGCTCGCGACGCAGGGCATTCAGGAAAGGTTCTTGCAGGGATTGGCCTTTGGACATGCGCATTCCTCTTTATAGTTCTAATTTCACCACGAAAAACCGGCTCGCCCCATGGCGACCGGGGTTGCAAATGGTAGCACCATTTGCAACGCATCTCACCCGTTCAAGCCAGTTTTTTCAGCCAGGCTTCCATGCGCTCCAGGCCGGCGGCCATGGACGGGAACAGCGTCTCCGGCTGACGTACGCCACGGGTCCAGGCCTGCAATGCCTCGCTACCGTCAAAATCCACCGAGGCCACCCGCGCATGCAACCAGTCATCCGGCACCATGAACTCACCACCGGGGAGCATGGCCACCTGGGCCTCTTCCAGCAGGCGGGTACACAGTTGTGTAGCGTTTTCCATGCCCCGCGCGGCCAGTGCCTCGCGATAGGGCGCAAAACCCGGGAACAGATAGAAGCCCCCCGTGGGCCGATGACATTGCAAGCCCATGGCGCGAAAGCGTTCCGTCATCCAGTTGCCGGCCAGCCGGTGCAAGTGGGTGCAGTTTTCCACATGCTCGGCCACGGAGGGATAATCACCATAGACGCTCAGCGCCGCGTACTGTACCGGCGCGGTGACGGCGGAGAAGGTTTCACTGATGGTGGAAACCATGGCCCGGCGCAACGCTTCCATGCCTTCCGGCAACAGGGCCAGGCCCAGCCGGTAACCGCCGGCGGAGAAGGCCTTGGACAGACCGCCGGTGACGATGGTGCCTTCCGGGTAGGTCTGCGCCAGCGAGTATAGCGGTTGCTCGGGCTCGGTGGTCAAGGCATAGATTTCATCGGAGATCACGATGACCTGATGTTGGCGGCACAGCTCGCCCAGTTCCGCCGCTTCTTCTTGCGTCATGCTCAGGCCGGTGGGGTTGTTGGGGGAGTTGAGCACCATCAGCTTCTGCCCCTGTGGCATGCTTTCCAGCAGCATGGCCAGCCGGCGGATGTTCACCCGGAATTGCTCATCAAAACGGCCCGGCAAGGTAAAGACCGGCTTGTTGCACAGCCGAGCCTGTGGCTCGTAGCTGACCCAGCAGGGGCCGGGCAGAATCAACGGCCCTTCCAGCAGAAACATCAGCTGGAACAACAGCTCCTTGGAGCCGGGGCCAACCACCACATGACTGGCCGGGTAGGCATAACCAAAGCGTTCCCGATAAAAACCCGCCACCGCCTCACGCAAGTCCGGCAGGCCCTGGGTCGGCAGATAGGATTTGCGATGCGCCTCGGCCTGCAAGGCTTCTTCCAGCGCGGGTGGCACCGGAAAGGGGGATTCCCCGAAGCCCAGGTGGCAGACTTTACGCCCCTGGTCACGCAGCCTGGCCACGGTTTGATTGATGGCCAGCGTGGCCGATTCCTTCACGCGGGTTGCGTGAGGATGGATAGCAGCTTGCATGGTTGGATTCCCGTGTTTTTAGTGATGGGTTCAACGGGAATCATACGGGAGTGGGTGCGGAAAAAAAGAGGGAAACGCGATCAAAACGCGTGTTGGCGCACAATAAAAACTTATCAGGAAAAAGCCCGCTTTCGCGGGCTTGTCAGAAAAACTAATCTCAGTGCAGCAACTCGTGCCAGCCGGGCTTTTTTTCCGTGTCGTGAATATAGTTGTGTGCCTGGGGCAGATACCAGATGCCCAGCGGCTTGTCCCTTCCCGCGCCATAGGTCTGCGGATGCGGCATGGGCATGATGTAATCCTGCCAGAAGGGCTGGAAGATGAAGTCGGTGGCATAGGGATAGCCACTGCCGGTCACCACCACGCCATCGGTGATGTAGTGGTAGCCATAGCCCATGGTGTGCTGAAAAACCACCTGGCCGTCCGCGACTTTCTCCGGCCAGAGAAAACGGCAATGGTAGCTGGGTTCGGTTTCCGGAATCTGTGCCAGATCCGGGTGCAGCACGGTAGCCGGCTTCCAGGGGCCGGCAGGGTCGGTACTCACATACCAGGCGCGCTTCTCACAGCGCCAATAGCGATGATCGGCCGTGGCCAGCACTTCGCTGTGGGTATTCCGCGCCCGCTTCAGCGCCGTGCCTGCCACGGGCACAAATTCGGGCTTGTCGATCCACTCCACCGGGGCCGCTTCACTGTCCAGCGCCAGCGCATATGCATGGGGTTTGCTCCAGGCAGCCACCGCAGCCTGGGCTTCCTCCGTACCGGGCACCGTGGCGCGCAAGGCCGCAAAAGGGGCCACTTTTGGCAAACGGGCAAAATCGGCCGGCAGCTTCGGCGTGGCATATTGCCAGCGGGCATCGTCGGTCAGCACCGGCGCACTGAACCAGCGGCCAGACAAGAGCAGATAGTACTGGCCATCGAAGTAGATCATCGGTTCGCTGGCATTGGCCACCCATTGGAGCTGGGTGCCGGCAATGGCTTGCAACTGCGGCTCGCCCTGCAATTGCACCAGTACCGCAGGTTCGAAGACGGTAATGATTTCCAGTTCGGTGTTGCGCCGGGGATTGCGACTGGCTTCATAGGCCGGTTGCCATTCAGGGTCATTGGTAGGCAAGAGCTCGAAACCTTCCGGCAGGGTTTTGACCGGCTGCCAGCGCAGGGCATCCTTGGGCCATTGCTTGCCGGATTTGTCCGTGGGCATGGACCACCAGGCCTGCCCGATCCGCAGGTAAAGCGTCTTGCTGGGCTTGTGCAGGAAGAGGTCGTCATTGGTATTGACGGCAAACACCAGTTTTTCGTGCAATGGCTGTACCCACTCCTTGCGCCGCAGGATGCGCGCCCAGTAGAGATGCTCCGAATCCATTTGCAGCAAATGCGCCGGGCGCTGGCGCACACGAATGACGGGCGGCTCGTTGCGTATTTGCACCGATTCCGGCCGGATAGTTAGTACGGTGGATTTTACCGCCTTTTCTTTCACCGCCATGGGCTGGCAGGCAGTCAAGGACAGGGCCAGCATGCCCCACAGCCATCCTGTTGTTTTCATCGGCAACTCTTCTCCAGACAATCGGTTATCAAGGGAGGACACAGCAAAAATACGCTGCTGAGACGCTCGCGGGCGCATAAAGTTTCGCGCATTCTAGGCAGCCCCATGCCTGTTGTCCAACCCGGATTCAAATTCAGGGGCATGGGACTGCACCCATTGCCACTCCGGTTTCTTCAGCCATTGGCCGGGGCGGGAAGCTTCCAGCCGCAATACACGGGCACTTTCCGGCGCGGGCAGGGGGAAAGGACGGCGACAGCCCAGTTCCGCTTCGCAGAGAAAGCGCGCCATCTCGTCTCCCCGGCGCGCCAGTTTCAAAGCCTTGGCCAAAGCTTGCGCGCATTGTTTGTCGGAAGCCTTGAATTCCAATGCGCGCATGGCGGCAACCGCATCACCGGTGGCGGCGACGACCTGACGGTGCTGTTCCGGCAGATTGCGTATGCGCCGCAATGCCAGCACGCCCGCCGAAACCATCAGCAGCAAGGAACCCACCAGTGCAAAACCGGCAAACCAGGGGCGAATGCGATCCGCCATCTGTGCCAGCAGGGCCCAGTCACCAGGCAGGCGTGCCAGCGCCGCAGTGAGGCCCTGTCCGTCCAGTTCCCCGGTGACCAGCGGAATGGCGGTCATCACCGCCAGAGCCCCCAGAATCAGGCTGAACCAGTGCTGCTGCCGGGACATCTGCGACATTTCCTCGTCCCGCTCCAGCCGCAGAATGGCCTGCAGGGCCAGGCGCTTCTGATTGACGGATTCGGCGATGGCGGCCGCCTGCCGGGCCTGGGCATCCAGCTCGGCCATCAATTCCACCGGCAACAGGGCATCCAGCCGCAATTGGCCGCTGATACGATGGTGCGGGTGGGCATGTGCGTGCAAAGCGCGCCGGCGTTCCAGCTGTTCCTCCAGCTGTTCACGCGCCAGACGGGACTGATCGAGATGCTGGTGCATTTCATGTTCCATCCGGTGGAGAAAACCCAGCAGCCGCACCGTGGCCTGATCCGCATGGCGCAGACCCTTGCGACCCTTGGCCATCTTGCGGATATCCTGCATCTGCTGTTGCAAGCCACGCAGCATGGTCTGATAGTTTTGCAACCGCCAGCTGTTGCAGGTCAGCCGCCAGCGCAGGGTATCCAGCGGCTGGCCGGTGGGTGCGAGAAAGAAGCGGGCCCAATCCAGCAAAATGGCCAGGCGTTTCTCCCGGCCCAGTTTTTCCGGCAAGGCCAGCAGCAGGCGCTGGCGATGGAAAATCAGCCAGCCCGGATGGGTTTCCGCCGCATCCAGCCCCAGATGGATGGCCGTTTCGGCTTCGGTACTGGCCAGCCCGAGCCAGGCCAGATCCTCCGCGTGCGCAGTCTCCCTCTCCACCAGTCGAACCTGTAGTGCCTGTTCACAGGGAGGTTCATCCCCCCCGGCCCAGCACCACTGCGGCTGCCCCTCCACACTCTCCCAGTGCGCCGGGCCCCTGGCCCGGCTGGCAATCTGATAATCCATACGCTCCAATCTCCCCCTCCCGTGCCTGAGGTCACTCCCCCAAGAGCGGGCTTGTTCCCCATGCACACTCACCGGATAATGAGCGCATCTTACAAGCATTTGGCAGGCATTGGGGAAGATGGGCAGCAGCAAGCCGGCAAACATTCGCATCGAGGTCGCCACGCGGTATCTGGCGCATCAGTCCGATCCCGAAGGCGCGGCTTTCGTGCATGCCTATATCATCACCATCCACAATGACGGCCCCGCGCGGGTTCAGTTGTTGCGACGCTACTGGCTGATCAACCATGGCAATGGCCGTACCGAAGAAGTGGAAGGCCCCGGCGTGGTAGGTGAGCAACCCTGGATCGAACCCGGCCAGTACCACCGCTATACCAGTGGCAGCGTCATGGAAACCGACGTGGGCACCATGGAAGGCCATTACAGCTTTCAGGACGAAAACGGCGAAATGTTCAAGGTGGAGATTCCCCGTTTTGTGCTGGCCATTCCCCGTACCGTTCACTGAGACCGGTCGCAATGAGCCTGTATGCCATTGGTGACATTCAGGGCTGCTGGCCCGTATTGCGCCAACTGCTCCGGCGCATCGGCTTTTCCAAAAAGCGGCATCGGCTGTGGCTGACCGGCGATCTGGTCAACCGTGGCGGGCAATCCCTGGAAGTGCTGCGCTGGGCCTACCAGCATCGCCGCAAAATCGTGGCCGTACTGGGCAACCATGACCTGGCCCTGCTGGCCTATGCCGCCGGCGTGCACCTGCGTGACAAGCCCAATGCCGAGTTTGACCGCATTCTGGCGGCGGAAGATGGCGAGACATTGCTGCACTGGCTGCGCCACCGCCCGCTGCTGCATCTGGACACCGATGGCTGCCTGGTACATGCCGGCCTGCCGCCCTGGTGGGATGCGCGGGAAGCCCGGCAACAGGCCGAGCGGGTGGAAACCCTGCTGCAAGGCCCGGATTACCGGCATTTTCTCCGGCACATGTTCGGCAACCAGCCCGATTACCCCGAACCCGGACTGGATGAAATGGACGCGGCCCGGCTGACGGTCAACGCCCTGACACGCATGCGCTTCTGTGACGCCGAAGGGCGGATCAACCTGAAGGAAAAGGGCGCGCCGGCCGCCGAACCGGCCGGGCTCTATCCCTGGTTTGCCGTGCCCGGACGCAAGCCGCCGGGTTGCCGGGTGTTTTTCGGCCACTGGTCCGCCCTTGGTCTCTACCGCAAGGAGCCCTGGTACGGGCTGGATACCGGCGCGGTCTGGGGCGGACGGCTGACCGCCATCAATGTGCGCGACCTGGCCGAAATCATCCAGATACCCAACCCCATTGAGTGATTGCGCCTACCCCCCGAAGGAGGCACAATCACAGGCTGATTAGACTTATTTGCTGGAGCCAGAACATGAACGAACCGGTCTTGAACAAGGAACAGCGCGTGATGCGCATGATGCGCAAGGTGCTGGGGGAGGTCATCAAGGATGTTACTCCCCGCCCCGGCTATCCGCACCCGCTCAAGCCAGACACCATCGAGATGGTGAGGGAATGCTTCGCCCTGATTTCCGCCCGCGAACGGGAGCTGGCCGAGGAAACCGGCCTGGAAATGAACGAACGGCCCCATTACAAGGATGAAGCACTGGACACCCACGCGGTGCCCGTGGACAACATTCCGCGTATTCGCAAGAAAAACCCGGACTGAATTGACATCCTCCCCGCCCTACCCTAAAGGACGGGGCTAGTTCAACCTCGCGCACACGTCGGGCTACACTCTTTTCTTGCCATTTTTTGTCCGCTTCTTCATGGCTGCACACCTTCTTCGTCAAGGCTTTCATCATCTTCGCCGCAAGCAAACTCGTCATCCAGCGCCTGACCGCTGATGCCCAGCCTTTCATAGTAAGCCAGCATCTCGCGGCATTCGCGTCTCTCAGCCTCGTTCATGCCCTTGTACAGTTCTACCGCCTCGGCAATATCAGCATCTTTGGCGGTTGCATTTCCATCGTTTTCAATACTCATCATTCGCACCTTCGATCCAGGTTCCCATCGACACAACCGGCTAAACGCAGGCCGGCACAACCCGATTCTGTACAACCATACTAACAGATAGTAAGTCAACAAGACTGAAAAGACACCGAGGATAAGCGTTCAGCAAGCGGCAAAAGCAGTACAAAGAGCCTATCCGGCGGGAGAAATCAGTTACCCCTGCATTTGGCTGATAAAACTACGGCCGCTTATGGACGGAAACCCACCCGCTGACGAAACCACAGCCGGCCCAGCCAGCTGCGTGGCAGGCTCTGGCCGGTGGCTACATAGTAGAGGCTGAGGGCATCGTTGAGCAGCCAGTGGGTCCAGGGGCGGGCTTCCGGACGCCCGGCGTAGAGGATGCAATCTCCTTCCATCAACGGCACATGCTGGTCCGGCAAGTAGACAAAATCCCCTGACAAACGGCGAATCATCAGTGCCGTGCATGGCAGACGGCGTTCCCTTTCACGTGGGTCGGCTTCCAGCACCGCGCCAGTCAGTTGCACGCCAAAACGCTCCACTTCCATCAGAATGTGGTCACTGCCCTGCCCCAGTTCCACTACCCAGTAATCCGGGCTTTCCTCCATGCCCCAGGCCTGAAAACGTTCGATGACCCGCCGGCTCCAGGCCTCGTCCCGCTCGAACAGTTGCTGGATGAATACCCCCAACAGCGGTGTGGTCAGGCGGGAAAGCATGGAACGGGCGACGATATCATGGCGTTCGGCCACCACATGCGCGCCGCTGTTTTCGAACAGCTCGCCGTGGCGCTTGTGGTCCTGACGGGCAATCACAAACAAACCGGGGTTCAACTCCAGCGCCGTCATGATGGTGGACAGGTTGTTGATGTCATCATCGGTGGCGGCCACCAGGCCCACGGCTTCCCTGACGCCAGCCTTGACCAGGGTCTCTTCCTCCGCCGGACGACCGTGCACCGTATGCTCATAGCCCTTGAGCGTTTGCTCCTCCGCATCCACCAATACCAGATCCACCCCTTCCACCAGATTGAGCGTGGACTGCATCACCCGGCCGAATCGCCCCATGCCACAAATCAGCCAGCGCCCGCGCGGCATTTGCACCGCCTCCTGCAGGGGCTCGCCCGGGATGCGTACCAGCCATTCATGTAGCTGAAAACTGGCCGGTTGCTGAAAGGCCATGCGCACAAAACGGGCGAACTGGCGATAGGGCTCGACGATGTGGTCGGTGTCAAAAGAGGCCATGTTGGTGGCCACCACCCGGGTTTCACAACGCGCGTGCACGGGCAGGGGCTCCCGATGCAACTTGCTGATGACCGCAATGGCCAGATTGCTGGCATCGTCGTTGGTCAGCGCCACCACGCCCCGGCACTGGGGGTGCAGCAGGCCCGCCGCGATCAGCGTCTGGGGCTGCCCTGCATCGGCACTGAACAGGGCCATGCGCCCGCCAGCTTCGGTCAGGGAAAATTCATCCAGCCGGTCTTCGTCCCGGTCGAGCCCCACTACCGCATAGCCCAACCGGTCCAGTCCCAGCGCCACCCGTTGACCGCTTTCTCCCAGCCCGCAGACCAGAAAGAAAGGCTGGCGCTGGCGGCGCACCCGGCGGGCAAAGGCGTAGCGTTCCAGCCCACGCTGGAAACGGCGGTCCTGCAGCAGGGAGAGGATGGCACCGATGGCATAGATCCACACGGTGACATTGAGAAAGATGATGGACAGCACCCACAAGCGCTGTGCCGGGGTAAAGGCCTCGGGTATTTCGCCAAAACCGATGGTGGTGGACATGAAGGCGACGAAATAGAGTGCGTCGAGAAAACTCATGTGGTAGGGCTGGCCTTCGGCATCCACACCGGGAATCAACACCATGCCCAGCACCGAGACGGCCATCACCACGATGAGCAGAATCAGCGGTGTACGCATGCGCCGTACCACCAGCCAGATGAAATCCTTCTCCTGATCGGTGATGCTGGGCAGGCCGACGGGCTTTTGCGCCATGCTCATTGCGGTGGGGGCTTATCGGCGAACCATGATGGTTTCGGCAATCAACAGCACCACGGAGATGAAATTGGCCAGTACCGCCCCGCCGGAGAGGGAAACGATGCTGGACATGGCCGAAGGCGTCAGCCCGCTGCCCGCGACATGTTCCGCCCAGGCCCAGACCAGGGCAGCGGCAATCAGCTGCAGGTCGGCCACCAGCGAAGTGGCCAGCAGGATGGCACCCTGCTGGGTGCGGTCGCCCAGCTTCAACACGGTGGCGATGAGATTGACCACAATCGCGAAGAACAGCTCCACCACATGATGATGCAGGGGGTTGTTCATCTCGCCGATGAAAAAGCCGAAGTTGAGCGTCAGCGCCAGCACGATAAAAAAGCCGAAAACCACCTTTTCCAGATTCATACTCGCCTCGCAAAGGGTCGGGACAGCTGGCATTCTAGCAATGCTGCCGTCGGAGCGGGGAAAAAGGCGGTTTTCTGTGACTGGACAGGCTATTGTGATCGGTAGCCTGCAAGGCTGAAAAATCAGGCGGCGGGCAGCAGTTCCAGCGCCTCTTCCGCTTCCTGGCGCACTTCTGCATGTTCGTCCCTGGCCAGTTTTTCCAGCACGGGGCGTGCCTTGGGGCTATGGGTCAGCCCCAGATAATAGGCGGCATCGACGCGATCCTTGTGATCGGGCATGGCCGCCATGCGTTCCAGATCCGGCAGAATGATCTCCAGCATGGGCTCACCTTCCAGCTCCTCGATGATGGCCCCGATGCCGATGCGCTCGACGAACTTGGTTTTCTCCACGAACACCAGCTTCATCATTTCACGCAAATTTTCCGGTGCGGCGCGCACACGACGCAAGACTTCATCCTTCTGCCCGTTGCGGAACAGCCAGCCGTAGAAACGGCTCAGCGGGTCGGGTTGCTGATTGAGCTGAATAAAGCCATCCAGCTCCTCCCCGCTGTAATCTCCCACCAGTTCCACCACACCGATGCGAAACCAGGGTACGGACCGTATGCCCAGTTGTTGCGCCAGTTCAGGCCGCTGCTGCAGGTTGTGGATTTCCAGCGTGGCCAGCCGGCCCTGCTTCACCCGTTCCAGCAGCAGCCGGCTCATGGCCTCACAGTGAGGACAACCGGGTGCGATCAGCAGGGTGGCGGTGAGCGGCTCAGCCACCCAGCACCTCCCGCGCGGCCTGCACATAACGGGCATGGTCGTCGGCCGTGCGTGTTTCCGTGGCGCAAACCAGCAAGGCGTGGCCCAGGTCGGGATAATCCCGCTCCAGATCCACACCGGCCAGAATCTCGTGAGCAGCCATGGCCTCGATGAAATCCTCCGCGGCCACCGGCAGGCGTACGGCGAATTCATGCACGCCATCGGCGCTGAACAGCGGTTCTACACCGGGCAGTTGCAGCAGCGCTTCCCGCAAGCCGCTGGCGGAGGCCAGCGAAGCCCGGGCCACCTGTTGCAGCCCTTCCCCGCCCATCAGCGCCATGTACAGGGTGGCGGCGGCCACCACCAGCCCCTGATTGGTACAGATATTGGAATTGGCACGGCCCCGGCGAATGTGTTGCTCGCGGGCCTGCAGGGTGAGGGTGTAACCCACCTTGCCGTCCAGATCGGTGGTCCGGCCACAGAGACGGCCCGGCATCTGCCGCACCATGGCCTGACGGGTGGTCATGAAGCCAAAATACGGGCCGCCGGAGGACAAGGGCACGCCCAGTGGCTGGCCTTCACCACAAGCGATATCCGCGCCTTTCCCGCCCCATTGCCCCGGTGGCTTGAGCAGAGCGGCCAGCATGGGGTTGACCACGCCAATGACCAGCGCGTTCTGTTCATGCGCCCAATCGGTGATGGCATCCACCGCCTCCAGCCGGCCAAAGTAGTTGGGCTGGGGCAGCACCACGGCAGTGACTTCCTCGCCAGCAGCCGCTTGCCAGTGCGTCAGTGGCGTGGTGCCGGTTTCGGCATCGAAGGGCACTTCAACCAGTGCGATATCCTGCAAGCCAACAATGGTCTGCAGCACTTCGCGGTAGGCCGGGTGCAGGGATTGCGGCACCAGCACCCGCCGCAGGCGGGATTTGCGCTGCAAGCGGATGGCCATCAGCACGGATTCGGCCAGGCCGGAAGCGCCGTCATAGAGCGAGGCGTTGGAGACTTCCATCGCCATCAGCCGCGCCATCATGCTCTGGTATTCGTAGATCAGTTGCAGCGTGCCCTGGCTGGCCTCGGCCTGGTAGGGGGTGTAGGCCGTGTAGTACTCGCCACGGGTGACGATCTGCCAGATGGCCGCGGGCACATGGTGGTCGTAGGCACCCGCGCCGGCATAACACAGGGGCGTGCCGTCCTGCGCGGCCCGCTGACGCATCAGGCGGCTGATGGCCATCTCGCTCAGGCCGGTAGGCACCGCTTCCAGGGAAACCTGACGCAGTTCGGCGGGAATTTCATCGAACAGCTGGTCGATCTCATCCACGCCGATGCGTTGCAGCATGGCCTGTACATCGGCCTCGGTGTGGGGAATGAAAGGCATCAGGCTTCTTCTTCCAGCAGGCTGCGATAGCCTTCGGCATCCAGCAGCGCGTCCAGTGCATCCAGGCTGTCCGGCTTGACGGCAAACAGCCAGCCATCCACGTAAGGGTCGCTGTTGACCAGCTCGGGCGAGGCTTCCAGCGCTTCGTTCACTTCCACGATTTCACCCGGCACGGGGGAATACACATCGGAAGCTGCCTTGACCGATTCCACCACGGCGACGGCATCGCCGGCGGATACCTGCGCGCCCACTTCCGGCAGCTCGACAAACACCATGTCACCCAGCTGGGATTGTGCATGTTCGCTAATGCCCACCCGCACCAGGTCGTCGGATTCCACCAGCACCCACTCGTGTGAAGTGGTGTATTTCAGATCTGCCGGTATGTCTTGCATGTTCATTCTCCCGTGATTTCATTCAGTTTTTCGGTGACTGCCTCGCTCACCTGACCGTCGCGCACGAAAGGCATGCGCACCACCAGCGTGCGCAGTTTTCGCCCGCGCACATCCACCAGCGGCTGGGCATCACAATCGGCTGGCACACGCGCCATGGCAATGGAACGGCCCATGGTGGGTGAGAAACTGCCACTGGTGATCTCGCCCTGCCCGGCTGCACATTGTACGACCTGACCATGGCGCAATACACCCCGATCCAGCAATACCAGCCCCACCAGCTTGCGGGGTATACCCTCGGCCTTCTGTTTCTCCAACGCCTTGCGGCCGATGAATTGCCGATCGGCAGGCTCCCAGGCCACCGTCCAGGCCAGCGCGGACTCCAGCGGCGTAGTGCTTTCATCCATGTCCTGCCCGTAGAGGTTCATGCCGGCTTCCAGCCGCAGGGTATCGCGCGCGCCCAGGCCGCAGGGCCGCACACCGGCCTGCTCCAGTTGCTCCCACAGGCCGGGCGCATCTTCAGCGGGCAGAATAATCTCGTAGCCATCCTCACCGGTATAGCCGGTACGGGCAAGAAACCATTCCAGATGGACAAAGGCGGAAAACCGTGGTTGTTCTGCGAGTTGCCCGGCCAGATCCGGCAGTACCGTGGCCAGATGACTGACCGCTTCCGGCCCCTGCACGGCGATCATGGCCAGTTGCGGTTGTTCTTCCAACTGCACGGAAAAGGCGGAGGCCTGCCGATCCATCCAGGCCAGGTCCTTCTCGCGGGTGGCGGCATTGACCACCAGCCGGTAGCGCTCCGGTGACAGGTAATAGACAATCAAGTCATCCACCACCCCGCCGTTCTCATTGAGCATGCAGGTATACAGCGCCTTGCCCGCGGTCTGCAAGCGGGCCACATCATTGGCCAGCAAGTGGCGCAGAAAGGCCTGGGCATCGGCCCCCTCCACATCCACCACCGTCATGTGGGAGACATCGAACATGCCCACACCTTTTCTGACCTGATGATGTTCCTCGACCTGTGAACCGTAATGGATGGGCATCTCCCAGCCACCAAAATCCACCAGCTTGGCACCAGCCTGCTGGTGAAGTGCATGCAGAGGCGTTTTTTTCAACATGAGCCTTCCGGTTCTCCGGTAGTCAAACAAGGGGAAGCCGACTATAGCGAAGCCCATACGGCGCTGCAATTCTCTTCCCGGTCATTACCAGCAAAAAAGCCGTACAAAACATGCAAAAAACCCTTGACAAACACACAAGCACCCATTCAACCGCGTATACACTTTTCCACCACCCGGACATCCGCCGTTCCGAACCCTGTTTTTTCGCGGCCTTCGCTAAAAAAACTCATGCAAACACTCACAAATATCTCTTAACTTATTGATTTAAAAAGAACGAAAGGCGCTGTATGTTTTTTGAACAATCTAACCCGAGGGTAATGTTTCACTATGGTTACGGCCGCTGTTTCCAGCTTGTCCACAAAGTTATCCACAACTTCTGTGGAAAATTGCCGCAGGCCTTGTGGCGTCTGGGCGTGCTAGAATTCCGCCCTCTCTGAACTGGCGAAAACCCCATGATGAAAGCTCCAGAACTGCTCTCCCCCGCAGGTTCCCTCAAGCACATGCGCCATGCCTTCGCCTTTGGCGCCGATGCCGTCTATGCCGGCCAGCCACGGTACAGCCTGCGCGTACGCAACAACAGCTTTGATCTGGACAATCTGGCCCAGGGCATCGAGGAAGCCCACCGCCTGGGCAAGAAATTCTTCGTGGTCAGCAACATCTATCCGCACAACAGCAAGATGCGCACTTTTCTCAAGGACATCACTCCGGTGATGGAACTGCAACCGGACGCGTTGATCATGTCCGACCCCGGCATGATCATGCTGGTGCGGGAACACTGGCCGGAGATGGACATTCATCTGTCCGTGCAATCCAATGTGGTCAACTACCAGTCGGTGAAATTCTGGCAGCAGGTGGGCCTGCGGCGCATCATTCTCTCCCGCGAGCTTTCACTGGATGAAATCGCCGAAATCCGCCAGGAATGCCCGGACATGGAGCTGGAAGTCTTCGTCCACGGCGCCCTGTGCATCGCCTACTCCGGCCGCTGCCTGCTGTCCGGCTACATCAATCACCGCGATCCCAACCAGGGCACTTGCACCAATGCCTGCCGCTGGAAATACCAGGCCCACGAAGCCCGGCAGACCGAAAGCGGCGACATCGTGCCCATCCTCGAACAGGATCCCACCGGCAGCAGCGACCCGGAAGCCCCGCCGGTCTACCTGCTGCAGGAAGAAGGGCGGCCCGAACGCCTGATGCCCGCCTTCGAGGACGAACACGGCACCTACATCCTCAACTCCAAGGACTTGCGCGCGGTGCAGCATGTACGCAAACTGATGGAAATCGGTATCGACTGCCTGAAAATCGAAGGGCGCACCAAGTCCTACTACTATGTGGCGCGAACCGCGCAAATCTACCGCCGCGCCATCGACGATGCCCTGGCCGGGCGGGCATTCGACCTGCAACTGATGGACGAGCTGGAAGGCCTGGCCAACCGTGGCTATACCGAAGGTTTTCTGCGCCGGCATGTACATGACGAATACCAGAACTACGAACAGGGCCACTCCATCGGCAAGCAACAGCAATTCGTCGGCGAACTGACCGGCACCGACCGGCAGTGGGCCGCTGTGGAAGTGAAAAACCGCTTCCAGACCGGCGACCGGCTGGAATGGATCACCCCCGCGGGCAACCTGCCCTTCACCCTGGAAACCCTGCTCGACCGCAACGACCAACCTGCGGAAGTGGCCCCCGGTTCCGGCCATCAGGTAAAGATTCCGCTACCAGAAGGCTGGCAGACCCAGGCACCGGAGATGGCATTGCTGGTACGGAATTTGAACTGAGCATAACTGAACAACCTGGCAGAGAACGGATCCCGTTCTCCTAGCTAGCCAAAAGTTGCAGACTGTACCCATAAGACCCCTGGGTTTATAATGTACAGATGTACATCATTGCTAATGACCCACCATGTATCTAACCATAGACACCTCTGCCCTGATTGCTGTTATTAGCAATGAACCGTCAAGAAACACCATTATTCGACAAACCCAAGGTTTCTCGCTATGCGCTCCAGCCTCCGTACATTGGGAAATAGGCAATGCGTTCTCATCTCTGTTCAAACGCAGAAATTTGAGCCTTGAAAACGCCCGCCAGGCACTGGAAACTTACAAAGAGATCCCGATCAAATTCATTGACATCCCCATGGAAAGAGCGTTGGCGATAGCACACAAAAATCAAATATACGCCTATGACGCCTACCTGATTCAATGCGCCTGGCAAACCAGCACACCTTTGCTGACTCTGGACAAAAAGCTGATCTCAGTCGCTAAAGAACTGGGCATCCATACATTGGAGATAGAACCATGAGAGAGTACAGTTTTACTGAAGCACGTCAGCATTTTGCAGCACTTCTGGAAGAAGCCAAAAAGGATGGGGCTGTCTGTATCAAAAAGAGAAACGGTGAGATGTTCTACCTGAAGCCCGCATCTACTCAACGCTCGCCTCTGGATGTCCAAGGCGTGGATTTGGATCTAAGCGCAACTGATATTGTCGAGCTGGTACGAGAAGGCCGGGAACGGGGCGCATAGGGTAGAGAGAAAGCATACACCCGTTTGCCGGCACCCTCCTTCCAACCACCCCGCCTCTCGCCTGCCCGGTGTGGGTATGCGACAATACGCCGTTTTCGCATTCTCGCACGGAAAATCATGTCCAGCAGCAACGAAAACGCGGTGGAAAAGCCCAAGCATTTCATCCAGCACATCATCGAGGCCGACCTGGCCTCGGGCAAGCATGCGCGCATCCACACGCGCTTTCCGCCCGAGCCCAACGGCTACCTGCATATCGGCCATGCCAAGGCCATCTGCATCAACTTCGGCCTAGCCGAACAGTATGGCGGGCTGTGCAACCTGCGCTTCGACGACACCAACCCGGAGAAGGAAGAAGCCCACTATGAGCAAGCCATCGAGGCCGATGTGCGCTGGCTGGGTTTCGACTGGGGCGAACGGCTCTACCACGCCTCCGACTACTTCGACCAGCTCTATCAGTTCGCCATCGAACTGATCGAAAAGGGGCTGGCCTATGTCTGCGAACTGGGGCCGGAGGAAATGCGTGCCCAGCGCGGCACGCTGACCGAGCCGGGGCAGAACAGCCCTTACCGCGACCGCAGCGTGGCGGAGAACCTGCGCCTGTTCGAGGCGATGAAAAACGGGGAATTCGAGGAAGGCAAGGCCGTGCTGCGCGCCAAGATCGACATGGCCTCGCCCAACCTGAACCTGCGTGACCCGGTCATCTACCGCGTGCGCTTTGCCGAGCACCACGCCACCGGCGACCGCTGGTGCATCTACCCCATGTACGACTACACCCATTGCATCTCCGACGCGCTGGAAGGCATCACCCATTCGCTGTGCACGCTGGAATTCGAAGACCACCGGCCGCTGTATGACTGGTTTCTCGACCAGGTCTCCGTACCCTGCCACCCGCAGCAGATCGAGTTCGCCCGCCTGGAACTGGACTACATCATCACCTCCAAGCGCAAGCTCAACCAGCTGGTGCAGGAAGGCCTGGTAAACGGCTGGGACGACCCGCGCATGCCCACCCTCTCCGGCATGCGCCGGCGCGGCATTCCGCCGGAAGCCATCCGCGACCTCATTGACCGGGTGGGCGTGACCAAGAAGAAGGCCACCATCGAACTGGGCCTGCTGGAAACCTGCGTGCGTGACTGGCTGGGCCCGCGCGCTCCGCGTTACATGGCGGTGCTGGACCCCATCAAGGTGGTAATCACCAACTACCCGGAAGGCGAGGAAGAGCAACTGGACGCCCCGCTGCACAGCCAGAACCCGGAAATGGGCACACGCAAGCTGCCCTTCGGGCGGGAAATCTACATCGAGCGCGACGACTTCATGGAAGACCCGCCGAAAAAATACTTCCGCCTCAAGCCCGGCGGCGCCGTGCGCCTGCGCTATGCCTATATCATTGATTTTGAACAGGTCGTTCGTGACGAGTCAGGCCGCATCGTGGAAATCCACTGCACCTACGATCCGGATACCCGCTCCGGCATCGGCACCTCCGAGCGCAAGGTCAAGGGCACCATCCACTGGGTACCGGCCCGGGCCAGCCAGCCCGCCCGCGTGCGGCTCATCGACCGGCTGTTCACCGTGCCCGACCCGGACCGGCGCGATGAACCCTTTACCGCCTTCATCAACCCGGAAGCCATGCGCGAAATGCCCGAGGCCCGCCTGGAACCGGCCCTGTCGGCCATCGAGCCGGGCCAGCCGGTACAGTTCGAGCGGCTGGGCTATTTCACCCCGGACAGTCACGACCACCAACCGGGCGCGCCGGTGTTCAACCGCATCATGACCCTGCGCGATACCTGGGCCAAGAAAAAATCCTGAGGAGTCCCCATGCGAGCCAGTCAGTTTCACCTGCAAACCACCAAGGAAACCCCGGCCGACGCCGAACTGGTCAGCCACCGGCTGATGATCCGCGCCGGCATGATCCGCAAGCTGGCCTCCGGCATCTATACCTGGAGCCCGCTGGGCCTGCGTGTGCTGCAAAAAGTGGAAAACATCGTGCGCGAGGAAATGAACCGTGCCGGCGCGCTGGAAATGCTCATGCCTTCGGTACAACCGGCCAGCCTGTGGCAGGAAACCGGCCGCTGGGAGGAGTTCGGCGGCCAGCTGTTGAAAATCACCGACCGCAAGGGGCAGGAATTTTGCTACGGCCCCACCCACGAGGAAGTGATCACCGATTTCGCCCGCAACGAGATCAAGAGCTACAAGCAGCTGCCGGTCACCTTCTACCAGATCCAGACCAAGTTCCGCGACGAGACCCGCCCCCGCTTTGGCGTCATGCGCGCGCGGGAATTTCTGATGAAGGATGCCTACTCCTTCCATCTCACCCCCGAAAGCCTGGCCGAGACCTACCAGGTCATGTTCGACGCCTACAGCCGTATCTTCACCCGCCTGCGGCTGGACTTCCGCGCCGTGCACGCCGACAGCGGCGCCATCGGCGGCAAGGCCTCGCAGGAATTTCATGTGCTAGCCGATGCGGGAGAAGACCTGCTGGCCATCTCCGACGCCAGTGACTACGCCGCCAATGTGGAAAAGGCCGAAAGCCTGCCACCCGAAGGCCCGCGCCCGGCCGCCAGCACCGAAATGCAAAAGGTGCACACGCCCGAAGTGCGCACCATCGAGGCAGTGAGCCAGTTCCTGCAGCAGCCGCCGGAAAAACTGGCCAAGACCCTGATCGTCAAGAACCACGAAGGCGAACTGGTTGCACTGGTGCTGCGCGGCGACGACCAGCTCAGCGAAATCAAGGCCGCGCGCCTGCCGGCGGTGAATACTCCCGAACTGGAAAAGGCCACGGACGAGGAAATCCGCCAGCAACTGGGCTGCGCGCCCGGCTTCATCGGCCCCGTGGGGCTGAACATTCCGGTCATCGCCGACCACGCCGCCGCCCATCTGGCCGATTTCACCTGTGGCGCCAACGAGGATGACCACCACCTGACCGGCGTCAACTGGGGCCGCGACCTGCCGGAACCGGCCACCGCCGACCTGCGGGAAGTGAAGGCCGGCGACCCCTCGCCCGACGGCAAGGGCCGGCTGCAGATCTTCCACGGCATCGAGGTGGGGCATGTCTTTCAGCTGGGCACCAAGTATTCCGAGGCCCTGAACGCCGTGGTGCTGGGCGAGGACGGCAAGTCCACCCCCATGTACATGGGCTGCTACGGCATCGGTGTCTCCCGTATCGTGGCCGCCGCCATCGAGCAGTACCATGACGACAAGGGCATGATCTGGCCCATGCCCATCGCCCCCTTCCAGCTGGCGCTGCTGCCGATGAACATGCACAAGTCCCAGCGCCTGCGGGAAGCGGCCGATGCCCTCTACGACGAACTCGTGGCCGCCGGCGTCGAAGTCTTCTACGACGACCGCAAGGTACGCCCCGGCTTCATGTTCGCCGACGCGGAACTGCTCGGCATTCCCGCCCGCTTCACCCTGGGGGAACGCGGCCTGGACGAGGGGCTGATCGAATTCACCCCGCGCGCCAGCGGCGAGACGGAAAAATGGCCGCTGAACGAAGCGGTGGAACGCTTCCGGGACTGGATGACAAAACAGTAAGCACGGAGTGCGGGTCGGCGGCATGGAAGATCTGGAACAGGCAATCACCCGGCTGCTGACCCGCCATCGCGGCCTGATTCGCAGCATCCTCACCCAGAACAGCCACCGCTTCGGCCATGTGGATGTGGAGGATGTGGAACAGGAAGTGGCCATCCGCCTGTTTCAGGCGCTGAAGCGTGAGATCAAAATCGACAACCCGGCGTCTTATATCGCAACGGTGGTCAACACCACCCTGCTGGATGTGATCCGCAAGGCCAGCCGCCGCCTGCCCGAAGGTGCCGACAGTGACCAGTGCGAGGTCGCGGGCGGGCCGCAGCCACAGCAAAACTGGCTGCAACATGAACGGTTGCAACAAGTGGAAGCCTGCCTGGCCGAACTGCCCGACAACCGCGCCATCGTGGTGCGGCTGCACCTGCAAGGGTACACCCATCAGGAGATGGCCGAGATCACTGGCTGGACCACCGGCAAGATACGCAACCTGGCCTCGCGTGGCATGCAAACGCTCAAGGCCAGACTGAAAGAACAAGGTGTGGAACTGGAAGATGACTGAAACCAACGCCCAATTGCTGCAAGCTGCCCTGCAAGGGGATGAACAGGCCCTGGCCGCCGTCAGCCGTGATCCGCAGGCCGTGCGTGAACTGCAAGCCCTGCGCGCCGCCCGGCCCTGGGTCGAGGCCGTGGCCGCCGATGCCGCCCGACTGGTCGCAAAAACTACCCGCCGACGCTGGCAGGAAAATCTGCTGCGCAACTTGCAGGCCTGGCTGCGCCCGGCAGTGCTGGTGCCTGCCGCCAGCCTGGCCGTCGTGGTGTTACTGGCCCGCTTTCACACCCCCGACCCGGCCACGGTTGCCCAACCGGCAAGCCAGGCCATGACCGAACAGGCCACATCCCAGGAAGGCATCCCCCAAGGCCTGTCAGCTCCGGCGCGGGACGCGTTGTTTGTCTCCGACTTCGACCGCCCCGCGTCGGCCTCTTCCCGGCATCCATCTCCGGGGCATGCTGACCAGCTGTTTGACGGCAATTTCGAGAAGAACAGCTGATATTGCAGATATCAGAGAAACCCCGCGTATAAACCGGCAAACCTAGCGCAAACGCGCCGGATCGTAATCGCTTGCCTCCACTCCCGCCTGCCGCAGGGCATCGGGCAGCTCGCGGTGCTCGATCAGGCTGGCGGCCAGTTGTGAGGCGGCCGGGGCGGTCATGATGCCGTAGCCGCCTTGCCCGCCCAGCCAGAAAAAGCCCGGATGGTCCGGATCTTCCCCGATGACCAGCACCCGGTCGGGGGCAAAGGTACGCAGGCCGGCCCAGCTGTGGCGCAGGCGGCGCACTTCCAGGTCCAGCACCTGTTCCATGCGATCCACGGCGATGGCCATGTCCAGTTCTTCCGGCTGTACGTCATGGGGTTCCACCGGCGTTTCGTCCGCCGGGGTCAGCAGAATGCCGCCGGATTCCGGCTTGAAGTAGAACTGCTCCTCGGCATCCATCACCATGGGCCAGTGGTCGAAATCCTGATCCGCCGGCCCGTCCACCACCACCACCGTACGGCGCATGGGAGTGAACCCCAGCGGAGCCACGCCGGCCTGTTGCGCCACGGCATCCACCCAGGCGCCGGCGGCGTTGATCAGCCAGGGCGCGGTGAAACGGCCCTGATCGGTTTCCACCTGCCAGCGGCCGTCACGAAAGCGGATCTGCCGTGGCGCGGCGTTGACCCGCAACTGGCCGCCGCGCTGGCGCAGGCCCTGCAGATAGCCCTGGTGCTGGGCGGCCACATCCATGTCCATGCAGCCGGGGCTGAGCACCGCCTGGCGCACCGTGTCCTTCAACAGCGGCACCCGTTCGTGCAACGCTCGGGCATCCAGCCACTGCAAGTTGCCCAGCATGGGCTGGTTGTCCTCGTAAAAGGCCTGCAAGGCGGCCTGCTGGGTTTCGGTACCGATGACCATCATCGGCCGCGGGCTGAGCAGCGGGTGGTCGCAAAAGTTCGCCGGCGGTTGCTGCAGAAACGGGCGGGAAGCGATGGTCAGCCGGCGAACCGCGGCCTTGCCATAGGATTCATCGAACAGCGCCGAGGAGCGGCCAGTGGAATGACGGCCCGGCATGTCCTCACGTTCCAGCACCAGCACGGAACCCCGCGCGGCCAACTCGTAGCCAGCGGCGGCCCCGGC
>WFUE01000112.1 GCA_015485125.1 Lysobacterales bacterium | reverse complement strand
GTTCAAGGATGTGTTTCTCGGTGCGGAAAAACGGGATTATTCCCGTGCCGTCAGTGCCCAGCGCTGTGTACGGGCCGGCGGCAAGCACAACGATCTGGATCAGGTGGGCTACACTGCCCGTCACCATACCTTTTTCGAAATGCTGGGCAATTTCAGCTTCGGCGATTATTTCAAGCGGGAAGCCATCCATTATGCCTGGCGCCTGCTCACCGAAGTACTGGGCCTGCCGGCGGAAAAACTGTGGGTGACCGTCTACGAGGACGATGACGAGGCCGCTGACATCTGGCTGAAGGAAATCGGCGTGGACCCGGCCCGTTTCACCCGGATTGGCGACAAGCCGGGCAAGCGGTATGAATCCGACAACTTCTGGGCCATGGGTGATACCGGCCCCTGTGGCCCCTGCAGCGAGATCTTCTATGATCACGGGCCGGAAGTGGCCGGTGGTCCACCGGGCACACCGGAAGAGGACGGCGACCGCTATGTGGAAATCTGGAATCTGGTGTTCATGCAATACGACCGTGATGCCGAAGGCAAGCTCAAGCCCCTGCCGCGCCCCTGCGTGGATACCGGCATGGGGCTGGAGCGCCTGGCCGCGGTCATGCAGGGCGTGCACAGCAACTATGACATCGACCTGTTTCAGGCTCTGATCGCCCGTGCCGCGGAACTGACCGGCTGCTCCGACCGCCAGCATCCGTCCCTGAAAGTGATCGCCGACCACATCCGCGCTTGCGCCTTTTTAATCGTGGATGGCGTACTGCCTTCCAATGAAGGGCGGGGCTATGTGCTGCGCCGCATCATTCGCCGGGCGGCCCGCCATGGCTATCTGCTCGGGCAGGCGCGGCCCTTTTTCTATCGCATGCTGCCCACGCTGGTGGAGCAGATGGGCGAGGCCTACCCGGAACTGGTGGACAAGCAGGATGCCGTCTCCCATGCGCTGGAACGGGAAGAACAGCGTTTTGCCGAAACACTGGAAAAGGGCATGAAGATTCTCGAAGAGAAGCTCGAACGGATACCGGACAAGACCATCCCGGGCGATGTGGTCTTTCTGCTCTATGATACCTACGGCTTTCCGGTGGATCTGACCGCCGATATTGCCCGCGAAAAAGGGCTGGAGCTGGACATGGCCGGCTTCGAGCAGGCCATGAACAGCCAGCGGGAACGCGCGCGCAGCGCCAGTCAGTTCGACGCCGGCGAGCATATCGACGCCCAGGCCGTGGCCAGCCTGCCGCCCACGGAGTTTACCGGTTACGAGCAATGCCACACCAGCGGCTGCAAGGTGCTGGCCCTGTTTGACCAGGGTGAAACCGTGACACAGTTGCAGCCCGGCCAGCAGGGGCTGGTCATTCTGGATCGCACCCCCTTCTATGCCGAATCCGGCGGGCAGGTGGGAGATACCGGCATTCTGGAAAATGCCGATGGTCACGCACGCGTACTGGATACTCGCAAGATCGGTGGCGTATTTCACGGCCATCAGGTGGAAGTGGTTTCCGGCCAGATCCGCCAGGGCGATGTGCTGGAAGCACATGTGGATGAAGCCCGCCGCCAGCGCATCCGCCTGAATCACTCGGCCACCCACCTGCTACACGCGGCTCTTCGCACCGTGTTGGGCGAGCATGTACAGCAGAAAGGCTCGTTGGTGGATGCCGACAAGTTGCGCTTCGATTTCTCCCACCCTGAACCGGTCAGCCGGGAACAGTTGCTGGAAATCGAGCGGCTGGTCAATGACAAGATTCGCGAAAACCCGGCGGCAGAGACCGCCGTGCTGCCCTATGACGAAGCCATCGCCGCCGGTGCGATGGCCCTGTTTGGCGAGAAATATGGCGACAAGGTGCGGGTACTCAAGCTGGGGGATTTCTCCGTGGAACTTTGCGGTGGTACCCATGTGAATCGTACCGGTGACATCGGCCTGTTTCATATCGTATCGGAGACCGGCATCGCAGCCGGTGTGCGTCGTATCGAAGCGCTGACCGGCCCGAAGGCGGTGGAATGGGTGGAGGCCCGGGAAGGTTTGTTGCAACAGGCCAGCCAGCTGCTGAAGGCACCCACGGAAGAACTGCCTGACAAGCTGCAACAACTGTTTCACAAGCAAAAAAACCTGGAGAAGGAACTGGAACAACTGCAACGCAAGTTGGCGGCCCAGGCGGGTGACCAGCTGAGCGGGCAGGCCGAGGAATGCAACGGCGTGCGTTATCTGGTGGCAGCACTGGAAGGCGATGCCAAGACCCTGCGGGAAACAGCGGAAAAACTGCGTGACCAGCTGCAACCGGCTGCCGTGGCACTGGCCAGCGTGGAGGCTGGCAAGGTACGGCTGGTGGCCACGGTCAGCAAGGCACTGACTGATCGGGTCAAGGCCGGGCAGTGGATCAATATCATTGCCGGGGAAGTGGGTGGCAAGGGCGGAGGCCGCCCGGACATGGCTCAGGCCGGTGGCAATGATCCAAGCCGCCTGCAGCAGGCGCTGGAGGCCGGAAAACGTGCCATTCGCGAAAAAATCTGCAATCCGTGAAGCGCTGAATGCAAAATGTAATTCATATCCAAAATCGCTGTATAAAAAAGTACATTTTTCGTTGAAAAGTCGGCGTTCAGGCAGTAAGGTTTGCGTACCGTGACCAAAGTCATGGTCGGTGGTTGTCAGCCCACTGAATACAACATCCCAAAACGGCCGCAAGGCCACAGGAACCAAGGAAAACAGGAGACATCCCAATGTTGATTCTGACCAGAAGAGTAGGGGAAACCCTCATGATCGGAGATGAAGTGACCGTGACCGTGCTTGGTGTCAAAGGTAACCAGGTGCGTATCGGTATCAATGCCCCCAAAGATGTGGCCGTGCATCGTGAAGAGATCTACGAGCGCATCAAGCAGGAGCAGATGGCTGAAGGCAACGAATAACAAGCCGCTGGTGGTACAAGTTTTTCAAGGCCCCGCTTGCGGGGTCTTTTTTTTGTCTGGAATTAAAAGAGGGGAAAAGAATGGCGGAGAGAGAGGGATTACTCCGGGCATCCTGCCCTCCGCCCCTTCGGGGCCGCCTGCGGCGTTCCGGCTTGTTCCTGACAAGCCGGTCGAACCTTACCCGAAAATTGCGTAATACTGCCGGTGTCTACATGTCTGCCGTGCCCGATTGCACCGCTTTTCACTCAAACCGTAGTTTCTGACTACGCCTTTCGCTCCAAAGTGGCACCTTCAAACACCGCAGACACGCATTCATTCGGCAGTCTCACGCAATTTTCGGGCATTGAGGCTTCTCACCCGCTCTCCAGAGGCAGACTAAGCCGTCACGTTTTGTTTGTCGTTTGCTGGAATAGAAAGAATGGCGGAGAGAGAGGGATTCGAACCCTCGATGGAGCTATTCACCCCATACTCCCTTAGCAGGGGAGCGCCTTCAGCCACTCGGCCATCTCTCCGCGTTGTAGAAACGCTGTACTTCAATTCTGATGGGCTGTCGCCCATGCAGGGGAGCGCGTTGCTCCGGGCCCCGTCTTGGGAAGGCGCATTTTACCGATTCGGTTTGGCCTTCGCCAGACCTGCGTGAAAAAATCCGTGAAAAAAGTTGTCTCAGCCCGGCCATCGTGCCGGTTTGGTCCCATGCTTGATGTTAAGGGCTATGATTTTTCTGGCAATTCCAGCAAGCGCTCGCTACGCCAGATACGCACAATGTGAATTTGGCCCGGATCATGCCGGTAGACAATGCGAAAAGGGGGCTGGATCAGTTCCCTCAAAAATGGTTGGTTGAATTCGGGAACGACTCGTCCCAGTTCGGGATAGGTCGCAAGCTGCTCAATCCGGTGAAATATCTCGCTGATGATTCGGTCTCCGGTGTTGGCAATACCCTGGTCAACATACCAAAACCGGATTTCTTGCAGGTCGGCAATGGCCGACTCTGCAAGGCTGACAGTCACCTGATCCAAGTGTGTCATTCAGAAGTAGTCAACCCGAGCCGGTCTTTTGCTTCTTCCAGAGAGAGTGTTCGTCCGGTGTCCACATCAGCCAGTCCTGTCACGACCGCCCGCATGAATGCACGCTCTTCTTCGGCGGCTTCATAATCTGTAATGGATTGCACTATGGCTACGCCTCGGCCTCGATTGGTCAGGAGTACGGGTCGATGTACTTCGGCAACATGACGGACTACTTTGCCCGGGTTGATCTTCAAGTCGGTCAGTGGCACGACATCTTCTGAAAACTTGATAGCCATGTTGAACCTCTGTGGGGTCGCTTCATCAGCTACGGACTATAGCACCTGATAACAGCACCTGTCAGTGGGTCTATTGCCATGGATCAATGAACCGGGCTGTTGATTTCTTTATTTCGGTAAGATGTGAGTGGCAGAAATTGCAAGGATGCTCGTGGCCCTGTAGAGAAAGCTCTCACCCTCCCTCAAGTGCTTATAGAAGTTTTTTGGGGCGATGGAACAGGAAGGGGTAGGAAGATGGTGTCAAGCGATACCAAGAATAGAAACTGCAAGGTGGTTTTGGATTGAGGGGGAATAGGAAAAATGGCGGTGAGGGAGGGATTACTCCGGGCGTCCTGCCCTCCGCCCCTTCGGGGCCGCCTGTGGCGTTCCGGCTTGTTCCCGACAAGCCGGTCGAACCCTTATCGACGGTTCTCACCCTCCCTCATGAGCAAATAGAAACTCCAAGGTGGTTTTGAACTGAGTTGGGAAAAGAAAGATGGCGGTGAGGGAGGGATTCGAACCCTCGATACGCTATTAACGTATACACACTTTCCAGGCGTGCTCCTTCAACCACTCGGACACCTCACCGTGTCACCGGCTTCCTGCCGGCAGCCCGGGGCGGGCTTTGGGAAGGCGCGCAGAATACCCAAGAACGCCGGGTATGGCAAGGGGATGCACGGGTTTTTTTGGCATCCGGGCCAGGCAGGTTTGATCAGGCAGACAAAAAAAGGCCCGCAGGGGTTGCGGGCCGAATGCTTGGGGGAGGGGTGGAGGTCAGGGAGCCAACAGGGTGGTGCCATGGGTGCCGGGCAGGCGAGGCAAAGTTTGTTCGGGGAATTCGCCGGTCAGCCCTTCCAGGAAGGCGGAAATCTTCTGTACCTGCTCTTCGGTCAGGTCCTTGTTCAACTGGGTTTTGGCCATCACCCGCACGGCTTCATCCAGGTTCTTGACCGAACCGTTATGGAAGTAGGGGGCGGTCAGGGCGATGTTGCGCAGGGTGGGTACACGGTATTTGTGCGCGTCTTCGGGCTTGCCGGTGGCTTCTTCACGGCCCTTGTCCTTCATCAGGTCGTATTTTTCGACATAGGCATTGTCCTTGAACACCGGGAAGCTCATGTAGAAGCCCTGGCCAGGCGCCATGGTGGGGCCGCTGAAATTGGCTCCGGAATGGCAGGAGGCGCAGCCCACGGCTTCAAACAGTTTCATGCCGGCCTGCTGTTCGGCGGTCAGTGCCTGTTTGTCTCCCTTGACGAAGCGGTCATAGGGGCTGTTGGGAGTGATCAGGGTTCTTTCGTAGCTGGCGATGGCCTTGGTAATCAGGTCCATGGTGATTTCTTCAGTGCCGAAAGCCTGTTTGAACAGGGCCTTGTAGCCGGGGATCTGTTTCAGACGGTCTTCAGCGGCTTTGGCACTGGGCATGCCCATTTCCACCGGATTGGTGATGGGGCCGGCAGCCTGTGCTTCGAGACTTTCTGCCCGGCCATCCCAGAACTGTACAGACTGGAAGGCGGCATTCCATACCGTGGGTGCGCTACGGCCACCCAATTTACCCGTTGCACCCTGGGAGAAGGCGCGGTTGTCATCGCCGCCGGCCATCACATTGTGGCAGCTGTTGCAGGACTGCGTGCCGTTGACTGACAGGCGCGGGTCAAAATAGAGGGTCTTGCCCAGTTCAACCTTGGCGGTTGTGACCGGATTGTCTGCGGGTGCCGGGGCTTTTTCCGGCAGGGCTTCCCAAGCCTGAGCGGCCTGCATGCTGATCATCAGTGCGGTTGTTGCAAGCAATTTTTTCATAATCATCACCTAAATTAGAATAACCTAATAAATAACGCTCAGGATTCTAATAGACTGGTTAGTTAATGTTAAATGGATTGTTTCTATTGGATCGATAGATATTGCCAATCTCAAGAATGGGGAACTTGTCTCCATGGGAGCAGTCTCTAGGTGAGGCGCTTGTGATAGACTTGCGCCCATGCTGATTAAGGAGTGCTGTCTGCGTGAAAGCTGGAAAGGTATTCAGATTGCTTGCTGTGCTGGCCATGTTGGCTCAGCTGTGGGTGTCTGTGCCTTCAGCCATGCAGTTGGATATGCAGACTGCCATGGTTTCCGGTGAGCACCATCTGGCCATGGTGGAAGATCATGCTGCACCATACTCCATGCCCTGCTGCCAGGACCAGCAGGACTGCCACTGTGATTCGGGTGTCTGTTTCTCTCACCCGGTCATGCAACGGCACATTCTTGTTCCTGTTCTAGCGCCCGCACATACTGTGGCCTGGGCGCCCGATGTGCTGACTCTTCCCGCCCAGATCAGCCCATTCTATAGGCCCCCCATCGTCTGATCTTTCTGCCGGTGTACCATACCGGAAATGCAACGATCACCCTGGTAGGGGTGGTTTTCCCCTTGATTGATCAGAGAAGATGCAATGACCCATTGGAAATTTTTTCTGGCGCTTATCGCGTCAGTACCCCTTTTGGCACAAGCTGAAAATCGCTTGTCTCTTGAACAGGCTGTGGCCCAGGCACAGCAAAGTGATCCCTGGCTGAAGGCCAGTGAATACCGGCAACAGGCGCTGGAAGAAAATGCCGTGGCTGCCGGGCAACTGCCGGACCCGAAGCTGAATGTGGCCCTGGCTAACATGCCGCTGGATTCCTTTTCCTTTACGCAGGAACCCATGACCCAGTTCAAGCTGGGTATCAGCCAGATGTTTCCGCCGGGCGATACGCTGGCGCTGAAAGCAGAGAAAATGCAAACCCTGGCCCAGGCACAACCGGCCATGCGTGAAAATCGCATGGGCAAGGCGGAGTTGATGGTGGTGCGCCTGTGGCTGGATATCTGGCTGGCACGGGAGAGCGCGGCCGTGCTGGAAGCCAAGCGGGTGCATTTTCAGCAATTGGCGGATGTAGTGGCTTCTTCCTATTCCACTACATCCGGGCGGGCGCGACAGCAGGATGTGATTCGCGCACAACTGGAGCTTTCCCGTCTTGATGACCGTCTGGACAAGCTCAAGCAACAGGAAGATGCCGCGCGAGGCCGTTTGTCGGAATGGATTGGCGAGCAGGCCTGGTGGCCATTGCCCCGTCAACTACCCGATCTGCAACCCGTGCGTGATTACGCGCACGCGGACCGGCAGGCCGTGGAAGCACTCTGGTTGCAACACCCTTCGGTACGGGCGCTGGACCGCCAGATCGAGGCGGCGGATCGGGATGTGGAACTGGCACGGCAGAAATACAAGCCGGGCTGGGGTATCAGTGCCAGCTATGGTTACCGCGGCGAGGATGCGCTGGGTCGTGATCGTGCCGATTTTGTTTCCGTGGGCGTGACGGTGGATTTGCCCCTGTTCACCAGAAACCGTCAGGATCGCAAGGTGCAGGCGGCGGTGGCCGGCACGGATGCGCTGGAGCAGCAACGCCTGCTGTTGTTGCGCAATCTGCGTTCGGACTGGGAGAAGGCGAGGGAGAACCTGCAGTCTCTTGATGAACGGGTAGCGCGTTACCGAAATGAGATCCTTCCCCAGATGGCCGATCAGGCCGAAGCGGCGCTGACCGCCTATACCAATGACGATGGTGATTTTGCCGAAGTGATGCGCGCGCGTATCGCGGAGCTGAATGCAAGTATCGAATTGCTCCGCCTGCAGGTGGCGCGCCTGAAGAATATTGCTCAACTGAATTACACCCTGCTGGCTGCAGCCGGGAAAGGAGAATAATCATGTCTAGCTTCAAGACGGTTGCCGTATTGCTTGTTGGCGTGGTGCTGGGTGCCACAGCCATGCGTTTCTGGCCATCCGATGCTTCGGACGGAGGTGAAAGCGCTTCCGGCGAACGCAAACCCCTGTACTGGGTGGCACCCATGGACCCGAACTACAAGCGGGACAAGCCGGGCAAATCTCCCATGGGTATGGATCTGATTCCGGTCTACCCGGAAGATCTGGCCGGTGGCAACGACAGCCCCGGCACGGTGAAGATTTCCCCGGACGTCGTCAATAATCTGGGCGTGCGTACCGCGCCCGTACAATCCATCCGCATGGTGGATACCATCCAGACCGTAGGCCATGTGGAGTACGCCGAGGACCGGCTGGAACATGTGCATTCCCGGGTCAGCGGCTGGGTGGAAAAGCTGCACGTGCGTGCCGAGGGTGACCCGGTGAAAAAGGGTCAGCCCCTGTATGAAATCTATTCACCGGAGTTGGTCAACGCACAGGAAGAGTATCTGCTGGCGTTGCAACGGGGCAATCAGGCGCTGATTGCCGCGGCGCGTGATCGCCTGAAGGCACTGGAACTGTCGGACCGGACCATTGCCCGTCTGAAGAAAACTCGCAAGGTTTCCCAGCGGGTGACCATGTACGCGCCGGCGGGTGGCATCGTCCTCAAGCTGGGTATCCGCGAGGGTTTTTTCGTCAAGCCGGCCATGACCATGCTTTCCATCGGCACGCTGGACGAAGTCTGGGTGCAGACTGAAGTCTATCAGCGTCAGGCGGATCTGGTGCAGGCGGGCGATCCAGTGACGGTGGCCACCGATTTTCTCCCCGGAGAGCAGTTCAGTGGTGTAGTGGATTATGTGTACCCTGCGCTGGACCCCAAGACCCGTACCCTGCCAGTGCGCGTCAAGCTGGCCAATCCGGATTACCGGTTGAAGCCCAACATGTACATGGATGTGCGTATCGAACCGCAGGCCGCGGCGAAGGAGACACTGGCCGTGCCTCGTGAAGCGGTCATTCGTACCGGTACCATGGATCGGGTGGTGCTGGCCCTGGGTGATGGCAAGTTCAAGTCGGTCAAGGTGCGGCTGGGCCGCGTCAATGTGGACTGGGCCGAGATTCTCGAAGGTCTGGAGAAAGGAGACCGCGTCGTCACTTCCGCCCAGTTCCTGCTGGATTCCGAATCCAGCGTCAATTCCGACTTCGTGCGCATGCATCATGATGGCGAAGGCGAACCCGAACCCACGGAAGTCTGGGTGGAAGCCCGGGTGGAATCGGTCATGGCCGACCATGGCATGCTGACCCTGACGCATCAGGCCATACCGGAATGGGAATGGCCGGAAATGACCATGGATTTCAACACGGCGGATGGCGTGGATCTCTCCGGTGTCAAGCCGGGCATGAATATCCATGTACAGATTCGCAAGGACGAGGATGGCAACTATCCCATCGTTGGCATCCATGTGCCGGACGAGCAGGGTTCCGCACCGGCGAATGTCACCGAGACCGCCTGGACCGAGGCCACGGTCAAGGCTGTCATGCCCGACCATCGCATGCTGACACTGGATCATGACCCCATCCCCGTATGGGGCTGGCCGGCCATGCAAATGGATTTCCTGGTGGACGAGGCCGTGGATATCAGCCAACTGAAGGTGGGGGATCGCATTCGCATCCAGGTGGGCAAGACCACCGATGGCCATACCCCCATCATCGGCATTGAACGGAATGCAGGGGAGGGTGGCGAATGATTGCTTCCCTGATTCGCTGGTCGGTACACAACCGTTTTTTTGTGCTGCTGGCCACGTTCATGCTGGTGGGCATCGGTCTCTACTCGGCGAAAAACACGCCGGTGGATGCCCTGCCAGACCTCTCTGATGTGCAGGTCATCATCAAGACCACCTACCCGGGGCAGGCGCCCCAGGTAGTGGAAGACCAGGTCACCTATCCCCTGACCACGGCCATGCTCTCGGTGCCCGGCGCGGTGACGGTGCGTGGCTACTCCTTCTTCGGGGATTCGTATGTCTACGTGATTTTCGATGAAAAGACCGACCTGTACTGGGCCCGCAGCCGGGTGCTGGAGTACTTGAGTCAGGTACAACCCACCCTGCCGCCGACGGCGCGTTCCCAGCTGGGGCCGGATGCCACCGGCGTGGGCTGGGTCTATATCTACGCACTGGTGGACCGTACCGGTAAACATGACATCGCCCAGCTGCGCAGCTTGCAGGACTGGTTTCTGAAATACGAGTTGCAGACAGTACCCGGTGTCTCCGAAGTGGCCCCCATCGGTGGCATGGTGCGCCAGTACCAGGTTCAGGTGGACCCGGAAAAACTGCGTGCCTTCGGCATTCCGCTGTCGCATATTCGCATGGCCATTCAGCGGGGCAACCAGGAAACCGGTGCTTCGGTGGTGGAAATGGCGGAAGCGGAATACATGATCCGAACCACCGGCTACATCGACAGCCGCGAGGATCTGGCGCAAATTCCCCTGGGGCTGAACAAGAACGGCACGCCCATCCTGTTGCAGGATGTGGCGGATATCACCCTGGGGCCACAGATGCGCCGGGGGATTGCCGAGCTGAATGGGGAAGGGGAAACCGTGGGTGGTATCGTCATCATGCGCTTTGGCGAGAACGCGCAGAATGTCATCGACGGGGCCAAGGCCAAGCTGGAACAACTCAAGGCGGGCCTGCCCGAAGGCGTGGAAATCGTCACCGTTTACGACCGTTCGGCACTGATTGGCCGGGCGGTGGAAAACCTGTGGCACAAGCTGCTGGAAGAATTCATTGTGGTGGCGTTGGTATGCATGGTTTTCCTGTTCCACATTCGTTCTTCCCTGGTGGCTATCTTCAGCCTGCCGGTGGGCATCCTCACCGCCTTCATCATCATGCACGCCCAGGGCATCAATGCCAACATCATGTCGCTGGGGGGCATCGCCATCGCCATTGGCGCGATGATCGACGGGGCCATCGTGATGATCGAGAACATGCACAAGCACATGGAGCGTACGCCGCTGACGGCGGAAAACCGCTGGGAGATTGTTGCGCGATCTGCCTCGGAGGTTGGGCCGGCCCTGTTTTTCAGCCTGCTGATCATTACCGTCAGCTTTGTGCCGGTCTTTACCCTGGAAGCGCAGGAAGGGCGCATGTTCTCCCCGCTGGCCTTCACCAAGACCTACGCCATGGCGGCTTCCGCGGCCCTGGCCGTGACTCTGGTTCCGGTGCTGATGGGCTATTTCATTCGCGGGCATGTACTGCCGGAACACAAAAACCCGGTCAACCGCCTGCTGACGGCCCTTTATCTGCCCAGCCTGAAAACCGTGCTCAACTACCCTTGGACCACGGTGCTGCTGGCCGGTGTGCTGACCGTGGTGGGCTTCTGGCCCATCGAGGCGGGCAAGATCGGCAGCGAGTTCATCCCGCCACTGGACGAAGGCGATTTGATGTACATGCCCACGACTTATCCGGGCATTTCCATCGGCCAGGCGCGGGAACTGTTGCAACAGACCGACAAGCTCATCGCCACGGTGCCGGAGGTGAAAACCGTCTTTGGCAAGATTGGACGGGCGGAAACGGCCACCGACCCGGCGCCACTGACCATGATCGAAACCTTCATCCAGCTCAAGCCGCGTGAAGAATGGCGGCCGGGCATGACCACCGAAAAACTGAAGAAGGAGCTGGATAGCCTGGTCAAGCTCCCCGGTGTGACCAATGCCTGGGTGATGCCCATCAAGACGCGTATCGACATGCTGGCCACCGGAATCAAGACGCCCGTGGGCATCAAGATCGGTGGGCCGGATCTGCAAGTGATCCAGGATATCGGCAAGCAGCTGGAGCAGATTCTCAAACCGGTCAAGGGCACCGCCTCGGTCTATTCCGAGCGGGTGGCTGGTGGCCGTTACATCAAGGTGGATATCCAGCGCAAGAAGGCCGCGCGCTACGGGTTGAACATCCGGGATGTGCAATCCATCGTCGCGGCCGCCATTGGCGGCATGAATGTGACCCAGACGGTGGAGGGGCTGGAACGCTATCCGGTCAATCTGCGCTACCCGCAGGACTACCGCAACTCACCGGAACAGCTGGCCACACTGCCACTGGTCACTCCCATGGGCCAGCAAATTACCCTGGGAGATGTAGCCAATATCTATGTGGAAGACGGGCCGCCGGGCATCAAGAGTGAAAACGCCCGCCCCAACGGCTGGGTGTTCGTGGACATCGACGGCGTGGACATCGGTTCCTATGTGACCGAGGCCCAGCGGGTGGTGCGCGAACAACTCAAGCTGCCCGCGGGCTATTCCCTGACCTGGTCCGGCCAGTATGAGTACATGCAGCGGGCCAAGGCCAAGCTGACCTATGTGGTGCCGCTGACCCTGGCCATCATCGTGGTGCTGTTGTACATGAACTTCCGCAACTTCACCCAGGTGATGATCATCATGGGCACCCTGCCGCTGGCCATGATTGGCAGTGTCTGGTTGATGTATCTGCAGAACTACAATTTCTCGGTTGCCGTGGGCGTGGGCTTCATCGCCCTGGCCGGGGTGGCAGTGGAAATCGGCGTCATCATGCTGGTCTATCTCAATCAGGCCTGGGACCAGTTGCGTCAGCTGCGCGAGCGTGAAAACCGTTCCCTGACATTGGAGGACTTGCGTAAAGCGGTTATGGAAGGCGCGGGCATGCGCGTGCGCCCGGTGATGATGACCGCGGCGGCCATCGTGGCTGGCCTGTTGCCCATTCTCTATGGCACCGGTACCGGCTCGGAAGTGATGAGCCGTATCGCCGCGCCCATGGTGGGGGGCATGATCAGTTCGGTGATTCTCACCTTGCTGGTCTTGCCGGTGGTCTTCTACCTCTGGCAGCGGCGGGTCAATCGCCTGCAATAAGGCATCCCCACTGCAAAAACCGGCGGCCTGATGCAAAACGGGCCGCCGGTTTGGTTTTTCTTGCTGTATAATCGCCCGCTCTATGGTGACCTGTCTCGGTCCCCTCGCGACATGAAACCGCGAACCCCGCCAGGCCCGGAAGGGAGCAACGGTAGTGGTGTAGTGGGCGCCGGGGTGTGGCTGGGGCAGGTTGCCACCCTTCCTTTTACAAATCTCTTTTCGGTGGAATGATGATGCTGGCCAGCAACAAGCCGGTGGTCAGTGCCACGGCGGTGAAGCCTGCATTGAAGGCGATCTGTATGCCCTCGACCACATTGTTGTTCAGCATGGCTGTCAGGCCCTGAAAGCCTACCGAACCCGGTACCAGCAGCATCAGGCCGGGCATTTGCAGCAGGGATGAAGTACGCAGGGTCAGGCGGGAGAACAGGTTGCCGGAACAGCCCACCAGAAAGGCGGCAAAACTGACAGCCATCTTGTCATCCATCCACAGATGCCCCAGCTTCAGGCCGAACACCGAGACATAACAAGCCAGCAGAATCCAGAAGAAATCCTTGTGGTGGGCCTTGAACAGCACCACAAAGCCAAAACTGACCGGCAGCAGGGCCAGATAGATCAGGCTGTCTGGCAGCGGGCTTGGAGCCGGCTGGGTGATGGGGCCCAGCAGTGCCTGCCCGGCTTCCCCACCGGCCCAGACACCCAGCCCCAGTGTCATGAACAACACCATGGCGCCGGCCATGCGTGAACTACCGGAAACCAGCTGGCCGGTGGCCAGTTCCCGCACGGCCACGGTAAAGGTCAGGCCGGGAATCAGAATGATCAGCCCCGCCAGTGTGTTGAGCTGCATGTGCGTGGCGCCACTCTGGGCGGCAATGGCCCAGGCCGCCAGCGCCGCGATGAAGGCGGAAAGCGGCTCGAAGGCCCGGGCAATGGAAATGCGCCGCTGAGCCAAAACGGCAAGAAAACCCAGTAACAGGCCGACAATGCCCGAGGCAATCAGATCGGGCCAGCTGCCACCAAGAAAGACACTGACAGCGGAGGAAGTCAGGCTGAAAGCGGCCACCAGTGCCAGCGGATGGATGTTGTCTGGCCGATCACTGATGGCCTGTACCCGTTCCAGCGCGGTTTCCACGCTGATCTCATCCCGGCTCAGGGCTACCAGTACATCGTTGATGTCACTGAGCTTGGCCAGATTGATATCACCGTTTTTGGCCCGGATCATGAAAGTGTGCTGGCGATTGCCATCGCCCAGGGCGGCAAACAGGCCGGTGGGCGAGCTGAAGAACTGCCCGGCCAGGCCCAGCTTGTCCGCCACCAGTTCCATGGCAGCCTCCAGTCGATGGGCCGGGGCACCCAGCTCCTGCAGGGCACGGCCCAGCTTGAGAATCAGCGAGGCGCGCGGGTCGGCATCCGAGGGTAGTGCCTGGGTTTCATCTTCAAGCTGCTGGGGCAGTACCGGGCCGGTGGATTTGATGGGCATGCGGTTAACCGGCTTTCTTGCCCAGCCTAAACAGGACCAGGGTCAGCAATGCACCGCCCAGCAGCAGACTCAGACTCCAGTGCAGGCCGAAACCAGCGGGCAAGGTGCCGAAGACAATGGCCACGCCACCGGTCAGCAGGGCGTAAGGCAACTGGGTGCGTACATGTGCGATGTGGTCACAGCCGGTAGCGGTAGAGGAGAGAATGGTGGTATCGGAAATGGGCGAGCAATGATCGCCCCAGACCGAACCGGCCAGAATGCAGGCTACCGAGGCGTACAAATGCTGGAGGTTTTCACTGCCGGGTACGCCCATGGCCCAGGACAAGGGCAGTACCAGTGGCACCAGAATGCCCATGGTGCCCCAGCTGGAACCGGTGGCGAAGGCCGTGGCGGCGGAAATCAGGAATACCAGCGTCGGCAGCAGGGCCACCGGCAGCCAGCTGCCCAGCGCCTGAATGAGAAAATCGGCCGTGTGCAGTTCTTCGGTGATCTTGGCCAGTGACCAGGCCAGAATCAGAATCAGCATGGCCATGAGCATGGATTTGATGCCGCGAAACCAGGCCTCAATGGATTCTTCCAGTGTCAGAATGCCCTGTGCAAGGCTCAGGCCAATGGCCGTCAGCACGCCCAGTGTCGAAGCCCAGAGCAGGGCCTTGTAGGAATCGGCGCTGCCAATGATTTCCCGCAGGCTGTTGCCTTCACCGGTCAACCACAGGCCGCCGGCCACCCCGCCAATCAGCAGCGTAATGGGCAGCAGCGCATTGCGCATGCGATGAGGCTGGCCCGGCTTGGGTTGCAGGGCGGCCAGTTCTTCATCGTATTCCGCATTGTGTACGGGGGGGGTGCCGTCTGGATGCTCTCCGGCCATCGCATGTTGCTCGGCCTTGAGCATGGGGCCGAAATCCCGCCCGCTGGCGCTGATCAACAGTACAAAAAACAGCGCCAGCAGCGGATAGAAGCTGTAGGGAATGGCTGAAAGGAAGATTTCATAGGCGCTGGTATGCACCCCATCGAGGGTCTTGATGCTTTCGTCGATCAGGCCCACTTCGTAGCCAATCCAGGTGGTGATCAATGCCAGTGCCGCCACGGGCGCGGAAGTGGAATCGACAATATAGGCCAGCTTCTCGCGGGAAATCTTCAGTCGGTCAGCCACCGGTCGCAGCGTATTGCCCACCACCAGGGTATTGGCATAGTCATCGAAGAATACGGCAAACCCCATCAACGAGGCGGTGACTTGTGCCGAACGGCGGGTGCGGGTGAAGCGGGCCATGCCATCCACCAGCCCGGCCATGCCCCCATTAGCAGAGATCACCCCGACCATGCCGCCGATCATCAGGGTGAAGATGATGATGGCCGCATGGTCCGGGTCGGCCAGTGCGTTCAGAATATAGTGCTGTACCACGGCCAGCAGCGACGGGAATATGGCTGACCACTGGGCATCGGCCACCAGCCAGGCACCCAGCCAGATACTGACGAACAATGCGGGAATCACCTGCCGAATCCACAGGGCCAGGCCAATGGCCAGCAATGGCGGCAGTACAGACCAGGCACTGGCGGCAAAACGGGAGACTTCCTCGCTGCCGCTCGTGCCCGCCCATGCAGTCAGTGGCAGGCACAGCCCCAGCAAGACCCCCCAGCGAATCAGCGGCGGTTGGCTCAGTTCCGGTTTCATTGCAGTCCCCCATCCAACGAAGAATGCATCATAGCAATCCAGCGGCTATTCTGGGGGTTGTGAATGTGTTTTTTGCCGGTCGTAGCAGCGATTCCAGACCTGCTTGCGCTACCATGCGCATGGATTTGCAGAGGTTGTTCGTTTTTTCCGGACATGCCAACACAGGGCTTTGATTAGACTGGCCCGAAAAAAATCGAGGTGAAATCATGACTGACTGGAGTGAAGGGGTACAACGCTGGATCGAACAGGGCCGGCAGATGATGGACGAGCGCGCGGCGCATATTCAGCGAATGAAGCAATGCCGTTTCGATACCCTGGCGGTGCACGGCCTGTACGGCCAGCAGACCGCCTCGCAGAATCAGGGGTCGATACTGGAACCGGCCTATCTCTCTCCTTCACAGCATTTTGCCGACAGCGACCAGATGGAAGCGGCCCTGGCCTACCAGTTGCCGGCCTGGGTGTATTCCAGAATCCACAATCCCACCGTGGGCTGGCTGGAAGACACGCTGGCACTGATGGAGACCTATGGCAGTGACATGGAAGCGGCCTGTTGTGCCACGGCTTCCGGCATGGCCGCCATCTTCATGGCCACCAATCCTTTCCTGGCTCATCCGGAGCCGGGCATGAACATCGTCGCCAGTGCCCAGTGCTATGGTGGCACCTTCATGCTGTTCAGCGAACGCTACGCGCGGGAGCGCGGGGTGGAGATCCACTGGGTCAAGAATCCCGTCTCCCTGGAGGAATGGGCCGATGCCATCGATGACAAGACCCGTTTCGTCTACGGTGAAATGCCCAGCAACCCCGGCCTGGCCGTATTTGACATTGCCGGCGTGGCCGAACTGGCGCATGCAAAAGACATTCCCCTGATCGTGGACAGCACCATCGCCACGCCGGCGCTGATGCGCCCGTTGCTCATGGGCGCGGATATCGTGGTGCATTCGGTCAGCAAGATTATGGCCGCCAGTGGCATGGCCATCGCCGGCGCGGTGATTTCCCGCCCGGAGGTGGTCAGCCGTCATCTGGAAGATCACCTGCGGGAAAACTATGCCCTGCAAATGAAGCTGCTGCCCTTCCGCGACCACGGGCCGGGCCTGAGCCCCTTCAACGCCCTGATGGTGCTCAATGACCTGCGCGCGCTGCGCAGCCGCACCGACCAGATGAGCCGCAGCGCCATGGCCATCGCGCGGTTTCTCGAGCAGCATCCGGCCATCGAAGCCGTGGGCTATCCGGGGCTGGAAGCGCATCCGTCGCACGCACTGGCCCGGGCGCAGATGCGGTTGGTGGATGCCGAGGAAGATGATCAGCGCTATGGTTACCTGCTCAGCTTCAATGTGCGGGGCGGTGCCCAGGCCGCGCGCCGGGTGATGGACCGCCTGCAGATGATCTACCGGGCCACGGATCTGGGCCGGGTCAAGACCGTGGCGACCATTCCCGCCATTTCCACCCACCAACAGCAGGGAGAAGCCGGACGAGATCTGGCCGGCATCCCGGCCAACCAGATTCGCCTTTCCGCCGGCATGGAAGATGTGCGCGATATCATCGCTGATCTGAAACAGGCTCTGGAAACAGCGTAAAAAAACGGTAAGAAAAACGCCGGCCAGGGTTGCCCCGAGCCGGCGTTTTTTGTGCCCTGATCCAGGGTTTCAGTCGCCGTCGAGCAGATTGCCCAGGCTGCCCAGCACCGAACCCTCGCCCTGGCTGCCACCGCGTTGCGGTGCAGCGGCCAGCATGCGCCCGGCCAGGCGCGAGAAGGGCAGGGATTGCAACCAGACATGGCCGGGGCCACGCAGGGTGGCGAAGAACAGCCCCTCGCCACCAAAGAGCATGGTCTTGATGCCGCCGGCCTGTTGCACGTCGTATTCCACCGAGTCGGTCAGGGCCACCAGACAACCGGTATCCACATGCAGCACTTCCCCGGCTTGCAGCTCCTTTTCCACCACGGTGCCGCCGGCGTGCATGAAGATCATGCCATCACCTTCCAGCTTCTGCATGATGAAACCTTCGCCACCGAACAGGCCGGTGAGAATCTTGCGCTGGAAGTGGATGCCGATGGAAACGCCCTTGGCGGCGCAGAGGAAGGAATCCTTCTGGCAGATCAGCCGGCCGTTGTAGCGGTCCAGCCGTGCGGGGATGATGGTGCCGGGGAAGGGCGCGGCAAAGGCCACATGCTTCTTGCCGGAGGCGCCGTTGTGAGTGAATACGGTGGTAAACAGGCTTTCCCCGGTAATCAGCCGCTTGCCGGCACCCACCAGCTTGTCGAACAGGCCACCGGCGCCACTGGCGGCGGAACCATCGCCGAAAACCGTGGACATCTCCACTTCCAGATCCTTGTACATCATGGCGCCGGCCTCGGCCACGGCGCTTTCGCCGGGATCCAGCTCGATTTCCACGAACTGCATGTCCTCGCCGAAAATCTTGAAATCGATTTCATCGGCACTGGTGGGGTTGGAAGGCGGCCCGTTGGGTACCGGGGCAGTGGGCTGGGCCGTCTGGCTCAGTTCGGCTACCTGGCGTACCGGCAGCCAGTCGGTATAGCCCTGCTTCCAGCAGAAGGCATCGGGGTGTGACTGGGCCAGTTTCTGCGCCTCTGGCAGTTCCATGGGCCCTTCCTGCTTGCCGTTATAGCTGATAAACCACTCACTCATGGGGGGTCACTCCTTGGTGGATTGGGAAAGATCAATTGACCCAAGAGCATAAGGATTTTGGGAACGAATGCCAGTGGCTGAAGTCATGTTTCCTTTGGAAACTGTGGATCCAGTCGCGGAATTCGTTCAGTTACGATTCATGGCCAGGCCGTACAATAGACGGCAAGATCCACTCATAAGGAGAAGCGTGATGAAAACCCTATCCGCATTGGCTGTTCTGTTGCTGGCGCAATCTGCTCAAGCTGAGGTTTTTGACTGGGCCCGCGTGATCGAAGCCGAGCCCATCCGGGAATGGGTGCGTGTACCCACGGAGCGGGAAGTGTGCTGGAATGAGCCCCGCCGTCATGGTCATCGTCAAGGTAACGCCACGGATGTAGTTGTTGGCAGTGTTATCGGTGGCGTCATCGGCAATCAGTTCGGCAAGGGCAAGGGCAAGGATGCGGCTACCGTGGCCGGTGCGCTGCTGGGCGCGGCCATCGCCAGTGACGCACAGGCGCAGAAACATGCACGTGACCCCGGTCATCGGGATGGCATGATTCGCCGCTGTCGCATTGAAACCGATTATGTGGAACGGCAGGAAATTACTGGCTATGAGGTGACCTACCGCTATAAGGGTGAGACCTATCGTACTTTCATGAATCATGACCCAGGTGATCGCATCAAGGTACGAGTGACAGTGACTCCTGTCGAATAAACTTCCCTTTCTAGTCATAAGGCCACCGGTTTCGGTGGCTTTTTTCATGACATTTGGCTAGCCTAGGATTTCCCGCCGATTTTGGGAGAGCCTGATGCGTTTTTCGTTTCTTCCTGTCTTGCTGGCCATGGCGCTGACCGGCTGCCAGCCAGGCACAACCCTCCAGCCACCGGCCACTCAGCAGGAAGAGCGTGCCGACCAGCCGCAGGAAGCGAATGATTTTTTTGTCCGCAAGCGCGCCCCTCAGGGGCAAGATACGCTGGACTATGCCTGGTACCAGCAGGCCCAGTCGCAGGCGGCACAACTGCCGCTCTATTCCAGCCGGCTGGGGCAGTTTGTCGAGCCGGGCAGCCGGGCGGCTTTCGTTAACTGGACTTTTCTCGGCCCGGGCAATATCGGTGGCCGTACGCGGCAACTGGTCATCGACCCAAACAATACCAATATTCTCTATGCCGCGGCTGTGGCCGGCGGCGTGTGGAAATCCACCGATGCAGGCGCCAGTTGGCAGCCGCTGGATGATCTGATGGGCAATCTGGCTGTCAGCTCGCTGGTGACGGACCCGAACAACAGCCAGGTACTCTACGCCGGTACCGGTGAAGGTTTCTACAATGTGGATGCGGTACGTGGCGCCGGTATTTTCAAGACCAGCAATGGTGGCGCCACCTGGACGCAACTGGCTTCCACCACCGGTTCCAGCTTCTACTATGTCAACGACCTGAAGGTTTCCCCCTGGAACAGCAACCGTATCTACGCGGCCACCAACAGCGGCTTGTTCCGCAGCACGGACGGGGGCAATAGCTGGACAGCCATGAATCTGGATGATGGCACCAACCAGCGCAGTGGTCGTTGCACCCAGTTGCAGTTACGTACCGATCTGAACAATCAGGATGTACTTTTCGCCAGTTGTTTCTCCACGGATGGTAGTCGCAGTGACCATATGATCTGGCGCTCGCTCAATGCCCAGGCCGCCACGCCCAGCTGGCTGGCGGTACTGGATATGCCGGGCATGGGGCGTTCCTCCATGGCTCTGGCACCTTCCAATCAGGCCGTTCTCTATGTGCTGGCCTCCCATGACGGCAGTAGCAATGCAAATTATGCCAGTGGATTGCAGGCGGTGTACCGCACAAACGATGGGGGCAATACCTGGACCACGCAGGTGGACTACAACAACGCCACCCAGCTGAATACCGTGCAGCTGACCAATCCGGCTCCATTGATTTGCTGGAGTCAGGGTTATTTCAACCAGGGCTGGTATGACAATGTGATCGCCGTGGATCCGGTCAACCCCAACCGGGTCTGGACGGGGGGCATTGATCTGATGGTCTCCAACGATGCCGGGCAGAACTGGATGATCGCTTCCTACTGGTGGATCAATCCAAGAGACTACGGAATCAATTCGGATTCTCCGCACGCGGACCAGCATGTCATCGTGTTTGACCCCGGCTATGACGGCGTCACCAACAAGCGGATGTATGTGGCCAATGATGGCGGCATCTATCGCGCCAATGATGCCACTGCCGACGGTACTTCCTCGGTATCCGAGGTTTGTGTTTCCGCCTTAACGGATCTCCAGTGGATTGAAAACATTGGCTGGCTCGATCTGAACAACAGCTACGGCGTCACCCAGTTCTACAACGGACAAGCCTATCCGGATGGCACCACCTATTTCGCCGGTGCCCAGGATAATGGCACCCTGCGGGGCAATGACACGGATGGCCCCAACCAGTGGGCAAAGATCCTCGGTGGTGATGGTGGTTATGTTTCCATCGACCCCAACAACACGCAGATTCTATACTCTTCATACACGGGTTTGAGTTTGCAGAAATCCACCGATGGAGGTGCCAATTGGGCAGATGCCATCAATGGCATTAACACTACTTTGGATACCGGCTTTCAGTTTATTACCCCGCATACCATGGACCCGGGCAATGCCAACAACCTCTGGATCGGCGGCAACTACCTGTGGCGAACCACGGATGCGGCAGCTAGCTGGGTGCAGGCCAGCACTGACAAT
>WFUE01000111.1 GCA_015485125.1 Lysobacterales bacterium | reverse complement strand
TTGACATTGGAAGTCTCCAGCGACCCCTGCACCAGTTCACCCAGGCCATTCAAACCCGGCGTGCCGGCCTGAGGCGCGCCACTGGCCACGGATTCCAGAAACAGATTCTGGCCGATGGGCTCCAGCCCGGTGGGGTTGACGAAATCCACCATTTGCAGGGTGCCCACCTGTGTCAGGGCCGCCTGCCCGGCAATTCCCACGGAAACGGTACCATCACGACCAATGGTCACGCTTTGCGCACCCTGGGGAATAGTGATACCCGGTTGCAGCAACAAGCCACCGGCGGTGACCAACTGGCCGTTGGCATCCATCTTGAAGCTGCCATCACGGGTATAGGCCAGGGTGCCATCCGGGCGCAGAATCTGAAAATAACCGCGACCGTCCACGGCCACATCCAGGGAACGTTCCGTCAGAGTGATGGTGCCCTGGCCGTGCAGTTTTTCCGAAGCCACGGTACGCACGCCGGTACCCAGATAGAAACCCGTGGGATACTGTGTATTCTGCGTGGTTTGCGCCCCCACCTGGCGCACATTCTGATAGAGCAGGTCCTCGAAAATGACCCGATCCCGCTTGAAACCGTTGGTGTTGACATTGGCCAGGTTGTTGGCAATCACCCGCAGCCGGGTTTGTTGCGCGTCCAGGCCGGTTTTGGCTACCCATAATGCTTGCATGGTATTTCTCCTTAGCCGTTACGCATCAGTTCCTGCGTTTTGCGGCCGTTGTCGTCGATTCGTTTCATCATGTTGATTTGCATTTCGAAATTGCGCTGCAACTCGATCAGACGCACCATGGCATCCACCGGATTGACATTGCTGCGTTCCAGCATGCCATTGCCCACCCGTATTGATGCATCGGGGCGCAGCTCCCCTGGCGGGCCGGTGAAGCGGATATAGCCATCCTCACCCTTCTGCAATTGTTCCAGCGGCGGCTTGACCAGATTCAGACGGTTGACCTGGGCCAGCGCGTTGACCGGCTGACCCACCGGCCGGATGCTGACCGTGCCATCCTCGCCTATGACCAGCGACTGGGCCGGCGGCACCAGAATGGGACCATCCACACCCAGTACCAGATCCCCGTCACCGGTGGTCAGCATGCCATCGGCATTGATATGGAAATCCCCGCGACGGGTCAGTGCCTGGCTGCCGTCCGGTGCCTGAATGGTGAACCAGCCCTCGCCCATGATGGCCACATCCAGATCACGACCAGTCTGCTCGATCGTGCCGGGGCGGGTGTCAAAGGCGCGAGTTTCCAGCCCCTGGGTATAACTGCGATCCGGATAACCCGGCCCTTGAACACTACGATCCACCAGCGCGGCAAAGTCCGCCTTGAAACCCGTGGTGCTGGCATTGGCCAGGTTGTGATTGTTCACCCGCTGCACCAGTTCCGCCTCCTTGGCGGCACTCATGGCGATGAAAAGGGCGCGATCCATGTTCGTGTTACCCGTTAAATGTTCAGGATGGCCTGGGTGATGGTGTCATTGGCGGTAATCACCTGGGCATTGGCCTGGAAGTTGCGCTGGGCGGTGATCAGGTTGACCAGTTCCTCGGACATGTCCACGTTGGACTGCTCCAGACCACCGGCTTCCACCACGCCTACACCACCAGCACCAGAGATACCCAGCAGCGGGTCACCGGAGGCGTAGGTGGATGCCCAGGTGGTATTGCCCACTTGCTCCAGCCCCTGGGCATTGGCAAAGGTAGCCAGGGCAATCTGGCCCAGCGGGGTGGCCTGGCCATTGGAATAGCGGGCCTGAACGATGCCCTGGTCACTGACTTCCATGCTCACCAGCCGGCCTGGCGGATAGCCATCCTGTACCAGGTCGTTGACGGCAAAATTGGCGCCGTAATAGGTGGTGCCGGTGAAATCCACATCGATATTCAGATCCGCCGCGCCATTGCTCAGGGTGTAGGCGCCCCAGTTGAAGGGCATGGCGGCGGTCAGGGTGCCACTGCTGTCGAAGGTCAAGGTGTTATTGGCACCGACATCGGTACCGTCGATCTGCATGAAGGTTTCCCAGTTGGTGCCTTCCTTGCGGAAGAACAGGGTCACGGTATGCGGCTCACCCAGCGAATCATAGGCAGTGAAGGAGGTGGAATTGTTGTAAGTGGTGGCATCGGTGGCACTGAAAGCCGGCGCGGCGGACAAATCCGTGGCCGTGGTATCCAGATTCAAGGCAATATCTACCGTGCCGGTGGCGCTGGGGGCGTTGATTTCCGGCGGCAATTGCAGATCAGAAGTACTGCCGGTATTGAAGGTGGGGATATTGGCGTCCACCACCGAATAAACCTGCAGCCGCTGGTTGAAGGCGTTTTCCACATAACCTTCCCGATCCACACGAAAAGCGCCGGCACGGGTGTAGAGATTTTCACCCGTGGACTGATCCTTGACCACGAAAAATCCGTTGCCATTGATGGCGAAATCCAGCGAACGCCCGGTCAGCTCGAAATTGCCCTGGCTGAACAGCTGGGAAACCGAAGCCAGTCGCACGCCACCACCCAGCTTGCCCAGAAAACCGGCACTGCTGCCCAGACCGCCGATTTCCCGGTTGTAGATGTCGGCGAACTCCGCCCGCGACCCCTTGAAACCAAAGGAATTCACATTGGCGATATTGTTGGAGATCACCGCCAGATCCTGCGATGCCGCTTTCAGTCCGCTCAAACCGATATTGAATGTCATCTCGTCTTCCTCTCGTTCACTTCAGGCAATCTGCCTGATCTGGTCAAAGGTAAAGCTGCCCAGGCCACGCAGTTGCACCGTCATGGGCTGGCCGATGGTGCCGAAATCCACCGAATCAATTCGGGCCAGGGCATAGCTGTCCAGACCCTGGGTGCCGGATGCGCCCACGGCGGTGGCCCGAATCCGGTACTTGCCGGGCGGGTAGGGATCACCGTTTTCATCCAGCCCGTCCCACTGAAAATGCACCAGCCCGGCTGATTGGGCGTCCAGTTGCAAGGTGTCCACCAGTTCACCCTGTTCATTCTCGATGCGGATGGTCACATTGCTGCTGTCGAAGAGCAGCTCCACCGCGCCGGCCACCGGCTCCTCGGCAAAATTCAGGGTCTCCGCCGGCACCAGCGCCTGCTTGCCCACCAGCTGGGTGGCCTGCAATGCCTGGCTGGAGACCAGACTCACGGCCAATGACTGGAAATTCCGGTTCAGATCCTCCAGCCCCTGCACGGAACTGAACTGGGCCAGCTGGGTCAGCATCTGGTCCGGGTTCATGGGCTGGGTCGGGTCCTGATAGCGCATCTGCGTGGTCAACAGGCGGAGAAAATCCTCCCGGCCCAGCTGGTCGTTACGCTGGCTGGGGGTTTCACTCAGACCCAGCTGGTCATAGATGCTGCCGCTGCCCGCCGCGGATATATCGGTCATCTTCGTTCTCCTCAGGATTGGCCCAGTCGCAGGGTCTTGAGCATCAGATCCCGGCTGGTACGCATCACTTCCACATTACTGGCATAGTTCTGCGAGGCGGAAATCATGTCTGCCATCTGCTCCGGCAGGCTGATATTGGGCTTGAACACATAGCCCTCCGCGTTGGCCAGCGGGTGGTTGGGCTGGTATTCCATGAACGGTGGCGCGGTGGATTCACGCACCTCCACCACCTGCACCGAGGCCGCCGGCACCAGCGGATTGCTTTCATCCAGCACGGCCTTGAACACCGGCAGGCGCGCCTTGTAGGCCTGCTCGGCGGAAGAGGCCACGGATTGCGCGTTGGCCAGATTGGACGCCACCGTATTCAGGCGCACGCTCTGCGCCTTCATGGCGGAACCGGCAATGTCAAAGTTCTTGATCAACGACATCAGTCACCTCGCAAGGCCCCTTTGAGGCCGGTGAATTTGCGATTGAGAAAGGTCAGCGCGGTTTCGTAGCGGAAGGCGTTTTCGGCAAAGCGCGCCCGGTCCATCTCCTCGTCCACGGTATTGCCATCCAGCGAAGGACTGACGGGGACACGATACTGCGCCACGTCCCGGGCGGTGACTTCGGGCAAGGGGCCGATATGCGCGGCCTGGGTGGTGGCCAGCGGTACTTGCGGAGACAGCAGGCCAGCCTGGCGGCGCAACTCGAAGGAAAAATCCATGTCCCGGGCCTTGTAACCCGGCGTGGCCGCATTACTCAGGTTGGATGCCAGCAGCGTACTGCGCTGTTCTGTCAGCTTCAGTACCAGGGGATTCAACCCCAGCGCCTGCTTGACCGAAATGGGCATGCGATGCCTCCCTCCTCACTTCCGGCGCGAACTCGCACCGCTCGTGAATCCATGGAGCAAGGTTCATGCCAGCCGATTTGGCCCGTGGAAAGCGTCAAATGGGCGTCAGAAAGCCTGTGTTTGCGAAAAAAAGCGTAAG
>WFUE01000110.1 GCA_015485125.1 Lysobacterales bacterium | reverse complement strand
GAAATAGGTTGTGAAATAAACCTATTCTCCACTTTGTTACTCCCGTTAAGGACTACAAAAGCAAAAATTGGATACTCCCATTCTTGTCCGGGATCCTTATTTACAAGCATTTCCCTTATGCGCTTTTCATGTTTACCAAGACTCACCTCTTGGAATGTAGGAAGGGAGCTAATTGATGCGCGAAAGAGAATGCTTAGATGAAAAAGCTTGAACGTGAGGTAATCATAATTTGCAGAGAAAACCGATTCTTGATTCATATGACGTGGCAGTGAATTTTCAATTTTCCATTGTTTAAAAAAAGGTTTTTCATATTTGTCATTTAAATGTTGTTCACAGCGAGAACAAAGTAGATCCTCACGTATACCTTTTTGGAGCGGTTTCCACCCCTTATTGCCTTTCCCAGTGACACCCATTAGTTTGTGGTTATCGTCATACAAGTCACGATACAAAAACTCAGGTACGATGTGTGAACTACACAACTTTCGATCATTTTGACAAAGATGACATTGCATTTAATTGACCTCTAACAGCCCAATAGACAGCGCGCTGTCTATTGGGCTAACAAGTGTGTTTATCCTGATCGGGTTCTTGCCCATACTTACATCCCGTACCTGTGATCCTTTGTTGTTACAGCTTACACAATATGCCATCCATTTGCATAATCTGCTCTATTTAGCCCCAGGGGCTGGTGGTTGAGACTGGGCGGGTAAGCCACCAGGCCTGATGGATGCGGGGGTTGCGGCGGTAGTCTTCGGGGAGGGTTTGCCGGCTGATGTTTTCAGGTTGCCAGTGGCTCAGTGCCCCTTCATCCAGTTTGAAGCGGCGCAGGTTGTTGGAGAACAACAGTTTGCCGCCGGGTTTGAGCAGGCGGCGCAGGTAGCCGATGAGTTCCACATGGTCGCGCTGGATGTCCAGTGTGCGGCGCATGCGGCTGGAGGTGGAGAAGCTGGGTGGGTCGAGAAAGACCAGATCGTAGCGCTGGCCATCGCCGCCCTGCTCCAGCCATTGCAGGCAGTCATTGTGGATGAGCCGGTGCTGTTCGCGGTTGTCAAAGCCGTTGCGCGCGAGGTTGCGGCCAGCCCAGTCCAGATAGGTGCGGGAAAGATCGACGGTGGTGGTGGCGGCCGCGCCACCGGCGGCCATGTGTACGCTGGCGGTGCCGGTGTAGGCGAAGAGATTGAGGCAGTGCAGCCCATGCGCGGCTTGCCGCAGCAGGGCGCGGGTGATGCGGTGGTCGAGGAACAGGCCGGTATCCAGATAGTCGTCGAAGTTCACTTCGAATTGCAGGCCGTCTTCTTCCACCCAGTGGCGATTGCCCTTTTCCGCCAGTTTTTCGTACTGGGCCTTGCCCTTCTGCCGCTGACGCAGTTTGAAGTGCAGATGGGCCGCGTCCAGTTGCAGCACTTCCGCCACGACCGCCAGCCCGGCTTCACGGCGGGCACGGGTTTTTTCTTCCGGAATATGGGCCGGGGCCTGGTATTCCTGCACCACCACGTGCAGGCCGTCATCCAGGGTGTGGTAGAGGTCCACGGCCAGGGCAAATTCCGGCAGGTCGGCATCGTAGAGCCGCCAGGCCTGTACGCCTGCGCGCCGCGCCCAGCGGCCCAATTGCTTGAGGTTCTTGCGCAGGCGGTTGGCCAGCATGTCCCGCTGGGCGGTGCTGACCGGCGCCTGTTGGTTCATGGGGCGCGCAGCACTTCCAGCCCGCCCATGTAGGGTCGCAACACGGTGGGTACCACCACCGAGCCGTCGGCCTGCTGGTAGTTTTCCAGCACCGCCACCAGCGCGCGACCCACGGCCAGGCCGGAGCCGTTCAGGGTATGCACCAGTTCCGGCTTGCCGGTTTCCGGGTTGCGCCAGCGAGCTTTCATGCGCCGGGCCTGAAAGTCCGCGGTGTTGCTGCAGGAGGAGATTTCACGGTAGCAGTTTTGTGCCGGCAGCCACACTTCCAGATCGTAGGTCTTGGCGGCGGAAAAGCCCATGTCACCAGTGCAGAGGGTGAGCACGCGATAGGGCAATTCCAGCTTTTGCAGTACTTTTTCCGCGTGGCGGGTGAGGGCTTCCAGTGCGTCCCAGGATTCTTCCGGCCGGACGATTTGCACCAGCTCCACCTTTTCGAACTGATGCTGGCGGATCATGCCGCGTACATCCTTGCCATAACTGCCGGCCTCGCGGCGGAAACAGGGCGTGTGACCGGTCATTTTCAGCGGCAGGCTGTCGCCTTCGAGAATCTCGTCGCGGACGATATTGGTCAGCGGCACTTCCGCCGTGGGAATGAGGTAGCGCGGCGGTTCGTCGGTGGTGGCGAAGGCGTCGTCTCCAAACTTGGGCAACTGGCCGGTGCCGGTCATGGTTTCCGGGTTGACCAGATAGGGCGGAATAACTTCGATATAGCCGTGTTCTTCGGTGTGCAGGTTCAGCATGAACTGGGCCAGCGCGCGGTGCAGGCGTGCCAGCGGCCCCTTGAGCAAGGTGAAGCGACTGCCGGCCAGCTTGGCGGCGGTTTCGCTGTCCAGCCCCCCCAGGGCCTGGCCCAGATCCACATGGTCACGGGGTTCGAAGTCGAAGGTGGGCACCTCGCCCCAGCGGCGGATTTCCACATTGTCGTTTTCATCCTGGCCTTCCGGTACGGAGGCATGGGGCAGATTGGGCACACCCAGCAGGTAGTCTTCCAGTTGCTGCTTCAATTCGGCCAGTGCCCGCTCGTTGGCCTTGAGCTGTTCGGAGAAGCGGCCCACCTCCGCCATGATGGCCGAGGCATCCTCGCCCCGCGCCTTGGCCTGGCCGATTTCCCTGGACTTGCGATTGCGCTCGGCTTGCAGGTTTTCGGTTTCCACCTGCAGGGCCTTGCGTTTTTCTTCCATTGCCTGGAGCCAGGCCACATCCAGATCGAAGCCCCGGCGCTTGAGTTGTGCGGCGGTGGCTTCCAGATCCTTGCGTATCAGTTGCGGGTCGAGCATGAACGGGCACTCCGGTCAGATGAAAAAACGGCCGACTATTGTACCGGCCCAGGTGCCGGCAATACAGCCCGACAGACTCAGGCTCATGTACAGGCTTGCACGCAGCCATTCGCCGTTTTGCAGCATGAGCACATTCTCCAGCGAGAAGGTGGAAAAAGTGGTGAAGGCTCCGAGAAACCCCACCACCACGGCCATGCGCCAGGCGGCGTCCAGTTCCGAGCGTTGCACGATGAGCACGAAGGCCAGGCCGATGAGCATGGAGCCGAGCAGGTTGGCCGTCAGGGTGCCCCAGGGAAAATCCCGTGGCAGCCACAGGTGTACCAGGTGACCGGCCCAGAAGCGACCCAGCGCACCCAGCGCCCCGCCGAGGGCGATCCAGAACAGCTGTGACCAGGGCATCATGACGATTTCTCCTCCGTGGCAGGCTGCGTGGCATTGGCCTGCGCCCGTGCCTGCCTGAATTGTTGCAGTTTTTCGGCAATACGTTGCTCCAGCCCACGGGGCGGCGGCTGGTAGAAGACGGTTTCACCCAAGGCTTCCGGAAAGCAGCGCTGCGCGGGGGCGAAGCCCTGCGGGCAGTCGTGGTCGTACTGGTAGGCCTTGCCGTAGTCCAGCTCCTTCATCAGTTTCGTGGGGGCGTTGCGCAGGGCCAGCGGCACTTCCAGCGAGCCGGTTTCCTTCACGGTTTTCATCGCTGCTTTCCAGGCGGTGTAAACGGCGTTGCTGCGCGGAGCGCAGGCCAGATAGACCAGAGCCTGGGCGATGGCCAGTTCACCTTCCGGGCTGCCGAGCCGCTCCTGCACTTCCCAGGCGTTCAGGGCCAGTTGCAGGGCGCGCGGGTCGGCGTTGCCCACATCTTCCGAGGCCATGCGTACCACCCGGCGGGCCACATACAGCGGATCGCAGCCGCCATCGAGCATGCGCGCGAACCAATACAGGGCGGCATCCGGGTTGGAGTTGCGCACGGATTTGTGCAGGGCGGAGATCTGGTCGTAGAAGGCCTCGCCGCCCTTGTCGAAACGGCGCCAGCCCTCGCCAATGATCTGGCGCACGGTGGTTACATCCAGCCGGCCCCGCTCCCCGGCCAGGTCAGCGGCCATTTCCAGGCTGTTGAGCGCCCGGCGCACATCGCCATCCGCTGCCTGCGCCAGCAATTGCAGGGCTTCGTCCTCGGCCTGCAGGCGCAGCCGCCCCAGGCCGTGGGTTTCATCGCGCAGGGCCTGTTGCAGGCGTTGGAGAATGTCGGCCTCGTCCACCGGTTGCAGCACATAGACCCGGCTGCGCGACAGCAGGGCATTGTTCAGCTCGAAGGAGGGGTTTTCGGTGGTGGCGCCGATGAAGACCACGGTGCCGTCTTCCACATGGGGCAGAAAGGCGTCCTGCTGAGCCTTGTTGAAGCGGTGTACCTCATCCACAAACAGCAGGGTACGGCCACCGGCGGCCTGACGCTGGCGGGCATGGTCCACCGCCTTGCGAATATCGGCCACGCCGGAGAGCACGGCGGAAAGGGCCAGCATTTCCGCCTGGGTGCAGCGGGCAATGAGCCGGGCCAGGGTGGTCTTGCCACAGCCGGGCGGCCCCCAGAAGATCATCGAATGCACCTGCCCCTGCTCCAGCACCCGGCGCAGGGGCTTGTCCTCGCCCAGCAGGTGCCGCTGGCCCACCATGTCATCCAGCGTGCGCGGGCGCATGCGCTCGGCCAGAGGCTGGCCGGCGGGGGGTGTGCTGGCAAACAGGTCGTCCACCGCGTTCACCGGGGCTGAAGGTCCAGTTCGTCCTGTTGCAGCACATCCATGCCTTCCGGCGGTTCGAAGCGGAAGTCCTCCGGGCCGAAGGCCGGGTTGATCTCCAGCCGGCTGAGCTCGATGGCCACGGTACCGCCCAGGGCGTCCTGCGAAACAATGCGCACCGGCTGACCGCCGTCGAATTGCAGAATCAGGGTCTGCACGCCGGCATCGTCCCGGGCGTGCAGGTAGAGCCGGCCGGTACCCGGAGCTTCCTTTTTCTCTTCCACTTCAAAGCGTTCTTCCAGCCGGTCGGGGTGGGTCCAGGCCCAGAGCCAGCCCTGGGTCTCATTGCCTTGCAGGCGCTGGTGGGTGGCCTGATCGAGCTCCGGATCCACCTGCCACAGTTCCTGCCCGTCGGAGACAATGAGCTGCGGGAAAGGGGCTTCCACCTGCCAGTGGAAGCGATTGGGGCGTGCCAGCAGCATCCAGCCACGGTCTTCGCCTTGCACCCGCCCCTGCTCATCCAGCGTCCGCTGCACGAAACGGGCCTTGAAGGCCTGTACCGGGGCGAGAAAATCCTGCAACAGGTTGGCCCGGGCGGCGGGCATGGCCAGCAGCAGAATCAGCAGAAAGTGGCGCGTTGGGATCATGGTTTCATTCCGGTGGTGGCGGGGCCAGCACTTCGCGCTGCCCCTTCTCGTTGGGCGGGCTGACCACGCCGGCCAGTTCCATTTCCTCGATCATGCGCGCGGCCCGGTTGTAGCCCACGCTGAGACGGCGCTGCACATAGGAAATCGACGCACGCCGGCTCTCGGTGACAATGGCCACGGCCTGGTCGTAGAGATCATCCTGCTCACCGCCGGGGTCTTCCGGCAGGCCGGTGGCACCAATGGTCTGACCGCCGGGTGCCGCCTGGAGTTCATTCAGTACCGAGTCGTCATAGTCCGGCTCATAGTGCTTCTTCAGGTAACCGGTGACCTGGTGCACATCCTCGTCGGACACATAGGCACCATGCACCCGTTCCACCGGCATGCCCCGGTCCATGAACAGCATGTCGCCATGACCCAGCAGCTGCTCGGCGCCCATCTGGTCGAGGATGGTGCGCGAATCCACCTTGGAAG
>WFUE01000109.1 GCA_015485125.1 Lysobacterales bacterium | reverse complement strand
TCCCGCAGCAGGGCGCGGGAAGACCAGGGCTCGGCCCGCTGGCTGTTTTCATCCATCATCCGTGCCAGCAACTGCTGATCGAGACTGCCCCAGTTGACCCCGATGCGCACGGGCTTGTCCCAGCGCAGGGCCTGCTCGATCATCTGCAGAAACTGGTCGTCGCGTTTCTGGCCAAAACCCACATTGCCCGGGTTGATGCGCAGCTTGGCCAATGCCTGGGCGCATTCCGGCACCGCTTCCAGCAGACGATGGCCGTTGAAATGAAAGTCTCCCACAAGCGGCACCGAGCAACCCCGTGCATCCAGCTGCTGGCGGATTTCGACAATGGCACGGGCAGCCGCTTCGTTGTTGACGGTCAGGCGAACCAGCTCGGAACCGGCCTCGGCCAGTTGCTGTACCTGCTCCACCGATGCATCCACATCCGCCGTATCGGTATTGGTCATGGATTGCACCACCACCGGGGCATCCCCGCCCACCTGTACGGGGCCTATCTGTACCGGCCGGCTCCGGCGGCGCGTGCCCGGCCCGCAAGGCATGGGTGTGGAAGCGTTCACAGATCGTCCCAGGTCAGAGAAGGTTCTTCGGGGGCCGTGTCCTTGTCCAGCGCAAAGGCCGGGTCTGCTTCCGGCGTGGTGGCATCCATTTCATAATCCAGCTGCACAAAGGCCTGGTTGCGTTCCAGCACCTGCGTGGGCCGAACGCGCTCCACCCGCTGATCCAGCACATCGATTTCGTCCGCCAGCCAGGCCAGCAGCAGGGACTCCGGCACATCACTGACCGTAGCCGGCAGTACCAGGGTATGTTGCGGCGTCTGGAACGGGCCGCCATTGAGCATGAGCGCACGCAGGAAAGTGGGATTTTGCCCGCGCCCCTGGTATTTGATCACCGCCGGCACAATGTGATGACTCAACAACTGCACGCCTGCTTCGATGTGTGCCTTGTTCACATTCATCCAGCGAATCACGCCCAGCACCCAATCCCGGTCTTCCTCCTCGCCGGGCAGGGTCAGGCCCACCAGTTCCCCCACCTGTGCACGGATGACTTCATCCCCACTCCAGCGCAGGCGGTAACCACCCAGGCTCTGATCCAGCACCTGCGCTTCACTGATCAACGCTTCTTCATGATCCAGCAGGCTCTTGCCCAGCCAGCTGCCCAGACTGGCGTCATCGGCCTGCGTCTGGATGCCGCTTTTTTCCACAAACTTCTCGAAGGGTGTATTGCCCGACATGCGATAGTGCACATGGCTCATGCCAAAAATGGTCTCCAGCCGGTGCTGGCCCTCCAGGCGCTGGTGTTCGCGCGCCTGCATCACGCCCCATTCCTGACGTAAATGGTCCAGATATTGCTCTCGGGGCGCGCTGGCAGCGGCATTTCTGTCGGCTTCCGGCAAAGCAGTGGCCAGCGCCTCAATATTCATGCAGCAGGTCCGGGAATGCTGGGCCTGTGGCAACAGCCGCGTGGGCGGCATATCCACATCCGGCGAGAAGAAATACATGCCCTCGGCTTCTGTCTGGCCAGTGCCACAGCGAATCTCCAGCTTGGGATTCCATTGCTGCAGAAACTGCTCCAGCGCACTGACGGCCTGTTGCCGCAGGCGATAGGGATTGGAAGCGGCCAGCACCAGGCACTGGGTCCGCACGGATGCCGCCGAAGTTGGCGGCAGACCGGCCCATTGCTCGCTTTTCTGCACTTTTTCGACACGCTTGCTCTTTTCGGCCGCGGCATACAAGCCATGCAGGTCCAGCCAGAATCCCGGCGGGTACTGACTGTAGAGATGATAGAGATTGACCTGCAGTTTTTTCATGAACCACAGCGCACGGTGCAGTGCGGCAATATTCACCCCACGATGCAACAGGGAGACACTGCCCTCGAAACCGCCCAGGTCATAAGCCACCTGTGCGTAGTTTTGTGCCATCAACCGGCAGAACTCGCGCACGATCAAGCCTGCATTGCGGCTTTTGACATTCAGCGGGAAAGGCTTGCCCATATAGGCACGGGTCATGTGCTGGAGAATCTGGTCCATGGGTTCCAGCAGGGTTTCCAGCATCTGGAAACGGTATTTCGGCACCAGAGACAGTTCACTGATGGCCTTGAGTTTTTCGAAAATGGCCTTGCCCGCACTGGCCGGGTTGGCCATGGGCAGATTTTCCAGCCATGCCCGGACCTGCTTGGGCTCTGCAGCAAAGCTATTGTCAGTAGCGGATTTCTTGCCTACTTTCAGAAAGTTTCCATTCATCGTCACACGCACTCCGTTGTTGGATTACCGGGGACCGGGCACATCATGCGCCATGAAAGGCCCGTCTGCACGAAATGTACATTGTATACCAAAGTCACAACCACCTTTCATTGTACCCAGAACAGCGACACGGCCGGCCAGAAGGCGATCACGATCACCGCCAGCAGCAGCACCAGAAAAAAAGACAAACTGGCGCGATACACCTGCAATACCGGCTGCTCAAAGCGCCAGGCGGCAATAAACAGGTTCATGCCTACCGGCGGCGTCAAATACCCCAGTTGCATCGTGGCCAGAAAGATCACCCCCAGATGCACCGGGTGGATGCCATAGGCCAGTCCCAGGGGCAGGATCATCGGCACCACCAGCACCAGGGCGGAAAAAATATCCAGCACCATGCCCAGCAGCAGCAAAAAGGCCAGCAACAGCCAGAGAAAGGTCTGTGCCGAACTGACCCGTTGCGACAACCACTGAAACAATTGTTCGGGCACGCCCTGATCCACCATCAGGTTGGTGGAAGCCAGCGAGACCCCCAGGATCAACAAAATCGCCCCCACCAGCAGCATGGATTCCCGGCTGATACGCGGCAGGGCCCGCCAGGAAATCTCGCGCCGTATCGCCACTTCCACCACCAGCACATAGGCCGCGGTCACCGCAGCCGCCTCGGATACCGCAAACCAGCCGCCATAGATCCCGCCCAGTACCAGCACGGGCAAAGGCAGCTCCCAGGCCGATTCCCGCAACACGGCAGTCAAGGCCGGCCTTTCTACTGGCTCTTTGCGTGCCGGTGCCTGCCGGATGGCCCACAGGGTGAGCAAGGCCACCATCAACAAGCCGGGCAGCACGCCAGCACGAAACATCTGGTCGATGCCGACCTGCCCACCCTGCCCCATCTGGGCCAGGGTCTGCTGCGCCACCACGCCATAGAGAATCAGCGGCAAGGCCGGGGCGAACAGCAGGCCCATGCTGCCGGCGCTGGTGACCAGCCCCAGGCTGAAGCGTTGCCCGTAGCCCCCCTGCACCAGCGCCGGATACAGCAGGGCCCCCAGGGCAATGATGGTCACGCCGGAAGCACCAGTGAAGGCGGTGAAGAAGGCGCTGCCCACGATGGTGACCACCGCCAGGCCACCGGGCATCCAGCCCAGCAGGGCATCACTGAGGCGTACCAGCCGGGCCGGCGCGCCGCTTTCGCTGAGCAGATAGCCGGCAAAGGTAAAGAAGGGGATGGCCTCCAGCGCGGGCAATTCCGTCAAGCGCCAGAACTCGATGGCCACCACGGACAGGTCCACGCCTTGCTGATAAAAGCCCTGAAAGGCCACCGCCGCGATGACCACGAACAAGGGCGCGCCCAGCAAGACCGCCAAAAGCCAGATCATGCTCATCTGCCGCCTCGCTGCGCGCCCCGTGACAGCTCCGGCTGCTCCCATTCAGGGCCTGTCGGCGCTTCCCAGCCCAGTATGGCATGTACAAGATAGCGCAGCGCCATCACCGAAAAAGCCAGTGGCAATATCCACTGCAAGGCCCACAGAGGCCAGCCCAGCGGGCCGGTATCGGCATACTGGTAGCTCATGCTTACCATCTGGCCACTGAACCAGGCCAGCAGCAGGCAGACCCCGAAACTGAAAGCATCTGTCAAACGGCGCAGGCGAATCTTCCAGGCCGCTGGCAGGTAGGGGCTCAACGCATCCATGGTGATATGGCGACCATGGCGCGCGGCAATCATCCCGGCCCACAGGCCCAGCCAGACCATCAGGATGCGCAAAAGCGGGCCAATCCAGACCAGCCCCGTATCAAAGAAGCTGCGCAGCACGATCTGCAACAACGCCAGCAGCAAGCTGCCCAGCAACAATCCGGTGAGCAGGCCGTCTTCCAGCCGATGCAGGCCATGCAACCAGCGGTGCAGACGCTCAGGGTTGGGCACGGCTGGCCTTCAACAGCTGAATGGCCTGGTCATACAGCTTTCTGGAAATCAGGCCCTCGGCGATCACCCGTTCCAGTGCCGCGTCCACAGCCTGTTGCAGGCGCTTGCGCTCCGGCTCGGTCATGTGTTCCAGACGAACCCCCCTTTGCAGCAAAACGGTCTTGGCCTTGGCGTTTTCTTCCCGGCTCAGCTGATCCAGGTGCTCGAACGTCTCCTGCAATACCGAACGTACCACTTGTTGATCCTGTGGCTGGATACGACGGAAAAAGCGTTGATCCACTACCAGATAGCCCATCACATAACCCAGGGGTACATCCAGCATCATTTTCAGGCGGGTGAACCACTGGAAAGCCAGTGCGCCGGTGGTAGTGGTGGCCACGGTATCCACCAGGCCGGTTTGCAGGCCCGTATACACATCCGCCAGGGAAAGAGGCACCGGGGAAATACCGATTTCCCGCAGGACACGGGTATTGAGCGCGTCTCCCACCGGCACCCAGACCTTGCGCTGGCGCATGGCATCCAGATCACGGGTTTCCGTTCTGGAGGACATCAGATAGGCAAAACCACCGCCGGACATGCCCAGCACCACCATGCCCTTGCTCTCGATACTGGCGCGAATCTGCGGGTCCAGCGCCTGCCGTACCCTTTGCACTTCATCCAGGGTCCGCAGCAGAAAAGGCGTGGTGTAGAACTGGGCGTCATTGGTGAGGGTGGACAATTCGCCACCGGTAAAGGCGGCACCGTGCACCTGTCCGACACGGATCTTGCGCAGCACCGTGGTATCGGTACCCATGACCCCACCCGGATAGAACTTGAGCCTGACCCGGCCTTCGGTTTTTTCCTCGATGGTCTTGCCCGCCTGGCGCATGGCCTTCATCCAGGTGGTGCCGTCGGGCACAGATGTAGCCAGCTTCAGTACCATGCCCGCCTGCGCCGGCAACATGACGAGCATCCATAACAAGGCGATCCAGCTTTTCATTGGCCTACCCTAAAAATAATCGTTGGATTCCTGCAACCACCGCCGGGCCTGCCGCTGTGCCAGCAGGTTACTCAAGGTCAGACCCGGTTGCCGGGGATCTGCTGACAATACCTGCTTCAAAAGACGGTCATGCAAGGACTGGTCGAACACCAGCCTGGCATAGTGGCGGGCATACAGCGCCGGCACCATCAAATCACGGCCCTGGCTGAGTTGCATGGCCTTCTCGAAATACGCCCGGGCAACCTCGGGCTGGCCACCATATGCCGGTGGCAGCAAGGTATTGAGCACCGCCAGATACAACTGGAGGCGGCCATGGTCATATTGTGCGTCCAGTGCTTCCACCCGGGCAAACATCGCCTGAATCAGGGGAATTTCCGCCACCGCATTCCAGTCATCCGTATGCGTTTGTGCCCAGGCGGTCCAGGCAGTGGCCGTTTGATACAAGGCATCCAGCTGCCGGACCGGCAGGGTTTTCAGCGACTCAATGAGAGCCGACAGTTGTGCCGGATCACGCTGGCACCAGGGTTGCCATTGCAGGCAGAAGGCGCGATCTGCGTAGGCCCGCGCCCGTTCCGTCAGCGTGGCTGCGCGCCGGGGGTTCTGCACGAAATTCCCGCCATAGGTGGCATACAGGCGACTGGCGCTGAACAGGGTGTCTGCCGACTGTGGATTTTGACGCACGAGCGCGTCCAGCAGCAGAAGGTAGGCCGGCATGGCCTCGGCCACGGTGTCGGGGTCGGTATGATCCTGCATGACTGCTGACAGATCGGCCGCCATGCGCTGACCGGCCTGCCGGGCCAGATTGGCGCAGCCGGACAGCGACAACAACAGCAGCAACAACAGAAATACCCGGCGTGTCATCAGAGAAAACGCCCCTTGCCATCCACCGGCCAGAGCACATCACCAGCGGCCTGCAAGGTATTGACCAGCAGGGTGGCCACCGTCATCGGGCCGACGCCTCCGGGCACCGGGGTGATCCAGCCGGCTCTTTCCGCCGCCCGCTCGAAATCCACATCACCACACAAACCACCGTCCTCCCTGCGGTTGATGCCCACATCCACCACCACGGCACCCGCCCGTACCCACTCGCCCCGTACGATGCCAGGCTTGCCCACGGCCACCACCAGTATTTCGGCCTCGGCTACGCGTCCGGGCAGGTCATGGGTGAAGCGATGGCAATTGGTCACCGTGGCACCAGCCATCAGCAGTTCCAGATACATGGGCCGGCCAACAATATTGGAGGCGCCCACCACCACGGCATTGCGGCCACGCACGGGAATGTCGTACTCATGCAACAGGCGCATGATGCCGCGCGGGGTGCAAGGCGAGAGCGCCGGCTGCCGCAAGGCCAGCTTGCCGACATTGAAGGGGTGGAAGCCATCCACATCCTTGTCCGGGCGAATGCGCTCGGTCACTTCGGTGGCATCCAGATGGGCTGGCAGCGGCAGTTGCACCAGAATCCCGTGCACCGCCGGGTCGTCATTGAGCCGATCCACCACATCCAGCAGTTCCTGCTGGCTGGTGTCCGCTGGCAGCTCGATGCTCCAGGTATGAATGCCCGCCCGCTCGCAGGCCTTTTTCTTGTTGCCCACGTAGACACGCGAGGCGGGATCCTCGCCCACCAACACCACCGCCAGCCCCGGCCTGGGTAAACCGGCCGTCAGCCGCGCATCCACCTGTTGCGCAACCTGCGCGATGATGCGATCCGCGGTGGCCTTGCCATCCAGAATGTTTGCTTGCCCTTTCACCCGTTGGCCTCGGCTTTCAAAGGCGCATATTGTACGCCCAGCCGGGCTCTTTGCGCACTATTCATTCTGAGCCGTCCCCTGATTTGAAACCGCTTCAGGGCAACACCGGTTCCCCTTGCGCACCCAGGCCAGGGCCCAGCACGATGGCATTGGCCAGGGCACGCAACCCCGCCAGCGTACTGCCCCGGAATGCAGGCGGCTGGGCAAAGAGGATAACCTGCCCCATGCCGTGGCCTTCCCGCAGCAGCCAGGCGGAACCGGCCAGTCGCAGGGACGCCTCCGGCCACAACAGCCCGCTGACACGCATGCGCAGGCGATACTGTTTGGGCACGGCTGTCCATAGCAGGGCCTGACTGGTTACCTTGTCATCCTTTTCCAACACGCCCAGACGCACCACGGCTTCTGCCGTTTCCGGCGGAATCAGTACCGGGCCGCGGGATACCAGCAGGGGCAGTTGCGCCTCCAGCCCGTCGGCCAGCCAGTGGTGCCGATCCGCCGTGGCGGCCACAAAGGCCCCCTGGGGCATGAACCGCTTGAGCCAGCGATCCTTTTCCCGCGCCTGCGTGCTGCTGTACAGTGTCAGCTTGCCTCGTTCCCAGGGGTATTGCACCGGCTCGACCCAGGGCCGACTCAAAGCTTGTGCGTCGATGTTGACTCCGGTCTGCAACAGCCATTGCCGGTGCAGGCTGTTGCGTGCGGACTGCGGCTTATCCAGTGCCTTGGGCAGGGCGCGGGTCTTGAGCCATTTCTCGCCAGCAGCCAGCAGACTGCCACTGCTGTTGCCACTGGCTATCAGGGTTCCGCCCTGCTCCACCCAGGTTTTCAATGCCTGAATGGTGGATTTTGGCAGGCTGCCGGAACGCTGTGGCAGCAGCAGCACATTGTAGCTGCGCAGATCCAGCGCGGACACCTCCGCCAGATTCAGCAAGCTGTGACGCAGTTGCAATTGTGTATCCAGCAACCAGCGGATGGCGCCGGCATCGGTGTCATCCGTGCGTTCATCCACCAACAGGCCGATGCGTGGCGGGTAGAGCAGTTGAAAACGCTCACCGCCAATATCGGGCAAGTCTTCCGCTCCCAGCCCGGAGTGGGTGGGCAAAAATGGCAGGGTACTGGTTTTTGCCTCGGCCTGGACCCGCTTTTCCCAGCCCGGCTGCCGCTGGTCATGGCGGGTGACGGCCAGGGAGCCGGCCGGGAAGGCCTGACCGCCCAGTTCGCCGGCTTCGGCGATGCGCCGCACCACCACGCCGGCCTGCATCAGTCGGGCAGCGATGACCGGCAGTTCATCACTGCGGTTGGGGATGATCCAGGCCAGTGCCTGCGCGTCGAAAGCGGCTTTTTCCGCCATGACCGGCCTGCCGGCCTGCCCTTCCAGCGCACGCGGCAACTGCAGCAGCGGCAGGTCGTACATCATGCCCAGATTCCAGGCGGTGACATCGTACATCTGCGAGCTGCCATCGCGAATCACGCCTTCGCGTTCCTTTTTCAGCACTTCGGGCCGAATGACGGTATCCAGTTCCAGCATGGTCATCAACAGGCGGGCGTCCGGCTGACGGGCGGGAATGACCAGCGTACCGGCGGGCAGCTCGACCCGATCCAGCTCCCGGCCGAGGGTATCGCGGGCCTTGCGCACGGTCACGGCCTTGTTCAGCCAGCCATAGCGAAATTCCTGCAAGTCCAATGCATGCAGGAACCGTTGCAAGCGGGCCGGGTTGGCCGAAGGCAGCACGGCAAAGCTGGTCTTAGCAAAGGGGCCGTCACGGCGGATGGCCTCGCGTTTTTCCGCCAGATAATCCGCCAGCATGGCCTTGCGGTGCTTGCGCAGGGTTTCCAGATTGACCCGGGAACTGGTGAACTGGTGATCCACCGATTCGGCATAGGCGGTGAGCCGGCCGTTGTAGCCACGTATGCCGTCCTGATGCAGTCGGGCCTGTTCATAGAGAATGTGCACCGTGCCCTTGAACTGGATGTAGGAGGAATAGCCGGGGTAGAGATCTTCAAACCATTCCCCGTTGAAATAGGGCCAGGCCCGCGCATCGAAGGCCGCCGCCTGTTCCTCCGCGAAACGGTTGAGCCAGCGATGGATGCGCGGATGTACCTGCGCATTGATCGGCTCGCGCGGTGGAGCAAACAGGTAGGTATCCATGGCGCCCTGTTCATGGGCGTCGATCATGAAAACGGGACGCCAGCGGTTCATGGCCCGTATGCGACCCACGGTTTCCGGGTGAATGCCGAAGATGAAATCCCGATTGAGGTCGAACCAGTAGTGGTTGGTGCGGCCGTAAGGCCAGCGACCCTGATGCTGCAGGGACTGGTGATCGAGATTCGGCTGCCGGCCGGCAAACTCGCGCATGGATTGCACGAAACGGGCGCGACCATCCGGGTTCATGCTGGGGTCGATGACGATGACCAGCTCGCGCAACAGCTGGTGGACGTCCTCGCTTTCGGAAGCAGCCAGCCAGTACAACAAGGCCAGCGCGGCATCGGAACCGGAGGATTCATTGCCGTGAATGGAATAGGCCATCCAGGCCACCGCCGGGGTCTGTTCGATCAGCTGTTCCGCTTCTCGCTCACCCAGACCCTCCGGATCGTGCAATCGCTGCATGGCTGTCTGCACGGTGTCCAGCTGATCCATGCGTGTCGGGTCGGTAGCCACCACCAGCACCAGCGGACGGCCTTCGTGGGTCTGGCCATAGGCCTCCAGCTTCAGGCGAGGGCTTTGACGCACCCAGGTTTCCACCGCCTGCATCAGCTCTTCCGGGCTGGCGGGGCGCTGGCCCAGCGGATGGCCCAGCAACTGTTCTGGCGGAGTGATATCCTGACGATAGGGACCGGCCGGCAGCAAGGGATAATCACGCAGGGCCTGATCCACTTGCTGGGTGGTAACGAAATCCATGGCCTGCGCAACCTGGCCAGCCAGCAAACAAGCAAACAGCATCCGTTTTAACATGGGTATGCCCGGTCATGCTGGAAAGCCGGGAGCATACAACAGAAATCCTGCCCGCGGCTGCCAAAATCCACCCTGCCCGCGGCAAATGACGCGCGATTATCCGCCCTCTTCGGACATCAGGCCATGCTCCATGGCCAGTCGCATCAGTTCCACATCGGTCTCGACCTCCAGCTTTTCGAAGATGCGATGACGATAGGTGGAAACGGTCTTGGGGCTCAGGTTCAATTCCTCGGCAATGGCCGTGGGTTTCATGCCCTTGAGGTTCATCAGCAACACTTCCAGCTCGCGGGCGGAAAGCTCATCGAAGGGCGATTGCTTGCCACTCATCAGATCCTCGGTGATCTTCTGCGCGATTTCCTGGCAGATATAACGCTTGCCCACCGCCACCCGACGAATGGCATCGACCACCTCGCCGGCCGGATTATCCTTGGTGAGATAGCCCAGCGCGCCCAGTTCCAGCAGCATCTTGGGGAAGGAGACCTTTTTCATCGAAGTCAGGGCGATGATGGCCAGCTCCGGCATGGACTGCCGCAACTTGCGCGCCACCTCCACACCACTGACCCCGGGGAGGCTGAGATCCAGCAGCACCACGTCCGGCTTGAGCCTGCGCATTTCCCGCAGGGCGGTCTCCCCATCCGGCATCTCCCCCACCACTTCCAGATCCTTTTCCTTTTCCAGCACCATCCGTAGCCCGGTACGCACGATATCATGATCGTCCACCAGACAAATGCGGATCATTCCACGCCCCCTTTTGCGCAAAAAAGGACAATCATGAAGGATGACGCCCCTGTTTGCCAAGGGACTTTGGTCATGGCCGCCATGGTTTTGTGAATCCCTTCAAAAATCGCCATCCAGGGTCACACACACGAACGCCCCGGCAACTATTGCCAGGCTGCCAACGCCCTGCTATCATCCACTGTAATATCACGTTAATACAGTAGAACATGAAGCCCAAAGCCCCCGAGGCCGCCCTGGCCTGGCAACAACAACTGGACGAGCTGGCCCGGACCCTGAGCCGCCTGCCCGATTGCGCCAGCATCCGCGCCTTTCTGCTGGATTTGTGCACACCGGCGGAACTCCAGGCCATGGCCGACCGCTGGCAGGTGGTACAGTTACTGCAGCAGGGACTGTCCTACCGCGCCATCCACGACCGCACCGGGGTCAGTGTCACCACTATCGGCCGGGTGGCCCGTTTTCTCGAACTGGGCAACGGTGGTTACCAGGCCGCACTGCAAACCCTGAACACACAAGAGACCGACTCATGAGCCAACGACTGAAAATCGCCATCCAGAAATCCGGCCGTCTGACGGAAAAATCCCTGGAACTGCTGGAACGCTGCGGGCTGGAATTTACCCGCAGCAAGGACGAACTGTTCTGCTTTGGCCAGAACATGCCGGTGGATCTCCTGCTGGTGCGGGACGACGACATTCCGGAATTCCTCCGCGAAGGCATCTGCGACCTGGGACTGGTGGGCGACAATGTGGCCGAGGAAAACCGCCTCAAGGCCCAGGCCAAGGGCCAGCCCTACCCGCTCGAGCGCGTGCGCGGGCTGGGCTATGGCCGCTGCCGTCTTTCCATTGCGGTGAAAAGGGATTTCGACTATCAGTCCATCGAACAACTGGCTGGCCGCCACATCGCCACCAGCTATCCCTATCTGCTGCAGGATTTTCTCGACCGTAACGGTGTACGGGCCGGTATCGCCTATCTGTCCGGCTCGGTGGAAATCGCCCCCCGGCTGGGCACGGCGGAAGCCATCTGTGATCTGGTCTCCAGCGGCGCCACCCTGGCGGCCAACAATCTGAAGGAAGCCGAAGTCATCTACCGCTCCGAGGCCGCACTCTACCAGCGCGCACTGGAAGACCAGCCGGAAAAGCAGGCCTTGCTGCAACGGCTGCTGGTACGGCTGGACGCCGTACTCAAGGTGGCGGAAAGCAAGTATGTCATGCTGCACGCGCCCAAGGCGCAACTGGACGCCATCTGCCGCATCCTGCCGGCGGCGGAGGCGCCCACCATCCTGCCGCTGGGCGGCAAGGAAGATACCGTGGCCGTGCATACCCTCTGCCGGGAAACCGTGCTTTGGGAACACCTGGAACAATTGCAGGCCGCCGGTGCCAGTGCCATTCTGGTGCTGCCGGTGGAAAAGATGCTGGGCTGAGCCATGAAGATCCTGCGCTGGAACGAACTGGACGAACAGGGCCGCGCCCAGGCACTGGCCCGCCCGGTACTCAACCGCAATGAACAACAGCGGGCACAGGTGGCGGCCATCATCCGTCAGGTGCGGGCGCAGGGTGATGCCGCCCTGCTGGCCCTGAGCCGGCAATACGACCCCTGCCCGCCACAACAACTGCAAGTACCGGCGGATGAACTGGCCGCCGCGCCGGAACAGATCGAACCCGAAGTGCGCCAGGCCATGGAAAACGCCATCGAACGCATCCGCGCCTTCCATCAGGCACAGATGCCGGCGGATATCCGCGTGGAGACCGCCCCCGGTGTGGTCTGCGAGAAAATCAGCCGACCCATCCAGCGGGTGGGCCTGTATGTGCCGGCAGGTACCGCGCCGCTGCCCTCCACGGCCATCATGCTGGCCGTACCCGCCGCCATCGCCGGCTGCCCGTTGAAGGTACTCTGCACCCCGCCCGGCCCGGATGGTCAGGCCGATCGGCATGTACTGGCTGCCGCCGCCCTCTGCGGTATCGACCGGGTCTTCGTCACTGGCGGCGCCCAGGCCGTGGCCGCCATGGCCTATGGCACGGAAAGCGTGCCCAAGGTGGACAAGATCTACGGCCCCGGCAACAGCTGGGTGACCGAAGCCAAGCAGCAGGTGGCGCTGGATGCCGATGGCGCCGCAGCCGACATGCCCGCCGGCCCATCGGAAGTGCTGGTGGTGGCCGATGGCAGCGCCCCGGCACGCTTCGCCGCCATCGACCTGCTGTCCCAGGCCGAGCACGGCAGTGACTCCCAGGCCCTGCTGCTCACCGACGATGCCGCTTTCGCCGAAGCCGTGGCCATGGAAGTGGAAGCCCTGCTGCAACAACTGCCACGGGCGGAAATCACCCGCCAGGCCCTGCGGCACAGCCGCATTCTCGTTGCCGACAGCCGCGAGACCATGCAGGCTGTCAGCAACGCCTACGCCAGTGAGCACCTGATCCTGCAACTGCGCGAACCACGCGCCTTCCTTCAGGGTGTCACCGCTGCCGGCTCCGTATTCATCGGCCCGTGGACGCCGGAAGCCCTGGGCGACTACTGCAGCGGCACCAATCATGTGCTGCCCACCTATGGTTATGCCCGCAACCACTCCGGGCTTTCCGTGGATGCCTTCCTCACCCGCATCACCGTGCAGGAAGCCAGCGAACAGGGCCTGCAAGCCATCGGCCCCGACGCCGAGACCCTGGCCGGTGTGGAAGGCCTGGACGCCCATCGGCTGGCCGCCACCCTGCGGCTGCAAGCACTGAAGGGCGAACCGGCATGAGCATCATCCAGCGGGCCCGGCCCGGCATCCGCGCCCTGAAAGCCTACAGCTCGGCACACATGGAAGCCGGCTCCGAGGGGCTGCGACTGAACGCCAACGAACTGCCCTTCGCGCCGGAAGCCGGCTGTGGCCGCAACCTGAATCGCTACCCGGTTCCCCAACCGCCGGAACTTTTGGCACGCATGGGCGAAATCCTCGCTTGCGACCGAGACGGGCTGCTGCTCACCCGTGGCTCGGACGAGGCCATCGACCTGCTGGTGCGCGCCTTCTGCGAAGCCGGGCAGGACAGCATCGCCATCACCCCGCCGGTCTTTGGCATGTATCAGGTGGCTGCCGACATCCAGGGCGTGGCCGTGGAGACCTTTCCACTGGAAGAAGCCCGCGGCTTTCTGCCGGATCTGACCACCATGGCCGAACAGATCAGCCCGCAGTGCAAGCTGGTATTTCTCTGCTCGCCGCACAACCCCATCGGCGGGCAGATCCCCGCGAAGGACATCCTCGCCTTCTGCCGGCAGATGGCGGAACGGGCGCTGGTGGTGGTGGATGAAGCCTATGTGGAATTCTCCAGCCAGGGCTCGCTGGTGCAACAACTGCCCCAATGCGAAAACCTGGCGGTGCTGCGTACCCTGTCCAAGGCCTGGGGGCTGGCCGGTGCCCGTCTGGGGGCACTGGCCGGCAGTCCCGCGCTGGTCGAGCTGCTGCGCAAGGTCCTGCCGCCCTACCCCATTCCCGAGCCGGTACGTGCGGTGGTGATGGAAGTCACCGATCCGGCCCGGCGGGAGGAATTTCAGCGGCACCTGCAAACCGTGCTGGCGGAAAAGGCCCGCCTGCTCGAACTGCTGCGGCAAAGCCCGCTGGTGGAAACCGTCTTTCCCTCCGAAGCCAATTTCTTTCTGGCGCGCTTTCATGACAGCCAGCGGGTGTTCGAGGCCTGCCGGGCTCAGGGCCTGCACCTGCGTGACCAGAGCCGCCAGCCCGGCCTGCACCGCTGCCTGCGCATCACCGTGGGCAGCCCGGAAGAAAACCGCCGTCTGCAAGCGGTACTGGAGTCTTTGCAATGAGCGACAAATACCTGTTCATCGACCGCGACGGCACCCTCATCGAGGAACCGGAAGATTTCCAGATCGACCGGCTGGACAAGCTGGCCCTGGTGCCCGGCGTCATCCCCGCCCTGCTGCAACTGCAGCAAGCGGGCTGGAAGCTGGTCATGGTCAGCAATCAGGATGGCCTGGGCACACCGGCCTTCCCCCGTGAAGATTTCGATCCACCCCACCGGCTGCTGCTGCAGATCCTGCAATCCCAGGGCATTCATTTCGAGGACATCCTCATCTGCCCGCACCTGCCGGATGAAGGCTGCGCCTGCCGCAAGCCACGCACCGGGCTGCTGCAAGACTGGCTGAAGCGCACCGACTGGGACCGGCAAAACAGCCATGTGATCGGCGACCGGGAAACGGATCTGCAACTGGCGGAAAACATGGGGATCAACGGCTTTCGCATTGACGAGGGCCTGGGCTGGCCGGAGATCACCCGCGCGCTGCTGGAACAGCCCCGCACGGCGGAAATCCAGCGCGACACCGCCGAAACCCGCATCCGTTGCCGGGTCAATCTGGACGCCAGGGAACCCCGCGACATCCACACCGGCATCGCCTTTTTCGACCATATGCTCGACCAGATCGCCAAGCATGGCGGCTTCAGCCTGCAACTGAACTGCGAGGGTGACCTGGAAGTGGACGACCATCACACGGTGGAAGACGTGGCCATCGTCCTGGGCCAGGCCCTGCGGCAGGCGCTGGGCGACAAGCGCGGTATCGGCCGCTACGGTTTCGTGCTGCCCATGGACGAGGTACGCGCCGAAGCCAGCCTGGATCTTTCCGGCCGGCCCTTTTTGCGTTTCGAGGGCCAGTTCAGCCAGGACCACTGCGGCGGCCTGAACACCCAGATGGTGGAACACTTCTTCCGCTCCTTCAGCGACCACCTGCATGCCACCTTGCATATTGCCTTCGACCAGGGCAATGCGCATCATCAGGTGGAAGGCGTATTCAAGGCCGTGGCCCGCTGCCTGCAACCGGCGCTGGCGCGCCAGGGCCATGACCTGCCCAGCACCAAGGGCCGACTGTAACCATGAGCAAGCACGCACTGGTCATCGTGGAAAACGGTGGCAGCAACATCAATTCCGTTCGCTTCGCGCTGGCACGGCTGGGCGTGGAAGCCACCCTCAGCGACGACCCGGATACCATCGCCCGGGCCGGTCGGGTCATTCTGCCCGGCGTGGGCGCGGCCGGGCCGGGCATGGCCACCCTGCGGGAGAAGGAGCTGGTGGCATGCATCCGCGAGCTGACCCAGCCGGTGCTGGGGGTCTGCCTGGGCATGCAGCTGCTCTACGAACACTCCCAGGAAGGCGACACCCCCTGCCTGGGTCTGTTACCCGGCGAAGTGCGCCACTTCCCCGAACAGCCCGGCCTGAGTGTGCCGCACATGGGCTGGAATCCCATCCGGGTGCGCGACCCGGACAACCCGCTGCTGGCGGGGCTGGACGGACGCCATTTCTACTTCGTGCACAGCTACGCGGCACCGGTCAACGACGCCTGCGCCGCCACCAGCGAATACGGCCAGCCCTTCTGCGCCTCGGCCCGGAAAGGCAATTTCTTCGCCACCCAGTTTCACCCGGAAAAATCCGCCGCCGCCGGCGCCCGTCTGCTGGAGAACTTTATCCGACTATGATGCAACTCTACCCCGCCCTCGATTTGATCAACGGCCAGTGCGTGCGCCTGCGCCAGGGCGATTTCGACCAGCGCACCGAATACCACCTCAACCCGGTGGATCAGGCCCTCAACTACCAGCGCCAGGGCGCCGAATGGCTGCATCTGGTGGATCTGGACGGTGCCCGCCTGGGCCATCCGGTACACTTGAAGATTCTGAAGCAGATTGCCGGTTACGGCCTCAAGGTACAGACCGGCGGCGGCATCCGCGACCACGATCATCTGCAACAGCTGTTCGAAGCCGGTGCCGAACGGGTGGTCATCGGCTCGCTGGCGGTCAAGGAACCCATGCAGGTGCAAAGCTGGCTGCAGGAATTCGGACCGGAACGCATCACCCTGGCCTTCGACGTGCGTCTGGACGAAGCCGGCCTGCCCCGGCTGGCCACCGCCGCCTGGCGGGAAACCGAAACCATCACCCTGGATGAAATCACCCGCCAGTTTCTGCCCACCGGGCTGAAGCATGTGCTCTGCACCGACATCGGCCGCGACGGCGAGCTTTCCGGCCCGTCACTGGCACTGTACCAGGCCTACAAGCAGCAATTCCCGCAGGTCGCCCTGCAGGCATCCGGCGGCATCCACGCGCTGGCGGACCTCACCGCCCTGCAGCAGGCCGGTGTGGATGGCGCGGTCATGGGCAAGTCGCTGCTAGATGGTCTGTTCACCCTGGAGGAAGCCCTGCAATGCTTGCAAGACGGATAATTCCCTGCCTGGATGTAGCCGAGGGCAAGGTGGTCAAGGGCGTGCGCTTTCGTGACCATCAGGTCATGGGAGACATCGTCGAACTGGCCCGCCGCTACGCCGAGGAAGGCGCGGACGAGCTGGTGTTCTACGACATCACCGCCAGCCCCCAGGGCCGCTCGGTGGATGTGGGCTGGGTGGAACGGGTGGCGCGTGAAATCGACATTCCCTTCTGCGTCGCCGGCGGCATCCGCGATGTGGAATCGGCCCGGCGCGTGCTGTTTTCCGGCGCCGACAAGGTCTCCATCAACACCCCGGCGCTGGACAATCCGACCCTGATCACGGAACTGGCGGAGGCCTTCGGCACCCAGTGCGTGGTGGTGGGGGTGGACAGCATCCGCACCGAACAGGGCTATCAGGTCAAGCAGTACACCGGCGACCCGGAGAAAAGCCGGTTCGCCCACAAGGAAACCCTGGCCTGGATCGAGGAAGCGCAACAGCGCGGTGCCGGTGAAATCGTACTCAACTGCATGGATACCGACGGAGTGAAGCAGGGCTATCACATCGAACACCTGCAACAGGCGCGGGCCATCTGCCGGGTGCCGCTGATCGCCTCCGGCGGGGCCGGCGCGCCCGAACATTTCCGTGATGTCTTCGAGCAGGCGCAGGTGGATGGCGCGCTGGCGGCCAGCGTGTTCCATTCCGCCAGCATCCGCATTCCCGAACTCAAGGCCTGGCTGGCTGAAACCGGCCTGCCCATACGCAGAGAGGCTGCCGCATGAGCGATACCCGCCCCGACTGGGAAAAGATGAACGGCCTGATCCCGGCCATCGTGCAACATGCCCTCACCGGCCAGGTGCTGATGCTGGGCTACATGAACGAAACCGCCTTCGAGCGTACCCTGGCGGAAGGCAAGGTCTGCTTCTACAGCCGCAGCCGCGATGAACTGTGGCTCAAGGGCGAGACTTCCGGCCATTTCCTGCACTTGCGCCACTGGGCGCTGGACTGTGACCGCGACACCCTGCTCATCCAGGCCGTGCCGGAAGGCCCCACCTGCCACCTGGGCACGCCTTCCTGCTTTGGCGAGTCCCCGGCCCAGGCCGGTGGCTTCCTGCAGCAACTGGAACAGGTGCTCGACCAGCGGCTGCGGCAACCCCCGGAGCAGTCCTATACCCGCCGGCTGATGGACGCCGGCATCCAGCGCATCGCACAGAAAGTGGGCGAGGAAGGCGTGGAATCGGCCCTGGCCGCCGTCTGCGAGACGGACGAATCCCTGCGCGGCGAACTGGCCGACCTGTTCTATCATGTGCTGGTGCTGCTCAAGGCGCGCGAGCTGACGCTTGCGGATATACTGTCCACCCTGGACGAACGACAGCGGAAGAACTGAACCCGTGCCCCATCGCATTCGGGAGATCCCCTACAACTACACTTCCTTCACCGACCGCGACATCATCCGTCGCTTTCTCGGCGAGGAAGGCTGGCAGCTCATTCAGGCCCTGCGCGACCGCCGCCGCACCGGCCGTTCGGCACGCATGCTGTTCGAGGTGCTGGGGGATCTCTGGGTGGTCAGCCGCAACCCCTTTCTGCAGGACGATCTCATCCACAACCGCAAGCGCCGGCAACTGCTGGTACAGGCGCTGGAACACCGGCTGCAACAATTCGAACAGCGTGCTCATGCCAACCCCAGGGCCCTGCGTCTTCTGGAAATCGCCCGCGATGCCGTGCAACAGTTTGCCACGCAACTGCGGGATGACGCCGCCCTGCGGCGCAAGATCCGCCAGCGACTGAAACGCATCACCCGCGAGGACAATATCGACTTCTCCGGTACCGCAAGGGTCAGCCATGCCACCGACGCCACCGACTGGCGGGTGGAAATGCCCTTCGTGGTGGTCTACCCGGAAACGGAAGCGGAAGTAGCCCCGCTGGTACAGGCGCTGGCCGAGCTGGAGCTGAACATCATTCCCCGTGGTGGCGGCACCGGCTACACCGGCTCCGCCGTGCCCCTGACCCGGCTTTCGGCGGTGATCAACACCGAAAAACTCATCGGCCTGGGGCCGGTGGAAGAAAGACCCCTGCCCGGCGTGGAAAAACCCGTGCCCACGGTACGGGCAGAATGCGGCGTGGTCACCCGCCGGGTTTCCGATCTGGCCCAGCAGCACCAGCTGGCCTTCGCCGTCGATCCCACCTCGCAGGATGCTTCCACCATCGGCGGCAATATCGCCATGAACGCCGGCGGCAAGAAGGCCGTGCTCTGGGGCACCACCCTGGACAATCTCGCTTCCTGGCGCATGGTCATGCCCGACGGCCACTGGCTGGAAGTGGTGCGTGTCGGCCACAACCTGGGGAAAATTCACCAGCAGGAAAGGGTGGTGTTTGAAATCCACCACTACGAAGCCGATGGCAAAACCCGCCGGGGCGAGCCGGAACGGCTGGAAATTCCCGGCCAGGCCTTCCGCAAGGACCGTCTGGGCAAGGATGTCACTGACAAGTTCCTCTCCGGCCTGCCGGGTGTGCAGAAGGAAGGTTGCGACGGGCTGATCACCTCCGCCCGCTTCATTCTCCATCGCATGCCCGCCCATGTGCGTACCGTCTGCCTGGAATTCTTCGACCCGGAAGTGGCCCCGGCGGTGGAATCCATACTCGCCATCACCCGCTATGTGGAAGCCCACCCGGCCGTGCGCCTGTCCGGGCTGGAGCACCTGGACGACCGCTACCTCAAGGCCGTGGGCTACTCCACCAAGGCCGCCCGACAGCAACGACCCAAGATGGTGCTGCTGGCCGACCTCATCAGCGATGACGAGGCCGCGCTGGGGCTGGCCGCCAGCCATATCGTGCGCCTGGCCAATCAGCGCGGCGGCGAAGGCTTCATCGCCGTCAGCCCCGAGGCCCGCAAGCGTTTCTGGCTGGACCGCGCCCGTACCGCCGCCATCTCCGCCCATACCAACGCCTTCAAGATCAACGAGGATGTGGTCATTCCACTGGAGCACCTGCCGGCCTACAACCGGGGCGTGGAGCGGCTGAACATCATCGAATCCATCCGCAACAAGCTGCGCATCGTCGAGGCCGTCTGCAACCGGCTGGAACAACCCGGCGGGCTGGACGCGGGGGAAACCGGCGAGGAGCGGGAAATCCTGCTGGAGAAGATCCACCAGCTGGTCCGGCACATGCGCCAGCGGGCCGCCTGCTGGGAAAACCTGCTGCAACACCTGGATGAACCGGCGGAACAGTTCCCCGACTGCCTCAGCCTGAGCGAAGGCGAACCCCGCCCCGGCGACACCCTGCTGGACCTCTTGCTCAGGCGGCAGATCGTCATCTCCTACCGGCGGGAAATCGTTCAGCTGCTGGACCAGACCTTCGCCGGCGAACAGCTCAAGCCCCTGCGCGAGGAATTGCGCGCCATTCACCAGCGCATTCGTGATGAACGGCTGTTCATCGCCCTGCACATGCACGCCGGTGACGGCAATGTGCACACCAATATCCCGGTGCATTCGCAAAACCCGGCCATGATGCGCCGGGCCGAGGAACTGGTGGACGCCGTCATGGCGCTGGCGCAGCAACTGGACGGCGTCATCTCCGGCGAGCACGGCATTGGCCTGACCAAGATCCAGTACCTGGAAGAGGACAAACTGCAAGCCTTTGTGCGCTACAAGAACAGCGTGGACCCGGCACAGCGCTTCAACACCGGCAAGCTCATGCCCGGCTCCGGGCTGGAAGGCGCCTACACCCCTTCGCTGCAACTGCTGGAACAGGAAGCGCTCATTCTCGAAGACAGCGAGCTGGGCGCCCTCAACGACGACATCAAGCACTGCCTGCGCTGCGGCAAGTGCAAGCCGGTGTGCATGACCCATGTGCCGGAAGCCAATCTGCTCTACTCGCCGCGCAACAAGATTCTCGCCACCGGCCTGCTCATCGAGGCCTTTCTCTACGAGGAGCAGACCCGTCGCGGCATCTCCCTGCACCACTTCGACACCCTGGGCGATGTGGCCGACCACTGCACCGTCTGCCACAAATGCCTCAACCCCTGCCCGGTGAACATCGACTTCGGCGATGTCAGCATGCGCATGCGCAAAATACTGCACGAACGCGGCCAGCAGCGCAGCAGCCTGCTCAGCCAGGCGGCCATGACCCTGCTCAACAGCAACCAGCCCTGGCTGATCCGCAGCCTGCGCAAGCCACTGATCCAGTGGGGCCTGCCGGCGCTCAACGCCGGTCACCGCCTGTTTCGGGCCGCGGGCCTGCTGCGCAAGCCCGGCCAGCGTCCGGCCGACACCACCCGTCCGCCCTCGCTGGCGCGCAAGACCATCGAACTGGTGCAAAAGCCGGTGGAACTGTCCGTCTCCGGGCCCACCCTGCGCAGCCTGCTGAACATCGAGAACGAAACCCAGGTACCCATCTTGCGCCGTCCCGACGCGGAAGCGGATGCCGAAGCGGTGTTCTACTTCCCCGGCTGCGGCTCGGAACGCATCTACAGCGAAATCGGCCTGGCCACCCTGGCCACCCTGTTTGATCTGGGCGTGCAAACCGTGCTGCCACCGGGCTATCTCTGCTGTGGCTATCCGCAACGGGCCAATGGCCTCGCACAGAAGGGGCAGGAAATCACCACCCGCAACCGGGTGCTGTTCCACCGCCTGGCCACCACCCTCAACTATCTGGACATCCGCACGGTCATCGTCTCCTGCGGCACCTGCATGGATCAGCTGCTGCAATACGAGTTCGAGCGCATCTTCCCGGACTGCCGCCTGCTGGACATCCACGAATACCTGATGGAAAAGGGCATGCAGGCCGAGGGCGGGCAGACCTACCTCTACCACGACCCCTGTCACAGCCCGATGAAAACCCACGACCCGCTCACCGTGGCCCGTACTCTGCTGCAAAGCCCGGTGCTGCTCTCCGACCGCTGCTGTGGCGAGGCCGGCACCCTGGCCACCTCCCGTCCCGACATCGCCTCGCAGCTACGCTTCCGCAAGGAAAATGAAATCCAGAACCTGCTGCAACAGCACGAGCTGGATGGTGCCCGAACCCGCCTGCTCACCGCCTGCCCGGCTTGCCAGCAGGGCCTTTCCCGCTACCATGACACAACCGGCGTACATACCGGCTACATCGTGGAAGAACTCTGCCGCCTGCGCTGGGGCGAACAATGGCAACCACATTTTCTGCACAAGGTGGCACGCGGCGGAATCGAGCAAGTGCTGCTTTGAACCCACAGGTTGTCAGTATCTTCTGACACAAGCCGCAATGTGATCTACTTCACACTTTTCCGGTCTGTGTTATCGTTGTAAGCTACAGATTTACGGGAGAACACCATGCGTATCGGTCAATGGTTCCTGGCTTTGGCATGCATCTGGGTGGTACAAGCCCATGCCGCCAACGATCGCCTCTCCCGCCTGATCAGCCCGCAGGAACTGGCTCGCCTGCAACAGGGTTCTGCCCCGGTTCGCATTCTCGATGTACGCACGCATGACCTTTACAGCCTGGGTCATGTGCCCGGCGCGGTGAATCTGGATGCCAGGAAAGCCTTCAACCCGAAAAACAACTATCTGCTGCCGCCCGTCGAACAGCTGCAACAGTTGCTGCGTGAAAAAGGCGTCAACAACGGCGACCTGATCGTGCTCTATGACCAGGGTGAAAACTACTTTGCCGCACGGATACTGTGGGCGCTGGATGTCATGGGGCACGAGAACAATCGCCTGATGGATGGCGGTTTCGAACGCTGGCAGACAGCAGGCATGCCGGTTTCCGATTCAGACGAACCCCAGTTGCCACAAGGCAACTTCGTACCCAGTGTGCAGCCACACATCCTGGCCAGCAAGTTCGTCGCCCGTCTGGCCATGGACAACCCCAACCTGCAACTGGTGGATGTACGCCCGGCCGAGGAATACACCGGCACCAAAAATCCCAGCAACAATCCCCGCAGCGGCCATATTCCCGGTGCCATCAACCTGCCATGGCAACAGAGCCTGCAACACTCGCTGGCTTCCGGCCCATTCAAGCCAAAAAGCATGCTGAAAGCCCAGTATGACGGCCAGTTGCCCAAAGACAAGAAAATCATCACCTACTGCCAGGCCGGCGGGCACTCCGCCATGACCTATTTCATTCTGCGGGAATTGGGCTATCAGGTTGCGGTTTACGATGGTTCCTGGCAGGAGTGGTCGCGTGACAGCAGTCTGCCTGTTCAAACCGGCGGCCCCTGACCATGCGGTACTGGCCGCTCAAGTACAAACTGCTGCTGATCAACCTGCTGATATCGTTTGTGCTACTGCTGGTCACCAGCGTGGTGCTGATCCAGCTGGCTTCCGATCTCTCGCGCAAGGCCAGCCAACAACAGTACCAACAGATTCTCGCCGTGCTGGATCAGGACCTCATCCGCGCCGTGGTCTTCAGCAAGCCGGACCAGATTTCCGACCTGATGCGAAAGCTGCGCAGCTTTCGCAGCCTGCAACACCTGTATCTGTACAACGCCCAGGGCATGCCCGTGCTGGCCTATCACCGGGACCAGACCAATGACGGGCCACCACCCGGTCGGGTAAAAACCGCGACCACGCCCCTTTTTGAAGCCAACCATCTGATTGCCCGGACACCACTGCGTTATGAAGGGCGAGACTATGGCGAAGTGCAAATCGTGGTGGAGATGCCGGCGGTTTCCCGCTTCATCCATCCGTTTCTGCCACATCTGGCCTATCTGATTCCGTTGTTGCTCGGGCTCTCCCTGCTACTGGCACTCTGGCTGCAACGGCCCATCATCGAACCCATTGAATGGCTGACCCGCAAACTGCTGTGGATGGCCAACAACCGGGATTATCAAGCACAAATCCCCCCCAGAGGCCGGGATGCCATTGGCCAGCTCTACAGCGGCGTGCGCACGCTGACGGAAGTGGTGCGCCAGTCCCAGACAGAACTGCAACAAAACCTGGAACGCCTGCAGCAGATCTTCGACCACATCACCGACCTGATCATGGAATTCGATGCCTCGGGGCGCATCCTTTCCACCAATCAGGCAGCCAGAAACCTTTGGCGGAATACCGAGACTCCCCTGCAATCCGTAGACCAGATTATGCTGTTGCCACAAAAGGACTTGCTGCCACTGGAACTGCGCCATCTGGCCCGGACCACATCCAGCCCCCTGCATCTGTCGGGTCTGAGCCTGGTAACCGACCAGCAGGAAAGCGAGGTCGAGCTCCACCTGCTACCACTGGAACGGCAAGAAGCAGAACCGCATTATCTCCTGGTCATCCATCCATTGTCGGATGAACAGCAACTGCAACAGGCCCTGGAACAACAAGCCACCACCGACCGATTGACCGGGCTGGCCAACCGCATGGAACTGGAACGCGCCCTCAACCATGCGCTCCAGTGGGGAAAAACCTGTTACCTGCTGCATCTGGATATCGACCGCTTCCACCTGCTCAACGAAGCCTGTTCCTTCCAGGAAGGCGACCGGATACTGGTCGACATCGCCCATCTGCTGCAATCCCTGCTGCCCGCCGATGCGCTGCTCGCCCGCATCGGCGGCGATGAATTTGCCATCCTGCTGCATGACCGCGAACCCGCACAGATTCATTCACTGGCCGGCCAGCTGCTTGAAGGCATCCACCAGAAAGACGCGCTGAAAAACAGCGCCGACCTGCCCATCACCCTGTCCATCGGCATCGCCAGCAGCAAAGAAGGTCAGGAGCTTTCCGAACTGCTGAAAAACGCCGATGCCTCCCGCCAGATCGCCAAGCAGCAGGGCGGCAACCGCTATCACTTCTACCAGGCCAATGATGAACGGCTGATCCAGCACAACGAGGAACTGGCCCTGTTCACCCGCATCATCAACGGTTTGAACCAGCATCGTTTGCGCCTGTTCTACCAACGCATCGAACCGGCTAGCGGGGAAGCATCCGACCGGCTGCATTTTGAAACCCTTTCACGCATCCAGTGCGAGAACGGCGACTGGATACCACCGGGGCTGTTCATGCCAGTGGCCGAACGCTATCAACTGGCCATCGAAATCGACATCCAGATCATTCAGGGCGTCTTCCACTGGTTTGAACAACACCCGCAACTGCTGGAACACCTGTCGCAGGTCACCATCAACCTCAGCGGCAGCTCGCTGGGCAACCCACGACTGGAAACCACCATCCTCGGCCACCTGCAACAAGGCCCATTGAAAGGGGAACAGCTTTGCTTCGAGCTGACCGAGACCAGCGCCATCGAAAACCTGCAGGTCACGCAAGTACTGATGCAGAAACTGCGTGCCCAAGGCTGCCGTTTCTCGCTGGACGACTTCGGTACCGGCATGTCATCACTGGCCTATCTGAAGCAATTCCCCGCCGACTACCTCAAGCTGGATGGCAGCTTCATCCAGGAACTGGAAACCGACCCCACCAACCAGGCACTGGTACGGATCTTCACCCACATCGGCCAGGTATTCGGCATGCAAACCGTGGCGGAATTTGTCGAGAACGAAAGTATCCGGCAAAAGGTACAGGCGCTGGGTGTGGATCTGGTGCAAGGCTACGGCATTCACAAGCCCGAACCCTTCGAGCACATGCTGGACGAAACCTGAACCAAATGCCAGAAAGCAAAAGGGGCCGCGATGGCGGCCCCTGGAATCTGATGGGTGAAGCCGGGATTGAACCAGCGAACTTTGTAATACAACAAATCTACATTCAAACCGAATGCATCACTGCCCGGTATGCGTGGCAATCCACTCTTTCAGCGCATCATCAATGCGCGTCTGCCAGCCCTTGCCGGTGGCCTTGAAATGAGCGACCACCTCCGGAGAAAAGCGGATATGCACGGAAACCTTGGGATTGGCCTTGGGCGGCCGACCACGGCGGCGTACAGATTGCTTGAACGATTCCGGCAAATCCGAATCTTCAAAAGTTTTGAACCCGGCCAATTCCTTGTCGGTATGCAGCGTGCCATCCTCTTGTGCCTGGCGGGTAATTTCCTTGTCTTCCTCGTCAGTGGGAAAAATCGTATCCGGTTTAAGTTTCGGCATAACGCTGAATCTCCCGTCTATTGGCCTTGCGCAGACTGATCACCCGAATGGCCTCTCCACGCAAGGTGAAAGTCATGTGGTACAGGCGCTGACCGACATAACCAATGGCATTGAACCGCAACTCGCCATAGTCCTTGCGCCAGTCCATGCGGATGACCGCCGTATCCAGTTCGAACTGCCCGGCAAGAGCCAGCGAAACACGATGTTTTTCTGTATTGCGCTGATCCTTTGCCGGGTCAAACTCAACCTTCATGCTATTTATTGTATACACAGAAATAAAGGTGGTCAATTTTCTTGTGTACACAGAGAAGACATGACCCGTACAACCTCGAGCCTCACCTTGGCCATCCATGCCAAGGTTCGAAGATCACGAATGACAACCTGCATCAATGGCCGCAGGTGCTGGGTTTGGATCTGGTGCAAGGCTACGGCATTCACAAGCCCGAACCCTTCGAGCACATGCTGGACGAAAACTGAACCAAATGCCAGAAAGCAAAAGGGGCCGCGATGGCGGCCCCTGGAATCTGGTGGGTGATGCTGGGATTGAACCAGCGACCCCTACCGTGTGAAGGTAG
>WFUE01000108.1 GCA_015485125.1 Lysobacterales bacterium | reverse complement strand
GGCGCTGAACAATGCCATGCGCCTGGCCCAGCTCTATATCGATGAACATGCCACCGACGCCCTGCGCCGTACCCGCCGGGTGGCCGAACAGTTGCAGGACACCGACGAGGAAGACCTGCCCAGCGCGCTGGTGAACCTGGTGGAAAGCAGCCAGGCGGATGAATTGCTGTTGCTGAACGAGCATGGCCAACTGCTGGCCAGCTCGGTGCTGGAACCCACCCTGGCGCCGGACTATCCACCCACCGCCGCCCTGCTCACTGTGCGCCAGACCGGCGTGTACTCCAATCTGGAGCAGAACCGCCAGGGTCGCCTGATCATCCGGGTTTTGCTCAGCGTCCACCGTCCCGGCCAGCAGGGGCTGGAAGGCCGGGTTTTGCAGGGTGTCTACCGGGTGCGGCCGGAATACGCCCGGCTGGCCCTACCACTGGAACGGCAGTTCCAGGCCTGGCACAACCTGCTCTATCTGCGGGATTCCCTGCGCTGGACCTTCATGCTGATCCTGCTGCTGGTGCTGCTCTACGGTTTTACCGTCAGCATGCTGGCCGGCTTTGGCGCGGCCCGGCGGCTGTTCCGCCCGCTGGCCCGGCTGGCGGAGGCCACCCGCAGGGTCGCCCAGGGTGAATACCGCCCCATTCCCGCGCTCTCCACCCGCGATGAACTGGGTCAGCTGGTGGCCGCCTTCAACACCATGACCCTGGAGCTGGAACAGGCCCGGCAGAAGGATCAGGCCTACCAGCAGCGCATGGAGCGCAGCAACCGTGATCTGGCCAGCGTGCTCACCAATCTGGAATCCGCCGTGGCCCTGTTCGACGACCATGGCCGCCTGTTGTTGAAAAACCCGCGCTTCGAAGAACTGACCCAGGGTGACACGCTGGAGGAAATTCTCTGGCTGCTGGGGCGGGAACCGGCAGACTTTCTCCGCCGGCTGCAACAGGGGCCGCTGGAAGAAAGCATCAACCTGAACGATGGCCGCCACTGGCGCCTGCGGGCCCAGCGCATGGCCGGCCAGGAACTGGGCGGGCTGGTACTGGTGCTGGACGACATCACCATGCTGGTGGCCGCCCAGCGGGCCGAGGCCTGGTCGGAAGTGGCCCGGCGTTTCGCCCATGAAATCAAGAACCCCCTCACCCCCATCCAGCTGGCCGCCGAGCGCCTGCGGCACAAACTGCATGCCGAACTGCCCGCGGAACAGCAACCCATGCTGCAACGGGCCACCGGCACCATCATCAATCAGGTCAAGGCGCTGAAAAACATGGTGGATGACTTCAGTGCCTATGCGCAAAAACCGGCATTGCGGCGGGCACCGGTACAGCTGGACGCGCTGGTGGATGAAGTGCTGGAACTCTACCGGCAATCCGACGCCGGCCACCGCCTGATACTGCATAAACCGGACGAAGCCTGTGTGCTGCAAGGCGATGCCGACCGCCTGCGCCAGCTGATTCACAATCTGGTGAAAAATGCCATCGAAGCGGCGCAACCGGCGCCCTGCACCCTGGAAGTGACCGTGCAGGCCAGCGAAGGCGAGCTGCAACTGCGCTTCTGCGACCGTGGCCCCGGTTTCGACCCCGCGCTGGAAGGTCGCCTGTTCGAACCCTATGCCACCACCAAGCACAAGGGCACCGGCCTGGGCCTGGCCATCGTCCGTCAGATCGTCGAAAGCCACGGCGGCCACATCCGCGCCTGGAACCAGCCGGAAGGCGGTGCCTGCGTAGAAATCCGTCTTCCGGCGTAGTTTCCCGGGATTTTCGCTATAATCCCAGCCTTCCAAGCCGAAGGGGGCGTAACCACCATGGCCAAGGCTGTCATTCTGGTGGTCGATGACGAGCCGGATATCCGCGAGCTGGTGGCAGAGATTCTGCAGGACGAGGGTTATCAGGTTCATCTGGCGGAAAATGGCGAGCAGGCGCGGGCCATGGCCGAACAGGTGACGCCGGATCTGGTGCTGCTGGATGTGTGGATGCCGGATGTGGATGGCATTTCCGTGCTGCGCCAGTGGTCGGAGACGGACGCGTTGCCCTTCCAGGTGGTGATGATTTCCGGCCATGGCACCATCGAAACCGCCGTGGAGGCCACCCGGCTGGGTGCGTGGGACTTTATCGAGAAACCCGTCAGCCTGGCCAAGCTGCTGATCACCGTGGAGCGGGCGCTGGAAAGCGGCCGGCTCAACCGCGAGAACCAGCACCTGCGCCATGCCTTGCACTATCAGGCCGACATGGTGGGCCAGAGCCAGGCCATTGCCGAGCTGCACCGGCAGGTGGAACAGCTGGCCCCGCACGACCCCTGGGTGCTGATTACCGGCGAGGCCGGTACCGGCAAGGAAACCCTGGCCCGACGCATTCACAGCCTCTCCAGCCGCCGGGATGGCCCCTTCGTGGTGCTGGCCTCCGGCCTGCTTACCGAGGACAACCTGCTGACGGAGCTGTTCGGGCAGGAAAAGGATGGCCGGGTCATCCCCGGCAAGCTGGAGCAGGCCCAGGGTGGCACACTCTATCTGGATGAAGTGGCCGATCTGCCCGAAGCCGCCCAGCGTGCCCTGCACAGCACGCTGGAAGCGGGCCAGTTCACCCGGGTGGGCGGTGACCGGCCCCAGCCGCTGGATATACGACTCATCAGTGCCAGCCAGCAGGATTTACAGGCCGCCATGCAGGAAGGCCGCCTGCGCAAGGCCCTGTTCTACCAGCTGAATGTCTACCCCCTGCATATTCCGCCCCTGCGCGAGCGCCCGGAAGATATCCCGGACCTGATCCATCATTTCACCGACCTGCTGGCCAGCCGCGACGGCCTGCCCTGGCGGCGATTTTCCATCGCCGCCCAGAATCGCCTGCGCCAGCATGCCTGGCCGGGCAATGCCCGCGAGTTGAAAAATCTGGTGCAGCGGCTGTTGATGTCCGGCCAGCAAGGTGAGGTGAGCCTGGAAGAAGTGGAGGCCCTGCTGCGGCAAAGCCCGATGACCGTGCCCGAGAAGGGCATGACCGAAACCCACATACCGCTGGACCTGCCCTTGAAAAAGGCGCGGGAACTGTTTGAGCGGGAATATCTGGTCGAGCAGTTGAAACGGGTGGATGGCAGTGTGGGCAAACTGGCCAGTATTGCCGGCATGGAGCGCACACATCTTTACCGCAAGCTCAAGGCGCTGGATATCGATCCGCGCAATTTGTAGGGGGGCGTTGCATGCAAATCATCATTCTCGGCGCGGGGCAGGTGGGTTCTTCGTTGGCCGACAGCCTGGTCAACGAAAGCGAACACAACGAAATCACCGTGGTGGATTCCGACGCCACCCGCCTGCGCAACCTGCGGGATAGGCTGGACCTGAACACGGTGGAAGGCAATGCCGCCTCACCCACCATCCTTCAGGCCGCCGGCGCGGAGGATGCCGACATGCTGGTGGCGGTGACCAACTCCGACGAAATCAACATGATCGCCTGCCAGGTGGCCTACCTGCTCTACAACACACCCACGCGCATCGCCCGTGTGCGCGCGCTGGATTACCTGCGCCACGACGCCCTGTTTGCCGAAGGCGGCATTCCGGTGAATGTGCGCATCAGCCCGGAAGAGCTGGTCACCCGCTATGTGCAGCGGCTCATCGAATACCCCGGTGCCCTGCAGGTGGTGGATTTCGCCGACGGCAAGGTGCAACTGGTGGCGGTGCGCGCCTATGCCGACGGGCCGCTGGTGGGGCACGAAGTGGCCCGGCTCAAGGAGCAGCTGCCCGAGGGGGTGGAAAGCCGGATCGCGGTGATCTTCCGCGAGGGCAAGGCCATTTTCCCCACCGGCAAGACCATCATCCGGGTCAACGACACGGTATATTTTCTCGCCGCCCGCAAGGATATCCCCCATGTAATGCGCGCCCTGCGCAAGGTGGACAACCCCGCCCGACGGGTGATTCTGGCCGGTGGCGGCAACATCGGTCGCAGCCTGGCGCAGGTGCTGGAGAATGAGCATTATGTCAAGATCATCGAGCAGGACGGCAGCCGCGCCCGCCTGATCGCGCAGGATCTGGAAAAGGCCATCGTGCTGCAGGGCGACTGTGCCGACGAGGAACTGCTGCTGGATGAAAACATCGACCAGACCGATGTCTTCTGCGCCATCACCAACGATGACGAGGCCAACATCCTCTCGGCCATGCTGGCCAAGCGGCTGGGCGCCCGGCGGGTGATTGCCCTGATCAACCGCCCCTCCTATGTGGATCTGGTGGAAGGCGGGTTGGTGGATATCGCCATTTCACCGCAGCAGATCACCCTGGGGGCGCTGCTGCGCCACCTGCGCCGGGGCGAGGTGGCCCAGCTGCACTCCCTGCGCCGGGGGCATGCGGAAGCCATGGAAGCGGTGGCCACCGGTACCGAAAGTACTTCCAGGGTCATTGGCCGCGCGCTGGAGGATATCGAACTGCCGGAAGGGGTCACCATCGGCGGGCTGGTACGCGGCCAGACGGTGAAAATGGCCCACCATGATCTGGTCATCGAGCCGGATGACCATGTGCTTCTGTTCATCGCCGACAAGAAACAGGTGCCGGCGGTGGAAAAACTGTTTCAACCCGGAGCCACCTTCTTCTGATGCGCGGGCGCAATATCACCATTCAGCGCATGGTGGGGGTGATCTTCCTGCTCACCGGCGTGACCATGCTGCCACCGGTACTGGTGGGCTGGTATTTTCAGGATGGCGCCGCGCAAGGCTTCCTGGAAAGTGCCATTCTCACCATGGGTACCGGTGCGCTGATCTGGCTGCCGGTGCGCAGCCACCGTTCCGACCTGCGGGTGCGAGACGGCTTTCTCATCGTGGCCATTGCCTGGCTGACCCTGGGCATCGGCGGGGCCATTCCCCTGTGGCTGGCGGACAATCCCGGCATGAGTTTCACCGATGCGGTGTTCGAATCGGTCTCCGGTCTGACCACCACCGGCGCCACCGTGCTGACCGGGCTGGACCAATTACCGCACGCTTTTCTCTTCTACCGCCAGCAGTTGCAGTGGATTGGCGGCATGGGCATCATCGTGCTGGCCGTGGCCATCCTGCCCATGCTGCGCATCGGTGGCATGCAGCTGTTCAAGGCGGAAACCCCGGGACCGGTGAAGGACTCCAAGCTCACGCCACGCATCACCGAAACCGCCAAGGCCCTCTGGGGGGTCTATGTGGGTATCACCCTGCTGTGCGCGCTGTCGTACTGGCTGGCCGGCATGAGCCTGTTCGATGCGGTTTGCCATGCCTTCTCCACCATGGCCCTGGGCGGTTTCTCCACCCACGATGCCAGCATGGCCTGGTTCAACAACCCGTTGATCGAGATGATTGCCATTGTCTTCATGGTGATTTCCGGCATCAATTTCTCCATTCATTATCTGGCCTGGCGCGGGGTTTCCGGCAAGCCCTATCTGCATGACACCGAAGCGCGGGTGTTCATCCTCATTCTGGTGGTGGTGTCGCTGATCACCTCGCTGACCCTGTTCTTCAGCGGTTACAGCGGCTTTGTAGACAGCCTGCGCAAGGGTGTTTTCCACGTGGTATCGGTAATGACCACTGCCGGTTTTGGTACCGATACCTTCGCCTACTGGCCCAGCATGTTGCCGCTGTTGCTGGTGATGATCGGCTTTGTTGGCGGCTGTTCCGGATCCACCGCCGGTGGCATGAAGGTGGTGCGCATCATCCTGGTGGTCAAGCAGGGGATGCGCGAAGTGTTGCAACTGATCCATCCCAATGCGCGCATCCCCATCAAGCTGGGCGGGCGCACGGTTTCCGACAAGGTCATCAACGCCGTCTGGGGGTTCTATGGCCTGTATATTGCTGTGTTCTGCCTGTTCTCCCTGCTGGTCATGGCCACGGGGGTTGACCTGGTCTCGGCCGTTTCCGCCGTGGCCACCTGCATCAACAATGTGGGCCCGGGTCTGGGCAAGGTGGCTTCCACCATGCAAGAGATGAACGACACGGCCAAGTGGATGCTGACTTTGGTGATGATCATGGGCCGGCTGGAGGTCTTTACCCTGGTGGTGCTGTTCACGCCGGATTTCTGGCGCAATTGAACGGATGGCGGGGACTTCCATCGAACAGCTGCTGGCGCAGGCGCAACAGGCCCTGAATCAGGGGCGGCCCGAACAGGCCCTGCAACGGGTGGAACAGGGCCTGGCCCACTGGCCGCAAGAGGAAACCCTGCGCTTCTGGCAGGCCCTGCTGTTGTACCAGTGCGGCCAGCCGCAACAGGGCCTGGCCGTGCTGGCGGATGTGCTCCACGCACAAAGCCCGGATGACTGGCTGCGCGCCGGTCTGCAACAGGTACTGGCCGATCCGGCCCTGCACGGGCTGGAACCGGCCGCGCAATGGGGCCGCTGGCTGACGGGCAAGCACGGCACACAGGCACTGGACTGGTACATGCTGGGCTGTGTACTGGCCCGGCTGGATGAACATGGAGACGCCGAGCAGGCCCTGTTGCAGGCCCTGCGCCTGCAAGCGGGCTTCACCCAGGCTCATTATGAGCTGGCCCTGTGCCTGCACCGGCAGCATCGGGAAGCCGATGCCCTGGAGCATTTCGCCGCCTGCGGCCCGCTGGAGGCGCAACAGCCCTGGTTTCACTACAATCATGCCCTGAGTCTGCAAGCCTGTGGCCAGATGGATGCCGCCATCGAAGCCCTGCGCACAGCCCTGCGACGGGATGCACGGTTTCTCGATGCCCGTCTGCGGCTGGCGGAATTGCTGGCCCGCGAGGCCCGCTGGGCGGCGCTGGAAGAGGAACGTTCCATCATTCGCGCACAAATGGAGCAGGGCGCGCACGCCACTCATACCAGCCCCTACAGCGCGGATGTGGCCACCCTGCCGGAGATTCAGCCGCTACTGGCCCGTGCCTGGTCCGAACGGGTGCTGGCGGGTGTGGAACCACTGGATACGCCGCCTCCGGGCCCGGCGTCAAAACCCGGCAGCCCGCCCTTGCGTGTCGGTTATTTCGGTGGTGATCTGAATCTCTCTGCGGTGGGCAGCCTGCTGGCGGCCATCCTGCCCCACCATGATCCGGCACGGGTGGAAATCTTCGGCCTGAGCACCCATGTCACCGGCGATGCCATGGAAGCGCGGATCCGTGCAGCCTGCCATCAATGGCTGGATCTGACTGCCCTGAACGACCGGCAGGCCGCCGAACGCATACAGGCGCTGGAACTGGATGTGTTGCTGGATGTCTCCGGCTATACCCGCCGGGGCCGGCCCCGCGTGCTGGCTCATCGCCCGGCTCGCGTGCAGGTGGGGTTGTGGGGTTATCTCAATCGCCATTGCGCCCCGTTCATCGATGCCCTGGTGGCGGATGCCTTCTGCGCCCGGAAGCTGCCGCCGGACTGGAATGAACCGCTGTGGTTGCATCCGTACAGCCTGTTGCCGCCAAAGCTGGATGATTGCCTGCTGTCAGCGGAGATCCCGGATCGCCGGCATCTGGGCCTGCCCGAAGGTGGCCGGGTGCTGGCCAGCTTCAACGCGGTCTACAAGCTCCACCCCGCCCTGTTACAGGCCTGGGCGCGGATTTTGCGGCAGGATGGCGACAGCGTGCTCTGGCTGGGGGGTGCCGGCAGCCCGGCGGCCTGGCAACGGGTGCGGGCTTTTCTGCGGGAGGCAGGCGTGGCGGCCAGCCGCCTGATCAGCGCGGAAAGCCTGCCGCTGGAAGCGCATCTGGCCCGTCTGCGGCAGGCGGACTTGTGGCTGGATACCTTTCCCTACAACGGTGGCGCCAGCGTCGTGGCCGCCCGCAGTGCCGGCCTGCCGGTACTGGCCCTGGCCGGAGAAGGCCTGCTGGGGCGGATGAGCGCGGCCCTGAACCAGGCGACGGGCCAGACAGACAGCGTGGCCGAGACGGTGGAGGCCTATATCCAGCAGGTATCGGCACATGCGTGCCAGGATAGCACGATAGATTTGCCCCACTGGGTTGCTGGCTGGGAGAACCTGTTGCAAGCTTCCCTGTCGCGCCACTTGGCGGCTCAGGAATAGGCCGACCAGTCCAGCAGGGCATCCTTGGGCTGGTGCTGGATGAAATAGCCCTGCTGTTGCAGTTTCTCCATCACCTCCCGCACATCCACCCGCGCCAGCTTGCGTTCGGGGGTCAGCTCCAGGGTCATCACCGGCTCCAGCGGGCCAAACAGTTTCAGCAGGGCCTCGGGTACATGATCGAAATCGTCTTCCCGGTCCAGATACAGATAGCTGTCCGGGCGTTTTGGGCCTTTGTAGATCCAGCATTGCATGGGTGGTATCTCCTGCGTTGGTTGGGGCATTATGGCCTTTCGTACCCCAATGACAAGCTTGCCGGCATATCCCCGGCAACGGCTTTTGTGTAGGCTAGGCGCAAAGCGAAATGTGGAGGGATGTCCATGTGCACTGAAAACCACTGGTGGGCGATGGTCCTGCTGGCTGTGATCCTGCCCTTGCTGGCACATCTGGCCGGCTGGGAAGGGCAGGTCTTCTGGTGGCCGGCGCTGGGGTTGGCCGCGTTTGTGGTTTGCGTGTTGCTAAGGGGGCTCTGGGCTTGGCTGCGCCTGCACCGCTGGCGGAGGGCACAGGAATGAGTGAATGGCTGGCCGCCTGGGCCATTGATGCCGCTTCCCTGCTGCTGGGCCTGCTGCCGGGCCTTTTGCTGGCGTTGATGCTGGGCATGCTGCTCTGGGCGCAATCACGCCGCCGCGATCGGCAGCAGGCCGAACAGGAGGTGGCACGGGATGCGCTGCAACAGCAGCTGGAACAACTGCGTCAGGAGCGTGAAGCGCTGAACGGGGCGCTGGCACGCAGCGAGGCACAACGACAACAGCTTGAGATGCATCAGGCACAGGAAAAACACGAACAGCAACAGCGGGAACAGCGATGGCAACTTCAGCTGAACCAGTTGCGGCAACAGTATGAGGAGCAGGGCCGCCAGATGGCCGCGCTGGAGGCGCGCCACCAGAGCGAAACACAGCACTGGCAACAGCGGCTGGAGGAATTGCAGCAGCTGCGCGAGCAGTTGAAAAAGGAATTTGCCGAACTCTCCCGCAAGAACCTGGAGGCCGAGAGCCGCCAGTTTGCCGACCAGAGCCAGACCCAGCTGAAGCAACTGCTGCAACCCATGCAGCAGCGCCTGCAGGATTTCCAGCAACTGATCCAGCAGGGCCGCGAGCAGGACATGAAAGACCGGGCCGGCCTGCGAGAGCAGATCCAGCGTCTGGCCCAGGAAAACCGGCGCATCACGGAAGAAGCCCACGCCCTGACCCAGGCGCTGACTTCCCAGGCCAAGACCCGGGGCAACTGGGGCGAGCGGCAGATCGAGCGCGCGCTGGAGTTGTCCGGCCTGCAGGAAGGGCGCGAATATGACCGCGAGGTCAGCCTGGAAGATGACCGGGGCCGGCGCTGGCGTCCGGACGTGCTGGTGCATCTGCCGGAGGGGCGGGCGCTGATCATCGATGCCAAGCTGTCACTGAACCACTACATCGATTATGTCAACGCCGATGATGACCTCCAGCGGCAGCAGGCGCTGAAGGCCCATGTGCAGGCGCTGAAGCTGCATGTGAAATCCCTGGCCGAGAAACGCTACGACAAGCTCAAGGGGGTGCACAGCCTGGATTTCGTGCTCATGTTCGTGCCCAATGAGTCGGCTTTCATCGAGGCCATCAACCACGAACCGGCGCTCTATGACGAGGCTTTCCGCCAGCATGTGGTCATCGTCACCACCTCCACTCTGCTGGCCAGCCTGCAGACCATAGCCAACCTCTGGCGCTATGAAAAACAGCAGCGCAACGCGCAGAAGATGGCCGACCATGCCGGCAAGCTGTATGACAAGTTCGCCGGCTTTGTCGAAGACATGGAGAAACTGGGCCAGCGCCTGCGGCAGGCCAACGACAGCTATGCCGGTGCCATGAACAAGCTGCGTGATGGTCGCGGCAATCTGATGCGGCAGATGGAAAACTTCGTGGAACTGGGCGCGCAGCCACGCAAGCGCCTCAGTCTGGAAGACAGCCCGGAGGCCGATGCACCTGCCCCAGCAGACGAGGGCGGCGCGCACCCGTGATTCCGCGCAGGTCCAGCGGTTTTTCGCTCAGGCGGCAGGCCGCCAGCCAGGCAAAGAGCTGGGCCTCCAGCCCGTCCACATCCAGCCCGGCCAGCCGGGCGGGCTGGATGGCCACGCCGGGCAGCGCCTGTTCCAGTGCCTGCATCAGCGCGTGGTTGTGTGCACCACCGCCGGCCACCCACATCCGCCGGCAGTCCGGTGCCAGAGATTGCAGGGCCTGGGCAATGCTGCGGGCGGTGAGTTCCACCAGCGTGGTCTGAATGTCGGCCGGTGTTTCTCCACCTTCCAGCCCCTCCAGCAGATGGCCTTCCAGCCAGTGCAGGGAGAAATCCGAGCGGCAGGCACTGCGGGGGGGCGGCTGCTCGAACCAGGGGTCGGCCAATAGTTGTTGTAACAGCTTCGGCAGCACCCGCCCGCTTTGGGCCCAGCGCCCGCCCCGATCGAAGCCTGTGGGGTCGTTGGGATGGTGCTTGCGGTACCAGTCATCCAGCAGGCCGTTGCCGGGGCCGGTGTCCAGCCCCAGGGTCTGTTCGGGCAGCAGCAGGCTGAGATTGGCAATGCCGCCGATGTTGAGCACCGCCGCCGTTTCATCCAGTTCACCCAGCAGTTGCCGGTGCAGCAAGGGGGCCAGTGGCGCGCCCTGGCCACCGTTGGCGATATCATCCTGACGAAAGCCGGCCACCACGGTCATGCCGGTTTCCGCCGCCAGGGTGGGCGCATGGCCCAGTTGCAGGCTCCAGACCGGCTGGTCGTCTCCGCCGTGGGCCAGGGTCTGGCCGTGAAAGCCGATGGCCTCGACATCGCCGGGCGCCAACGACCAGCACGGTAGCTGTTGCAGGATGGCTTCGGCAAAGGCCAGTGCGGTCAACCGGTCCAGCCGGGCCAGATGGGCCGGCGTCAGCGCCTCGGCCCGCAGGCTTTGCTGCCACTGCCATTGCAGGGCTTCGGGCCAGGGCAGGGTAACGCTGTCCACCAGGCGGGGGTGGTCACCCTCCATGCGCACCCAGCCGATATCCAGCCCGTCCAGACTGGTCCCGGAGAGGGCACCGAGCACATTCATGGTTGCCGGGCCACGGCAGTGGCATTTTCCAGCGTTTGCAGCCGTGCCAGCAAGGGGGCGGCCTGTTGCATGAAATCGGCCAGTTCGGATGCGGGCAGGGGTTCTGCCTGGGGAAAGCGCACCTTGAGCGGATTGCGGTGCACCCCGTTGATGCGGAATTCGTAATGCAGGTGGGGCGCGGTGGCCAGGCCGGTCATGCCCACATAGCCGATGGTTTGCCCCTGTTGCACCCGCCTGCCCTTATGCAGGCCCTTGCGGAAGGCGTTCAGGTGCGCGTACACCGTCTGGTATTTGCCGCCATGCTGGATGATGATGTGCTTGCCATAGCCCCGGCTGCGGGCCATCTTGATGATCCGGCCGTCCCCGGTGGCCTTGACCGGCGTGCCCCGGGGGGCGGCGTAGTCGACGCCACGGTGGGGGCGGGTGACCCCCTTGAGTATGGGATGCTTGCGCTTGAGAGAAAAGCGGCTGGAAATACGGGTAAAGTCCACTGGTGTGCGCAGAAAGGCCTTGCGCATGTTGCGCCCTTCCGGCGTGAAATAACTGGTGCTGCCGTCGCTGCGGGTATAGCGTACGGCTTGCAGCACGCGGCCCTGATTGACGAAGGTTGCCGCCAGAATGGGGCCTTCGCGGAGGATCCGGCCTTCTTTCCAGGTTTTCTGGTAGATCAGGGAAAAGTGATCGCCCTTGCGGATGTCGAGCACGAAATCCACATCCCAGCCGAAGATATCGGCCAGTTGCATGATGAGGTTGTCGCTGAGGCCCGCCTGCTGGCCGGCCAGAAACAGGGACTGGTCGATCACCCCGGTGGCCTCATGGACGGTTTGCCGCAGCGGGATTTCTTCCGTGTGGCCCTGCCAACCTTCCGCCTGTCTTTCCAGTTGCAGGCGGTGGGTTTCATCCAGATCCAGCTTCAGCGCCACCAGTTGGCCGTCTGCACGATCCACCCACAGGGTATCGCCGGCCTGGAGTTTTTCCAGGGCACGGGCTTCCGGCACGGCCTTGAGCAGGCGCAGTACCTCGCCGTAGCCGATGCCCCATTGCTGGAACAGCCCGGCCAGGGTGTCGCCCTTGTGGATTTTCACCGCCTGCCAGTTCCGGGCTGTTTCCGTGACGGGTTTGGGCGCGGGTGGGGCTTCGGCCAGCGGTGCCGCGGTTGCGGGCTGGGGCGGGTCCGTCGGCAGCGGCAAGGGGCTGTGGATGGTGGTTTCCGGTGGCTGTACCGGCAGGGCAAAGGCGGTGATCAGCAGTAACACCGCCAGTGCCGCAACGATACGCGCAGGCCAGGAACGCTGGAGCAGGGGCAGAACCGTATGGCGCATTCAGTCTTTTTGCTGGCCGTATTGCTGCTTGATACGCCGGTATTCCTGGAGGATGTGATCGAATTCGGCGTCGATCTTGGCTTTTTCCTTTTCCTTGGTTTGCAGATATTCTCGTTGCTTGGCCATTTGTGCTTTCATGTCGCGAATGGCGCTGAGCAGGGCCTTGGAAACCGTGCGGCCGCTGCGTTCCTGTTCGGCGGCCTGCTTGTTGAGCTGGTCCAGATTGCGCTGCTGTGCCGCCAGGGTGTCGCGGGTGATCTGCAATGAACGTTCCACGCCTTCCAGACGCAGTTTGCGCCGGCGCTGGATGTCTTCCTCGCTGTTGTAGTTGACCAGGATCTGCTGCGCTTCAATCTGGCGCTTGCGCTCGGCCTCCTCGGCCTGGCGCCGGGCTTCTTCCGCCGCCTGTCGGGCGGCCAGTTCTTCCGGCGTGGCTGCACGCTCCACATGCTCGGTGACTACACCCTGTTCGTTCAGCTCGTCACGGGCCTGCTTCTGGTATTCGGGGGGAATGCTGGTACCGTAATGTACCTGCCCGTTCTCATCCACCCAGCGATAGATCTTGCCAGCCTGGGTAGTGCTGGCCAGTACCAGGGCCAGCAGCAGAAAAATCATGCGCATGGCAGCCTCTCTCCTAACAGATAAACGGCTATTTTAAGCCATTTCCCGCTAAAAAACGTAAATCAGTCACAGAGTTCCAGCAACGGCGCGGCTCAGGCCCCCCACTGCCGGCGGTAGGCGGCGATGGCATCACGAAAGTGGTGCAGGCGTTGGTCGGCTTCGGCAAAGGCCAGCAGATCATCGAGGCGGGCGACGGAAAGCACCGGCAGGCCGTGCTCGATTTCCACCTGCTGCACGGCGGAATACTTGCCGTCCGGGCCTTTTTCCTGCCGGTCCAGGCCAATGAGTACGCCACAGGGTTCGGCACCAGCGGCCCGGATCAGGCGGACGGATTCACCAATGGCGGTACCGGCGGAGATGACATCATCCACGATCAATACCCGCCCGGCCAGTGGAGCGCCGATGAGGGTGCCGCCTTCGCCATGGTCCTTGGCTTCCTTGCGGTTGAAGGCCACGGGCACATCGCGGCCATATTCGGCCTGCAGGGCGCAGGCCAGCGCGGTGGCCAGGGGAATGCCCTTGTAGGCCGGGCCGAACAGCATGTCGTAGGGCAGCCCATGTTGTTGCAGGGTGTGGGCGTAGCAGCGGGCGCTCTGCCAGAGCGCCGCTCCGGAATCCAGTGCGCCGGCGTTGAAAAAATACGGGCTCTGCCGCCCGGACTTGAGGGTGAACTCGCCGAATTTCAGCGCCTGCTTGTCCAGTGCCAGCTGGAGAAAGATTTGTGCGTTCGTATTCATGGCGACTATTGTACACTTGCGCCTTTGCATTCGGGGTACTGCCATGCGCGTCATCACTTTCAATGCCAACGGCATCCGCGCAGCCGCCCGCAAGGGCTTCTACGACTGGCTGGCCGGTCAGCAGGCGGATCTGGTCTGCCTGCAGGAGCTGAAGGCGCAATGCGACCAGTTGGAAGAGCCGCTTTATCATCCGGCGCCGTTTCATGTCTGGTATCACGCCGCCGAGAAGAAGGGGTACAGCGGGGTGGGCCTCTACTGTCGAGACCAGCCCGATCAGGTCATCCAGGGCACGGGCATGGAGGACATCGACCGGGAGGGCCGCTATCTGCGGGCAGATTATGGCCGCCTGAGCGTGATTTCCCTGTACATGCCTTCCGGTTCCTCGAAGGAGGAACGGCAGGCCTTCAAGTACACGGTGATGGATCGCTTCCTGCCCTTTATCGAGGCCCTGCGTGACGAGGGCCGCGAGATTCTGCTCTGTGGCGACATCAACATCGCCCACCGGGAAATCGATCTGAAAAACTGGCGCGGCAACCAGAAGAACTCCGGTTTTCTGCCCGAGGAACGCGCCTGGATGGATCAGCTGTTGGCTGCCGGCTTCGTGGATGCCTTCCGCGTGATCAAGCCGGAAGCGGCGGAATACACCTGGTGGTCGAACCGGGGCCGGGCCTGGGAAAACAACACCGGTTGGCGTATCGACTATCAGATCGTCACCCCGCTGCTGGCCGAGCGGGTGCGCAGCGCGGAAATCTACCGGGACGAACGCTTTTCCGACCATGCGCCGCTGACCATGGACTACGATTGCACGGTGGACGATTTTCGCCCCGGCGGGCGCTGGGCACAGCCATGAAAAGGCATCCGGCACTGGTTTCCATCAGCATGGAGCATCATCGCTCCCTGTTGCTGGCCAAGCATTGCAAGGTGGCCGCTGCCAGCGGAGATGCCACGCGCATTCAACGGCAGGTAGAGGAAATACTGCAGCAACGGGATTTGTGGGCCAGGCATTTTCACAAGGAAGAGCAATGCCTGTTCGAGCCGGCACGGGCGCTGGAACCTGTGTTGGTGGCGCGATTGCTGCGGGAGCACGAACAGATGCTGGACTGGGTGGCGCGCATGCAGGCCGGTGAGCATCAGTGGTTGCAGGCTTTCGGTGAATTGCTGGGCGAGCATACCCGAGTGGAAGAACGCCGGTTGCTGCCGGCGCTGGAAAGCCTGTCGGAAGCAGACCTGCAATTCATGGGGCGGTGCCTGGAAGATGAAACTGGTGAGCATGACCAGCCCTGAGTCAATAACAGGGTTTTCTGATTGCTCAGCCTCGTAATTGCTGGCGGATGAAACGCTCCCAGCAATCATCGGGTTTCCAGTAGGGCCACATGGCCGCCCTGGCCTGCTCATGGCCGAGTTGCTCCACTTGGCGCGCATGCAAGTACAGGAAAACCGAGGCACGGTAGTTGAGGGCGCAATGTACCCAGAGTCTTTCCGCTTTCCACGCCCGCATTAATCCATAAAATGCTTGTAGGTGTGCAGAGGCAGGTTTATCGAAAGGCACGGGTATTTGCGCGTAGGCCAGGCCGAGTTCATTCAGCCACTGGCCCTCTTGTGGTAGGGCACCTTCCGAATCATGCATGGCCAGATTGATCACGGCGGTAAAACCGGCAGCGGCAATGGTATGCAGTTCTGCTTCCGCAGGTTGACCGGAGGAATGGAGCCGTTGGGACAGCACATGGTGGTGCAGAATATCGTCCAATGTATTCATGCCAAAAACCTTTTTGTCAGCCGGACCCAGGCCTTGCCCAGCCCCCAGCCGATCGCGCCGGCGACCAGCGCCCAGACGGGAAAGATGAAGAAAATCACCGCGGAGGTGGAATCTCCACTACGGGTCTGTTCCCAG
>WFUE01000107.1 GCA_015485125.1 Lysobacterales bacterium | reverse complement strand
GCGCCGAGCAATCCCACCCTCGGCGAATGCATTCGCATTCGCGTAAATGGCTTGTCCAGTCCAGGCACTCCAAGTAGAATCCGTGCTTCCAACAAAACCACACACCGGAGAGGTGGCTGAGTGGTTGAAAGCACCGGTCTTGCTCGCCCCGTAGGGAACGGGGCAAACGCGCGCAGCGCGGCCCACAGGGTGGAGGGCAGGATGCCCGGAATCAAACCGGCGAGGGTTCACGCCCTCCGTGGGTTCGACAAAATCGCCGGGAGCGATTTTGGACGCCGCAGGCGGCCCCGCAGGGGCGAGGCGCAGGATGCGCCGAGCAATCCCACCCTCGGCGAATGCATTCGCATTCGCGTAAATGGCTTGTCCAGTCCAGGCACTCCAAGTAGAATCCGTGCTTCCAACAAAACCACAAACCGGAGAGGTGGCTGAGTGGTTGAAAGCACCGGTCTTGAAAACCGGCGAGGGTTCACGCCCTCCGTGGGTTCGAATCCCACCCTCTCCGCCACATTTCGAAGCCCCTCAGTTTCATTGACCATGCTTTTTAGCAGTGGCACGTAAGAGGGTGGGTGAGAAGCCACGCCGGGTTCGACAAAATCGCCGGGAGCGATTTTGGACGCCGCAGGCGGCCCCGAAGGGGCGAGGCGCAGGACGCGCCGAGCAATCCAGCCCCCTCTCCGCCATTTTTCGAAGCCATATATGCAATGATCACGGCACCCTTCTGGTTTTGATGTTTCCTGGATACCCGGTTTGTCACCCATGGTACCATGCAGCTTTCTGTGAGCGGGTAGGTAACGGTTGATTTGGCAGAACAAAAGGTCATAATCATTGCCGGCCCCAATGGTGCGGGTAAGACAACCTTTGCGGCCGAGTTTTTGCCCAATGAGGCAAATTGCCCGGTCTTTGTGAACGCCGATTTGATTGCGGCAGGCCTTTCCCCTTTCGTGCCAGAGTCCACCGCCTTCAAGGCTGGGCGCCTGATGTTGAAGGAAATACAAGAGCATGCACGGAAGGGTGATAATTTTGCTTTTGAAACGACCTTGAGTGGTCGCCATTACGCACGGTGGATACCGATCTGGCAATCTTCTGGATACCATGTAAAGCTCCTGTTTCTGAAGTTGGAAACACCAGAACTTGCGATTGCTCGGGTCAGGCAGCGTGTGCGTAGTGGAGGTCATCATGTTCCGGAGCGTGTGGTACGGCGCCGCTTTGATGCAGGATTGAAAAATCTCGAAATGCTATACAAACCACTGGTGGACGAATGGGCCATCTATGACAATTCCGGGTTGAACCCGGTGCTTGTAGCCGAAGGAGGCAAGCAATGATTCATTATCGCAAAGGCAATAATCAGAGCAGAAAGCGGGATCCTGATCTGGCCAATGCAGAAATTGCACTGAAACGTGCTGCAAGAAAGGCACGGGAGAAGGCCCGGATGACGGGTGTTCCAGTGGTAGTTCTGAAAGATGGAAGAATTGTGGAAGACAGGGAAACCTGCTTGTAGGGCGTGAGAGTCCCTGTCGTTTTAGCAAACTCCCACTGCCAAAACATGGCATAATTGCCCCATCCGGTTCCATCGGAGCCGAACATCGCCGATTTAACCCACAACTTGCAGGGCGATTCATAAATGCTGCTAAAGCGTGGCGCCTGCTTGCTCCACAGGTCGCTTGCGCTACCTGTGATCTGGAGCGGGAGGCATGACCCATGAAACAACATCCCAGGCAAATAACAGGCAACGCCCCTGGCGGTCAGCGGCTGCCGGCAACCCGTTGCGTGTTCTGTGCACAGCCGTTGCAAGCCACTGGCGGTCGGCGCATGGTCGCGCAACACAACCTGGCCGTAGTGCTGGCCGAGGGCCCGCGTGGCGGCGGCAACCTGAAAGTACCCGAGCGTGTATGGCCCCTGGCCGAAGGTCGGGATGCAAAACTGTTGCTGCGTGGCGAGCCGAATCGCTGGAACAAGTCAGCCATGGAGCGTGCCCGACAGGATGCGCTGGCCGGTTGGCAGCCGTGGTTCTGCCAGTCTTGCGCCGGGCGGGTCTGTTCCATTTGTGGCACGCCATCCGTCTATCCCATGGGCGCGGATGTGATCGATGAACAGGGTCGCATCACCCATCTGGCCATCTTTCCATTCAACCCCGGCTGCGCCAACCCGCATTGTGCGCGTTACAAAAACAAGGATCAGAACCTATGAACTACCACATCATCGGCGATATACACGGCCACGGCGACAAGCTGGAGGCCCTGTTGCAGCGCCTGGGCTATGTGCGGAAAAGCGGCTGTTATCAGCAACCGGGGGCACGGGTGGTTTTTCTGGGCGATTTCATCGACCGGGGCTCGAGCCACCGGCGGCTGCTGGAGATCGTGCGGCCCATGGTCGAAGCCGGCCACGCCCTGGCGGTGATGGGCAACCACGAATTCAACGCCGTGGCCTACCACACGCGACACCCGCAAACCGGCCAGCCGTTGCGGCCACACTCGGAAAAGAACCAACGCCAGCACCGGGCCTTTCTGGAAGAATACCGCCTGCACGAAGCGGATACCCGGGCAGTGATCGACTGGTTCCAGACCCTGCCGCTCTATCTGGAAGTGAAAGACGATGCGGGCCAGGTGCTGTTCCGCGCCATTCACGCCTGCTGGAGTGCGCCAGTCATCGCCCGAACGCCGCAATATCTGGATGCGGAGTTTCTGCAGCAAGCCTGTAAGCGCGGCACCCAGGCCTTCCGGGATGTGGAAATCCTGCTCAAGGGGCCGGAAATCGCCCTACCGCCCGGCTTTGCCTTCCATGACAAAAGCGGCGTCGAACGCCAGCACATCCGCATCCAGTGGTGGAACGAAAAGCGGCCGGTCAGCTACCGCGAGATGGCCATGGTGCCAAGCGGCGAGGCGGAAAAACTGCCCGACCAGCCGGTGCCGGAAAGTGATATCGGTGACTTCAGCTACGGCCCGGAGGAGCCGCCGGTATTCTTCGGCCACTACTGGCTTACCGGCCAGCCCGCGCCCATCGGCAACAACCTGGCCTGTCTGGACTACTCCGCCGGCAAGGGTGGGCCGCTGGTGGCCTATCACTGGCAGGAAGGCGATACTGGCCCCTTGCGGGCCGAGCGGTTCATTTCCGTAGAGGCGGGGTAAAACCCGGTATTGCCGGGCCTGCCCATGTGATACACCACGGGCTACAATGGTGCGGCCCGTTCACAACAGGTGGAGATCATGCTGCAATGGCTGGGCCGCCGTCTGGCGGCCTTTCTGGCGAAAGAACTGCCCAACAACCGCAAGCCGGCGACTTGTTCGCTGGAGGATCTGGCGCGCAGCATTCGTGTGGGGGATGTGCTGCTGGTGGAAGGTGCCAGCCGCTTCAGTACCGCCATCAAGTATCTCACCCAGTCGCGCTGGTCCCATTCGGCCCTGTGTATCGAGCGCAAGGTGGTGGAAGACCGCTGGCAGGTGACCTTGCTGGAGGCGGATGTGCTGGAAGGGGTGCGCACGGTGCCGCTGGAGCGCTATGGTGCCATGCATACCCGCATCTGCCGGCCGGTGGGGCTGGCGGAGAACGAGATCGCCCAGGTTGTGGCACTGGCCTGTGAGCGCCTGGGCCACCAGTATGACCTGAAGAATATTTTCGATCTGGCCCGTTACCTCGTTCGCACACCGCCGGTGCCCAGCCGCTGGCGGCGCACCTTGCTGGGGCTGGGCAGTGGCGACCCCACCCGCGCCATCTGTTCCTCACTGATCGCGGAAGTCTTTCAGGCGGTGCGTTATCCCATCCTGCCCATTCGGGTGGCGGCCACGGCGCTGGGCGAGCCCTGTGATGCATGCCACGAGGAGCAGTTGCTGCGCCAGCACCCCAGCCTGTACGCGCCGGGGGATTTCGATATTTCGCCGTTTTTCCGCATCGTCAAGCCCACGCTGGAAATGGGCTTCGACCCGCATCGCCTGCACTGGGTGGAGCCGGAACAACTGGCGGAGCAGGCGGCGGATTCAGCCTGAATCCCGGTGCACGGCCAGCGGCCCCCAGGCCTGGCCGGTGGGCATCAGTTCGATTTGATTGATGTTGACATGGGGCGGTTGTTGCAGGGCCCAGACCACGGCGGCGGCCACATC
>WFUE01000106.1 GCA_015485125.1 Lysobacterales bacterium | reverse complement strand
TCTCTAATTTGACCTTTTGGGATAGACGGGCAATCCTTTGCGCTCTTTGGATTTTGATAGAAGGTAGCCTCATGAGCAAAGACGCGGCCATCAATACCCCACTGGATGATGCGGTCCGGCAATCCCACCCTGCGGGGCTATACACCCTGTTCTTCACCGAACTGTGGGAACGCATGAGTTACTACGGCATGCGTGCCCTGTTGGTCCTGTTCATGGTCGCTGCCGTTGAGGAAGGCGGACTGGGTTTTACTGAAAAGAATGCCGCGGCCATCTATGGCATCTACAGTGCGGCCGTCTACCTCCTGGCGTTGCCCGGTGGGTGGATCGCAGATCGCTTGCTGGGGCAGCAGAATGCGGTCTGGTATGGCGGCATCATCATTGCTGCCGGGCATTTTGCCATGGCCTTGCCGCTGTTCGCACCGGTTTCCGACCAGGCGGCGTTCTTTACCGGACTGGTATTGATTGTCGTGGGTACGGGCTTGCTCAAACCCAATATTTCCACCATCGTGGGTGAACTGTACCCAGAAGGTGGTGCACGGCAAGATGCCGGATTTACCATCTTCTATATGGGCATCAACCTGGGTGCGTTTGCCGGCCCGCTGATCTCAGGCTGGCTGGGAGAAAATATTGACTGGCACTATGGGTTTGGTGCGGCTGGTGTAGGCATGGTCATCGGCCTGATTCAATACCGCATCATGCGCCCGAAATTGGGTGAAGCCGGCCTATATCCACATGCCGCGGGGCTGAGCCCGGCTGCCGTACGCATGAGTTGGGCTGGCATTGGCGCATTCTGTGTTCTGCTGACAGTATTGCTGGTACTGGGCCTCACCGAGACGGTGCATTACCCGGCTGTAGCCCTGGCCCATGGCACCAAGTATTTCATCATTACCATTGCGGCCATTTTCTTTGGCTATGTGCTGTTTTTCGGTGGTTTGGATGCCGATGAGAAAAAGCGCGTACTGGTCATTGCCGCATTGTTTGTTGGCGCAGCCATGTTCTGGGCAGGTTTCGAACAGGCAGGCACTTCTCTCAATCTTTTTGCCGAACGCTATACCGAACGGGTCATGGGCAGTTTCACCATACCTGCCAGCTGGTTTCAATCCCTGAACCCGTTTTTCATCGTAACGCTGGCTCCCCTGTTCGCCTGGGCCTGGGTACAATTGGCACGCAGGCACCTGGAACCCAGCACGCCTTTCAAATTCGCTTTGGGCTTTTTCCTGCTGGCCGGGGGGTTCCTGGTCATGGTCTTTGCCGCCAAGCTGGTTTCTTCCGGTGAAAAGGCCCTGCCCTTCTGGCTGATTCTCACTTACCTGCTGCATACCACCGGTGAATTATGCCTGAGCCCGGTAGGTCTCAGCTCCGTTACCAAGCTTTCACCCCGGCGTTACACCAGTCAGATGATGGGCACCTGGTTCATGGGTTCAGCCCTGGGCAGCGTGATGGCGGGCCTGATTGCCGGTGATTTCGATGAGCACAATGTGCAACAAATGCCCGATCTGTTCATGAGCATTGTGACCACATCGGTAGGCATGGGCATCGTGTTCGTCGTGCTCACACCCGCGCTGAAACGCTGGAGCAGGGGCTGCGAATAGGCCCCTGTGATACCGTCCGCCCTGGTGGGCATCTTGTGTGAACGGAAAGCCCGTTGAGCGGGCTTTCTCCATTGATCTTGATTGCTGAAACAAGGAAAGAAACATGACTGGATCCACTCTCGCCTTTGGCATGGTTGTACTCTATTCCATCGGAGCGTTGTTGCTGTTTGTGCTCTGGGTCATCCTGCCCTTTGTCGTATTCAGAATTCGCCGGGAAAGCATCGAACAAACACAGTTACTGCGGCAACTTCTCACCAGGCTGGAGCAACAGCCACCGGCAGACCAGTAGACCATCGCGGTTGTAATCCGTCTTTATTGCAAAACAGGCAAATTCCTTCTGGCTGGCAAGCTGGCCATGCCCCTTGGATCGGCCTGAACTATACGGTAGAGTATGGTATTTCCGACACTGCCTGTCCGCATACTGACAAATCATTCAGGAGAAGCCATGAAAAGCATTCGCAAGGTCGCCATTCTGGGCGCGGGCGTCATGGGTGCGCAGATTGCCGCACACATGGCCAACGCCGGCCTGGAAACCCTGTTGTTTGAACTGCCGGCCACCGAAGGCCCGGACAAGAGCGCCGCCGCGCGCAAGGCGCTGGCTGGCCTGAAGAAGCTGAAACCACCACCACTGGCTCATGCGGCGGCACTGCACCACATTGAACCGGCCAATTATGAAGAGCATTTACCGGCCCTGGCTGATTGCGATCTGGTCATCGAGGCCATTGCCGAAAAGATGGAGTGGAAGCTGGATCTGTTTGAAAAAATCACGCCCCATCTCGGGGAGAAAACCTGGCTGGCCAGCAACACCTCCGGGCTGTCCATCCAGAAGATGGCCGATGCCCTGCCCGATGACCTGCAGGCCCGCTTCTGTGGCGTGCATTTCTTCAACCCGCCCCGTTACATGCATCTGGTGGAACTGATTCCCACGCGCAAAACCGATGCGGCCATGCTGGATGCGCTGGAGACCTTCCTCACCACCCGCATGGGCAAGGGCATCGTACGCGCCAAGGACACCCCCAACTTCATCGGCAACCGCATTGGCGTGTTTTCCATTCTGGCCACCATGCATCACACCGCCCGGTTCGGCCTGAGCTTCGATGAGGTGGACGCGTTGACCGGCACACGCATCGGCCGGCCCAAGAGCGCCACCTACCGTACAGCGGATGTGGTGGGGCTGGATACCATGGCCCATGTGATTCATACCATGTCGGCCACCCTGCCGGACGACCCCTGGCACGAATACTTCCAGGTACCCGGCTGGCTGCAAAAGCTGATCGATGCCGGTGCCCTGGGGCAGAAAACCCGTTGTGGCATCTATCGTAAGCAGGGCAAGACCATCGAGGTGCTGGATCTGCAATCCGGTGACTACCGGCCCTCCGGCAAGGGGGTGGCCGACGAGGTCAAGGCTATGCTGAAACTGGCCACGCCGGCGGAACAAATGGCCGCCCTGCGTGCTAGTGAGCACCCGCAGGCACAGTTTCTCTGGGCCTGTTTCCGCGATCTGTTCCACTACTGTGCCTGCCAGCTGGAAGGCATTGCCGATACCGCCCGTGATCTGGATTTCGCCATTCGCTGGGGCTATGGATGGCAGCTGGGGCCCTTCGAACTGTGGCAGGCCGCCGGCTGGAAGACCGTGGCCGGCTGGATTGCCGAGGAAATCGAAACGGGCAAGACCATGGCAGCCACCCCGCTACCGGCCTGGGTAATGGCGCTGGAGCACGGCCCCCACGCGGCCGATGGCAGCTACAGCCCGAGCAAGCAGCAATTCGTGGGCCGCAGCCAGCTACCGGTCTATCGCCGTCAGCCCTACCCCGACCCGCTGATCTCCGAGCGTTACACCTATGGCGAAACGGTGTTCGAAAACGATGCCGTGCGCTTGTGGCATGAGGGGGACGGTGCCGCGGTACTGAGCTTCAAGACCAAGATGCACACCATCAGCCGCGAGGTGTTGGACAGCATCCACCAGGCGGTGGATGTGGCCGAACAGAATTTCAAGACCCTGATCCTCTGGCAAACCGAAGAACCTTTCAGCGCCGGTGCCGATCTTTCCGGCGCGCTGGCCGCTTTGCAGGCGGGTGAAATCGAGGCTTTCACCGACATGGTGGCCCGCTTCCAGCAAACCAGCCAGCGTATCCGCTACAGCAGCATTCCCGTGATCTCCGCACCGCGCGGGCTGGCCTTGGGCGGCGGTTGTGAATTCACCATGCATTGCGACCGGGTGGTGGCAGCACTGGAGACCTACATCGGTCTGGTGGAAGTGGGTGTGGGCCTCTTGCCGGCCGGTGGCGGCCTCAAGGAGATTGCCCGCAGGCTTTCCGCCCTGCCCGAGAATGTGGACCCCTTCCCCTTCCTGCAGCGCTGGTTCGAAACCGTGGCCATGGGCAAAGTGGCCGGTTCCGCCCTGGAAGCCATCGACATGGGCTTTCTGGGCCCGTGCAGCAAGGTGGTATTCCATCCGCATGAAGTGTTGCATGTGGCGCGGCAACAGGGGCTGTTTCTGGCGGAAGCCGGTTATACCCCGCCCCTGCCCGACCGCAACATCCGGGTCGCCGGCAAAACCGGTATCGCCAACCTCAAGCTGGTGTTGGTGAACATGCTTGAAGGGCATTTCATCTCCGAGCATGATTTTGAAATCGGCAGCCGCATTGCCGAAGTCATCTGTGGTGGTGATGTGGAGCCGGGTGAGCGTGTGGACGAAACCTGGCTGCTGGATCTGGAGCGCAAGCACTTTGTCGAACTGGCACAGATGCCCAAGACCCAGGAACGAATCGCCCACATGCTGAAAACCGGCAAGCCCCTGCGTAACTGATGCGCCACTGAGAGGAAAACAAGCATGCACATTCAACAAGCCTATATCGTCTCGGCCCTGCGCACCCCCGTGGGCAAGGCCAAAAAGGGTTTCTACCGCCATACCCGCCCCGATGACCTGCTGGCCCATGTCATTCGTGGCGTGGTGGAAGCCAATCCCTGGCTGGACCCACAACAGATCGGTGATGTGATCGCCGGCTGTGCCATGCCGGAAGCCGAACAGGGCATCAATGTGGCCCGGGTATCCACCCTGCTGGCCGGTCTGCCGGATCAGGTGCCGGGCGTGACCATTAATCGCTTCTGTTCCTCCGGCCTGCAAGCGGTGGCCATGGCCGCCGATCGCATTCGTCTGGGCGAGGCCGATGTGATGATCGCCTGCGGCACCGAATCCATGAGCCTGGTGCCGATGATGGGCAACAAGCTGGCCACCAATCCGGCCATTTTCACCGATGAAAATGTGGCCATCGCCTACGGCATGGGCATTACCGCGGAAAAGGTGGCGCAAAAGTGGCAGGTGAGCCGGGAAGATCAGGACGCTTTCGCCCTGCGCAGTCATCAGCGGGCGCTGGCCGCCATCGAAGCCGGCCATTTTCAGGCTGAAACCCTGCCCTACACCGTGCGTCACAGCCTGCCGGATCTGCACAACGGCACGGTACGCATTCAGGAAAGCACGCCGGCGGTGGATGAAGGCCCGCGGGCGGATACCTCGCTGGAGAAACTGGCCCGCTTGCGGCCAGCTTTTGATGCGCGTGGTTCGGTCACGGCCGGTAACAGTTCGCAGACATCCGATGGTGCCGGTGCGCTGTTGCTGGTTTCCGAGAAAATGGTCAAGGCCCACAATCTGGAACCCTTGGCACGTTTTGTTTCCTTCAGCGTCGCCGGTGTTCCTCCGGAAATCATGGGCATTGGCCCGGTGGAGGCCATTCCCCGTGCGCTGAAGCAGGCCGGACTGTCACAGGCGGATCTGGACTGGATCGAGCTGAACGAGGCTTTCGCCGCCCAATCTCTGGCGGTGATTCGCCAGCTGGAGCTGGACGAGGACAAGGTCAATCCGCTGGGCGGTGCCATCGCCCTGGGTCACCCGCTGGGCGCCACGGGCGCCATCCGCTCCGCCACCCTGCTGCACGGGCTGGCGCGTACCGGTGGTCGCTACGGCATGGTGACCATGTGCATCGGCACCGGTATGGGGGCTGCCGGCATCTTTGAAAATCTGCGCTGACACACCCGTTCATCGAAAGTAAAAGCCCGGCGCAAGGCCGGGCTTTTTGTTGAGAAAGTGAATTATATTTCTATTGTATCTATCTATTTATTCAAGCATTTCTACCACTGGCCGATTGCGCCGCCATAAACTGAAGCTGTAGATGACCAGCCCGGCCCAGATCAACACGAAGCTCACCTTGTGTGCGGGAGTGAAGGGTTCGCCATAGACGAACACGGCCAGCAACAGGCTCAGTGTGGGCGCGAGATATTGCACCATGCCCACGGTGGCCAGCGGCAGGCGACGGGTGGCGGCGGCAAAGGCGGTCAGCGGTATGGTGGTGATCACACCCAGCAGCATGAGCTGGTTGCGCTCCTGCCAGCTACCTTGCAGAAAGCCATGGGCACTATTGCCATCCACCCACGGCAGGGCCAGCAGGGCAAAGGGCAGCATGAACAGGGTTTCCAGAAAAAGCCCGTGCAGGGCATTGACGGCCAGATGCTTGCGTACCAGCCCGTAGAAGCCGAAAGTGATGGCCAGTGACAGTGAAATCCAGGGCAAAGTACCGTGACTCAAGACCAGCCAGCCGGTACCGGCAAAGGCCAGCGCAAGCGCCAGCCATTCGGCGCCGCGAATTTTCTCTCCAAGAAACAGCATGCCCAGTAAAACATTCATCAACGGCGTGATGTAATAGCCCAGGCTGGTTTCCAGGATGCGCGATTGATCTACCGCCCAGACAAACAACAGCCAGTTGCAACCGATCAGCAGGCTGCTCAGAGCCAGCCAGCGCAGATTACGCGGTATGCAAAGGGCTTTCAGGGCAGGCCAGGAACGAGCCAGCAGAATCAGCAGGCCGGTGAAGACGGTGGTCCAGACTACCCGATGGACCAGAATGACCCAGACGGACAGCTCCCCCATCCATTTGAATACCACCGGCAGCAGCCCCCAGATACTGTAGGCCAGCAAGGCGTAGAGCAGCCCGGACTGCCAGTGTGGATAGGCGTTTTTCATGGAAGTCGGCATGATGGAAACCGGGGATTGTACCCTAGTCGGAGGGCAGTTTTTCCGCTTGCAGCAGCTCTTCCGGCAGCAGTTCCGGCTCCGGCTTGCCAATCCAGAAACCTTGTGAGTAATCGATGCCCAGCTCTTGCACAATACGCTGGATCTGGTGTGAGGACACATGCTCGGCAACCACGGCCTTGACCTGTGCCGCGCGGGCAAATTCGAGAATGGCGCGCACCGTGGCCTGCGATTGGGGGCTGCTGTCCAGGTTGCGAATGAGCGAGGCATCGATTTTCAGCTGGTCCACGCCCAGCCTGAGCAGCTGGCTGAGGTTGGAGTAGCCGCTACCGAAATCATCGATGGCCAGGGTACAGCCCAGATCGCGCATGTGTTGCAGGAAGTGCTCCACACTCTGGTTGTCCTGGACATCCTCGGTTTCCAGAATTTCGATGGTGATGCGCCGGGCCAACGCAGGCTTTTGCGAGAAGGTTTCGGAAAACAATTGGACCAGGGCTTCATCCTCCATGTCGCTCATGGACAGGTTGAGTGAAAAGCCCGCCGAGCTCTTTTGCATGTGGCGCAGCGCCTGGCGAAACAGCGCGCGACTCATTTCCCCCTGCAGCCGCGCTTCCTGCGCTACCGGTAGAAACCGCCAGGGGGTGAGTACGCTGCCATCGGGCATTTCGATACGCATCAGGCATTCGTAACGGTCCACGCGCCCGGTATGGTTGTTCAGCAGGGGCTGGAACCAGGGAACGATACGATCGTCCTCCAGTGCCTTCAGAATGACATCCACCATGTGCAGGTTGTGCTCGACGGCTTTCTCCAGGCCTTCGTCCGGCTGGTAGACCTGTATGCGTCTGCGTTTTTTCTTCACTGATTTCAGGGCGAGATCGGCGGTTTCCAGCAAGGGCTCGTGTTCACTGATGCCAATGCTGGCTGACAGGCGGACGGGACGGCCCTCAAACAGGAAAACGTGATGTTCGATGGCAAAGAGCAGGCGCTTGGCCAGTTCCATGACCGGTTCTGGGTGGTTGTTCGGCAAGCGCAGGGCAAAATCATCACCACCGACTCGGTACAATCGCGACGATAACGTGGTGTCCAGTTGCCCTATCAGCAGGCGTGTCAGCTGAATGAGCACTTGATCGCCCGCCGCATTGCCATAAAAATCATTGATGTGCTTGAAGCGGTCCACATTCAGCAGTAGTACCGCTCGTGTCTCGTCTGTCTGCTGGGACCAGGCCAGTCGGTTGGGCAGGCCAGTCAGCGTATCGGAAACCACGGCGATATCCAGCGCTTCCCTTGCCGCTTCCAGCCGCCAGTTTTCTCTTTGCATGCGCACCAGCAACCAGCCGGCATAGATCAACAACAGCGAGAAGATGCCGGCCAGCAGCCCGTGCAAGGCCGTGATCCAGGCCAGTCGACTTTGCTGCTCCTGCTCGGCGAGTGTATCCAGGGTATCCAGATGCTCCAGGAAAGGCTGATTTTGCAGGTTGTCCTGCGTCAAAAGAAAACCGGGCAGATTTCGGTAAATGACTTCCAGGTGGCGCAGGAAAATCTGATGAAAGGATAAATCCATGGCGGATGGTGGAGATAGCTGGCGCATGTCGTCAATGATTTGTTTCAGGGACGGGGCCAGATCCAGATCACCACTGGTCTTGGCCAGCACGACTTCGCTGACCGCGCGAGCGAGCATGGCCAGGTATTGCCGCTCGGTTTGATGCCGTGAAACATCGGTTTCTCCGCCGTGCGGATGGCGAGAAACATAACGCGACAGCAGTCGGGGCAAATGCTGGGTGGAGTTCTTGATGATGGCCAGCTGGGTATGGAAATAATCGATCTGTTCCTCTGTGATTTCCAGATCGCCGACCAGTTGATCCAGAGCCTGGCTCGCCCAGCTTTGATCTTGCAGTTCGGCTTGCAATTTCGTCAGATCCTGGCGTAATTGTTCAAGCCATAGCTGACTCTGGCCGTAGTTGCTGTACAGAGTGGCATTTTCGGCCAGAAGTGTCTTTTCCAATCTCAGCCAGTGGATTCGGGCCTGTTGAAAGATGTTGTGTAAGCGGTTTGCGCGGTCCGCCTGTTCACGAACGAGCCAGTCGGTCAAGATGAACGAAAGCAAAACCAGTGCCCCAAGTAGGATCAGGGGTAGAACGGGCTTTCTGTTCACGGATCAATGTCCTTGCCTGGAAACAGGCGTTTCAGGATCCAGGGAGTTTCTCCGTTGAGGCTAAGCAGAAATGCGCGGATTTTTTCCACTTCATCCTGTTCGATTTGATAACCCAGATTGTGATAGGCCATGATCCGGATGGCCTCATCCAGCGTTCTGGCAGACGAATCATGAAAATAGGGGGCGGTACGCGCGATGTTTCTCAAGGTGGGCACCTTGTAACGATTGCGGTCAAAAAGCTCGCCTGTCAGCGCATGCCGGTCGGCCGGGCTGGGGTTTTTGCTCTCGATGGGCACGACCACGCCAAGATACTGATATGAATTGCCACCCACATTGATACCATTGTGGCAGGTGACGCATCCCAGTGTCTTGAACAGGCGATAGCCCTGCACGGTTTTCGCGGGCAGGGTTCTTTCTCCCCGGAGGTACTGATCAAAGGCGGCATTGGGTGTGATCAAACCCTTTTCAAACTCGGCGATGGCATCCAGGGCATCATCCAGATTGGGCGTGGAGTCATAGATCTTGCTGAACTGTGCGCGGTATTCAGGCGACTGCGACAGTCTGTTCCCGACTTCTGCTTCGCTCATGTTCATTTCGATGGGATTGTGAACCGGCCCGGCGGCTTGTTCACGCAGATCCCGGGCCCTGCCGTTCCAGAACTGGCGGAAATTGAATACGGCATTCCAGGTGGTCGGCGCATTGACCTTGCCTGCCTTCCCGCCAACTCCGATGGATACGTTGCGATGATCCACCCCGCCGTTGTACAACCCGTGGCAGGTATCGCAGGAAACCGTGCGATCTCTGGAAAGCCGCTTGTCGATATAGAGCTGATAGCCCAGACGCGCCTTGTCCAGGTCAATCTCGATCTCGAGGGGAATGGGGTCGATGGGCTCACGTGCCCGCGTAGTCGGCGCCAACCCGAGAAGGCACAATGCAAGAACTGGCGCAAAACTCCAGCGTGGCAAGTGAACACCTCCAGCATGCAGACTACCTACATGGTAAAGCAACGCAAGTTGACATGCCAGCAGCAATAAAAAAGGCCCTGGCCGAAACCAGAGCCTTGATATGGCGTCCCCTAGGGGAGTCGAACCCCTGTTACCGCCGTGAAAGGGCGGTGTCCTAGGCCTCTAGACGAAGGGGACAAAACCTTCGAAACTGGTGGAGCTAGGCGGGATCGAACCGCCGACCTCTACAATGCCATTGTAGCGCTCTCCCAGCTGAGCTATAGCCCCAAAAGGGATGCGAAACTTTAATGACTCGTCTGCTGGTTGTCAAGTCATGCCCATCCGGGCCGGTTTCGAATCCGTCTCCGGCCAACCTCGACCGAAGAGCCGCGCATTTTACCCGCTTTTTTTTTCTTGGCAAGCCCTGTCGGCAAGAAAATCATTCTCCACATGCGGGAGATTCCAGGAGTACGAAAGTTTGTTGGCCATGTCCCTGATCCAGCAGGTAGTCGCACCATTTCAGCAAAAAGCGATTCATCTGCCAGCGCCCTTTCAACGCAGCGCCCATGGCCGTGTCCGGATGACTGAACCGGGCCACATGCTGATCAGGCACGCAGGAAAGCAGTTCGGCGGTACGCGCATCGTGATAGCGCTTGATGACGGCATCCGGTTCCTGTGCCGCTGCACCATGGCCCGGGAAACGATAACTGAGATGTTCCACAGTAACGTAAGGGTGCGTTTCCAGCCGCTCATGATAGATGGGTTGTACACCCGCCGGCTGTGACATACGGATGCCGGTAAACGGTTCCTGGCCCAACAGCTGTTCCAGCTTGAGATACAGCAGCTCATAGACCAGCATCAGGGCCTTGAAGCTGGGTTCATCTGTTTTCCCTGTCAGGGTTGCCACTTCGGAGGTTTTCATCAGTACAGGGGTTTTTCCAGTTTGAGCACCGAGAGTATCTTGGCACTGATTTCCTCGATGGAGGTTTCCGTGGTGTTGAGGAAAGGGATGCGATAGCGTTTGAACAGTCGTTCGGCGTACTGTACTTCCATGCGGCAGGTATTGAGCCTGGCATAGCTGGAGCCGGGTTTGCGTGCTTCGCGAATTTGCGCCAGGCGAAACGGGTCGATAGACAGGCCAAACAGCTTGTCTTGCCATGGGGCCAGCATGGGCGGAAGATTCATGGACTCGAAGTCATTTTCAGTCAGGGGGTAATTGGCCGCCTTGACACCGAAATGCAGGGCCAGATAGAGGCAGGGAGGCGTCTTGCCGGAGCGGGAAACGCCGACAAGAATCACATCGGCTTCGCCATAGTCACGCCCCAGCCCATCATCGAAAGTCAAGGCATAATTGATCGCATCGATCCGCCGTTGATAGGCCTTCAGATCCACCATGCCATGAGCATGGCCTACATGCTGTTCCGGTGCCTGCCCCAGCGCCTTGGACATCCAGCTGACCGCAAAGGAAAAGATGTCCAGCACCTGACCGGGCAACTCCAGCAGAATCTTGCGTATGGCTTCATCGGCCACGGTAAGCAGGATCAGATTGTTTTCATCCGCCTGCAGTTGTTGATGCAATGCCTCGGCCTTTTCCAGCGTGTCGATAAAGGCATGGCGCCTTTCCTCGAATTCCACGTCAGGAAACTGGGTCATCAGGCTGTGGCCCAGGGTTTCCGCGGTGATGCCCGTGCCATCGGAAATAAAGAGGATACGGCGCTTCATGTTCTAATGTCCGCTACGCGCCGGGGTACGCATGGTCACCAGTTCTTCCGCTGCCGTGGGATGGATGCCCACGGTAGCATCGAACTGCGCCTTGGTGGCACCGCACTGAATAGCGATGGCCACGCCCTGCATGATCTCCGGCGCGTCCGGACCCACCATGTGGCACCCCAGGACCCGGTCTGTTTCACGGCAGACGACCAGTTTCATCAGGGTTTTTTCTTCGCGGCCACTCAAGGTGTGTTTCAAGGGTCGAAATTCGGAGAGGTAGATATCCAGCGATTCATGCAGGGTATGAGCCTCTCCCTCGGTCAGGCCCACGGAAGCTACCGGCGGCTGCGAGAATACGGCGGAAGGAACGTTTTCATGGCTGGGGCACCACGGCTTGTTGCCAAACTGGGTGTCGGCAAAAGCATGCCCTTCCTGGATGGCGACCGGGGTCAGGGCGATGCGCCCGGTCACGTCACCGACGGCGAAAATATTGGCCACATTGGTTTTGGAATCGTGATCCACCGGGATCTCACCTTTCTCGTTGACATAGACACCGGCCTTGTCCAGCCCAAGGCCTTCCGTTCGTGGTACCCGCCCGGTGGCGCAGAGCACGGTATCCACGCTCAGGGTTTCACCCGTGTTCAGATGCACAACCCGTTCCTCACCCTTCTTTTCAACAGCCTGAACCTCGGCATGCAAATGGATGTGCACGCCTTTGGCGGCCATTTCACGTGCCAGCGTCCGGCGTACATCGGCATCAAATCCACGCAAAATCTGCTCACCACGATAAAGCAGATGAACTTCTGAGCCTAATGCATTGAAAATTCCGGCAAACTCCACCGCGATATAACCACCACCAATGATCACCATGCGCCGGGGCAGGGTTTCGATATAGAAGATATCGTCGGAAGTCAGGCTGAGTTCATGGCCGGGGAACTCCGGCTTGACCGGGCGACCACCCACGGCGATCAGAATTTTCTCTGCGGTATATTGCCGACCTGCGACTTCCACGGTGTGTGCATTCAGCAGACGCCCCTGCCCTTCGTGCAGGGTCACGCCGCTGTTGGCCAGCAGTTTCAGGTAGATCTGGTTCAACCGGTCGATTTCCGCGTTCTTGCGTTGCAGAAAGCGGGGCCAGTCAAAACGGGTTTCTCCTATCTGCCAGCCAAAACCGGCGGCATCTTCGATATCTTCAGCAAAGTGCGCGGCATAACTCATCAGCTTCTTCGGCACACAACCGCGAATGACGCAGGTGCCACCCACCCGGCTGTCCTCGCAAATGGCCACACGTGCGCCATGGCCGGCTGCAATGCGGCTGGCGCGTACGCCGCCCGAGCCGGCACCGATTACATACAGATCATAGTCAAATTCAGACATATAGGCTCCCGAAAAGGCTTTTGGCAATGGTAGCATGCCCGCATGAATCTACAGCTGGAAATGGCTTATCAACAGGCCTGGTACCACTTTTGGTGGAAGGGATGCAGCGAACGCATCCATCCGGGCCAACGGCTAGATTTGCTTGAGCCGTTGTTACAGCATTCATCCCTTCACTGGGTATGGATCACGGCCGCCAATCCGGGCAGCAGACGATATCCCACGCAGGAAAACCGCTGGCGCAACGGTTTGCTGCAACAGGGTATTCAGCGACTGCAACGACCTTTTGGCCCGGCCTGGTCCGGTAGCGATCGCGGAGACTGGCCAGTCGAAGCCGGTTTCTGGCTGGTGACCGATCAACTGGAACCGGTCATCCGTCTTGCCCGGCATGCCGGCCAGCTGGCCCTGCTATTGGGCAGCCGGACTCAACCAGCCCATATTCACGGGTTGCGGCCAATACTGACCGGGGACAAGACAGAGACCACAAAAGGCATTACCATTCGCAATCCAGTCCACCAGAGCACGAGCCCTTGACAACCTGTCACTTTCGACAAATCCGCTATGAACGTGATGACGAGCCGGTATTCGGCACGCTGGAGTTCAGTCTGCAACCGGGGCACATGCTGGTGGTGGAAGGGCCCAATGGCAGTGGCAAGACCACGTTGCTGCGCGTTGTGGCCGGATTTCTCGATATGGCGGAAGGGCATGTCGAGGTGGAAGGCCGTACCCTGCCTGTTCGCGACTTTCATGAAACCCTGCCGCTGGCCTATGCCGGTCACAAGCCCGGTTTCAAGGATGATCTGACCGTACTGGAAAACCTGCGTTTTCTGGTGGCCCTGCATGAAGGCGACACCCGCCGAATTGGTGCCGTCTTGCAGCGGGTAGGCCTGTGGGGCTGGGAAGACAATCTGGGCCGCGCCCTGTCGGCCGGCCAGCGAAAACGACTGGCACTAGCCGCCATGTTGCTGCACCCGGCCAAACTTTGGCTCATGGACGAACCCTTTGCCAATCTCGATGGCCAGGGCATTGCGCTGGTCAATGCGCTGATGCGCGAACATCTGCAACAGGACGGCATGTTGATGACCACCAGCCACGGCACCTTCCCACTGGAACATGCCCATATGGATATTCTTCGTCTTGATGGGGGCAAAGGAGATAGGGCATGAACCTGTTGCACATTCTGTGGTCACTGATCCAGAGGGATTTGCGCCTGGCCTGGCGTTCCCGGGGCGAACTGCTGAATCCGGTTTTTTTCCTTATCCTGGTCATCGCCCTGTTTCCGCTGGGTGTGGGGCCGGAAGGAAAGTTACTGGCACGCATAGCTTCCGGGACCGTCTGGGTGGCGGCCTTGCTGGCGACCATGCTCAGCCTGGACCTGATCTTTCGCAGTGATGTGGAAGACGGTTCCATGGAACAGATGTTCGTCTCGCAGACGCCGCTTTCGTGGATCGTGCTGGGCAAGGTCATTACCCACTGGCTGGTCACGGGTTTGCCGCTGGTCTTGCTGGCACCCCTGTTAGCAATCCTGATGCATCTGCCGCAACCAGGCTTGTGGGCTCTGATACAATCGCTGGCCCTGGGTACACCGGTCCTGAGCCTGATTGGCAGTGTAGGCGTGGCATTAACCGTCGGCATACGCAAGGGTGGCATGCTGCTTTCCCTACTGGTTTTGCCCCTGTATGTGCCGGTTCTGATTTTCGGCACGGCGGCGGTGGAAAACGCCATTGCCGGCATGTCGCCAGCCGGCCCTTTGCTGATTCTGGCGGCCATGCTGTTATTTGCCTTGACCCTGGCACCGCTGACCGCGGCCTGGGCATTGAAAGTATCCCTGAGTTGACTGGCCCGAAATAGCCGTGAGCAGATTATGTGGAAAACACTGAAACGCTGGTTTCACCAACTGGGTTCACCACGAACCTTCTACCGATTTTCCGGGGCGTTGATTCCCTGGCTGTTCGTGGCCATGGTCATCACCCTGGCGTGGGGGCTTTACCAGAGCCTGCTGGTGGCACCCACGGATTACCAGCAGGGTGAAAGCTATCGCATTCTCTATGTGCATGTACCCTCGGCCTGGATGGGCTTGTTCATCTATGTGCTGATGGCTGTCAGTGGCCTGATCGCGCTGGTTTGGCGGATGAAGGTCGCCGAGATGGTGGCCATCGCCTGCGCCCCCATCGGCGCAGCCTACACCTTCGTCACCCTGGTGACCGGTTCCCTCTGGGGCAAGCCGATGTGGGGAACCTGGTGGGAGTGGGATGCCCGCCTGACCTCCGAGTTGTTTCTGCTGTTTCTCTATCTGGGCGTGATGGGGCTGTATGCGGCCATCGAGGACCGGCGCAAGGCTGCACGGGCCGCCGCCCTGCTGGCGCTGGTGGGCGTGGTCAATCTCCCTATCATTCACTATTCGGTGGTGTGGTGGAACACATTACACCAGGGCGCGACCGTAAAGCTCTTTTCCGGCGAGTCCCACATGCATCCAAGCATGCTCAAGGCCCTGCTGATCATGACCGCGGCCACCAAGTTTCATTTCGGTGTAGCCCTGTTGCAAAGTGTACGTGCCCGCATCCTGCAACAGGAAAGCAAGGCAAGTTGGGTTCAGGAGCTGGTAGATGACTGATTTCTGGCAGATGGGCGGTTATGCCCTGTATGTATGGCCTTCCTATGCACTTTTTCTGGCCGTCGTGGTCTATTGGCTGGTCGCGCCCTGGCTCGAGGTCAAGCGAACCTTGCGCAAAATGAAACAACGCAAGCGCAGGCAGCATGCTCGCGCAAATACAGGAGAACAGCATGAATCCCAAGCGTAAACGGCGATTGCTTCTGGTAGGCCTTCTGCTGCTGGGTGTCAGTGCCGCCGTGGCACTGACCCTGACCGCATTGAAGGAAAATGTCTCCCTGTTCATCACTCCTGCAGACATAGCCGCTGGCAGGATTCCTCAAGGCAACCAGTTTCGTGTGGGCGGTATTGTGGTAGCCAACTCGGTGAAACGAGACTCCGATTCCCTGCACATCCAGTTTGACGTGACTGACGGTGCTGGCACTGTGCGGGTGGATTACACGGGTATTCTGCCGGACCTGTTTCGCGAAGGCCAGGGTATCGTGGCCCAGGGCAGTATAGAAAATGGCATTTTCAAGGCCAATGAAGTGCTGGCCAAACATGATGAAAAGTACATGCCACCGGAAGTAGCCGAAGCATTGAAGCGGGCCAACACACCAGCACCACATCCAACAGGGGCGCAATAAGATGTTTCCGGAACTGGGCCAGTGGTCGTTGATTCTTTCCCTGTTGGTGGCCGTTAGTCTGGCCATCGTTCCGCTGCTGGGTAGTTATCTGCGCCTGGAGGGGTGGATGCGTTTTGCCGACCGCGCCACACGCGTGCAATTCGCACTGGTACTGCTTTCCTTTGTCATCCTGACGCTGGCCTTTCTGCAGAAGGATTTTTCCGTCGCCTATGTAGCGCAGAACTCCAACACGGCCCTGCCCTGGTATTACCGTATTTCGGCAGTCTGGGGGGCTCATGAAGGCTCACTGTTGCTGTGGGTACTGATTCTTTGTGGCTGGTCCATTGCCGTTTCATTGAAAGGGCATGAACTGCCATTGGCATTCCGGGCACGTGTACTGGCCATCATGGGCTGGGTTTCCACCGGTTTTCTTGCCTTTATCACTTTTACCTCCAATCCCTTTCTGCGCCTGTTCCCGGCGCCGGCGGAAGGGCGGGATCTCAACCCGTTGTTGCAGGATCCCGGCCTGGTCATTCACCCCCCCATGCTTTACATGGGGTATGTGGGCTTTTCCGTGGCCTTTGCCTTTGCCGTGGCCGGCTTGCTGGATGGCAAGCTGGACAGCCGCTGGGTACGTTGGGCGCGGCCCTGGACCAACCTGGCCTGGGCCGCACTCACCGGTGGTATCGTGCTGGGCAGCTGGTGGGCCTACTACGAACTGGGCTGGGGTGGCTGGTGGTTCTGGGATCCAGTGGAAAATGCTTCCTTCATGCCCTGGCTGGCCGGCACCGCCCTGCTTCACTCCCTGGCCGTCACGGAAAAGCGCAAGCTGTTCACTTCCTGGACCGTGCTATTGGCCATAATCACCTTCTCACTCAGCCTGTTGGGCACTTTCCTGGTACGCTCGGGTGTGCTGACATCCGTACACGCCTTTACTTCCGACCCCAGTCGCGGTTTGTTTATTCTGATCTTTCTCGCCGTCATGGCCGGCGGCGCACTGACACTCTACGCATGGCGCGCACCCAGACTAGTAGTTCAACAGCCGTTCGGGCTGTTTTCCCGTGAGGTGTTGATCCTGGCCGGGAACATCTTTCTGGTACTGGCCATGGTGGTGGTGCTGGCAGGCACGCTGTACCCGCTGGTCATCGACCTGCTGGGTGCCAGCAAAATTTCTGTGGGGCCACCCTATTTTCATACGGTTTTCCCCCTGGTACTGACTCCGCTGGTGCTGTTGATGCCCATGGGGCCTTTCACACGCTGGAAACAGGATGAGCCCCGACGAGTAGTCAAGCTGATCTGGCCCGGTGTTCTTCTGACCGTGGTTGTTCTGGCAGTGTTCGCCTTGCAGATGCATCAGTGGAGCGCTTACGGCCTTTTGGCAGCTGCGGCCGGGTCCTGGGTGTTGGGTGGCACGCTCAATTATTTCTGGCAACGCCAGCGCAAGGCGCGTGAACGCGTACTGGGTGTGGGGCAGATGCCCAGTGGCGTGGTGGGCATGATCCTGGCTCATGCTGGCGTGGGTGTATTCCTGCTTGGCGTGGCCATGACTGAAAGCCAGAGCATCGAAAAGGATGTTCGCATGGCCCCTGGCGAACAGGTGGAGCTGGTGGGCTACCAATTTCGTTTTCTGGGTGCGCAACATGCGGAAGGCCCCAATTATCAGGCTGAACAGGGCACCGTGGAAATCCTGAAAAACGATCAGGTCATTGCAACCCTGCACCCGCAGAAGCGCATGTATGTCGCCGGTGGCAAGCCCATGACCGAAGCTGCCATTGATGCCGGTTTCAGCCGGGACTTGTATGTAGCCATGGGTGAGGCACTCGGCACAGATGGCGCCTGGGCCATTCGTGTGTACTACAAGCCCTATATTCGCTGGATCTGGCTGGGCGGCATTTTCATGTTGCTGGGCGGGATCGTGGCAGCAACCGACCGTCGCTTCAGACTGGCCGAACAAGCCGTGGCCCTGCGCGAACAGAAACTGGCCCTGCAGGAGGGTTGAATATGCGTTTTGCCGTACCGTTGCTGATTTTTCTGGGCCTGGGCCTGCTACTGTTCTTTGGGCTGGATAATGACCCGCGCAAGTTGCCCTCGCCGCTGATCGACAAGCCGGCTCCGGCCTTTACCCTGCCGTTGCTGGAAGAACCTGACCAGACTCTGGGTAAGGACGATCTGTTGGGTCAGGTCTATCTGCTCAACGTGTGGGGTAGCTGGTGTGTAGCCTGTCGTACCGAGCACCCCTATCTGATGGAAATTGCCCGTCGCAACGAAGTGCCACTCTACGGCTTGAACTGGCGGGATCGCCCGGAAGAAGCCAGCCGCTGGCTGAAACAGTATGGCAACCCATACACGGCAGTACTGGCGGATCAGGCAGGACGTACTGTCATCGACTTTGGCGTCTATGGTGCGCCGGAAACCTTCCTGATCGATCAAAAGGGAGTCATCCGCTACAAATATGTTGGTCCGGTTACCATGGAGATCTATGAGCAGGAACTGCTGCCCCGGATCCGCCAGTTACAGGAAGACCAATCATGAAGCGGGCGCTGATACTGATTTTGCTATGGCCGGGATGGCTGTGGGCAGCCATTGATGTGCTGCAATTCGACACCCCGGAGCAGGAAGCTCGTTTTCAGCAGTTGACTCAGGAGTTGCGCTGCCTGGTGTGCCAGAACCAGAATCTGGCGGATTCTGACGCCGATCTGGCACGTGACCTTCGCATGGAAGTCTACGAAATGGTCAAATCCGGTCAAAGTGCCGATGAAATCAAGACTTTTCTGGTAGCTCGCTATGGTGATTTTGTCCTCTACCGGCCACCCGTACAACGGAACACCCTGCTGCTTTGGGGGTTGCCGCCCCTGCTCCTGCTGATTGGCCTATTCTTTCTTTGGCGCTTTCTCACCAGCCGTCCCGCTACTACTGAACCTGAAGCCCCTGCCAGCGATCCACTGGATCTGCTACAAGACGAGGAACCCTGATGACCCTGTTCTGGCTCCTGGCCGGCCTGATTCTGGCCTTTACGCTGATCAGCCTGTTGCGGCCGCTGATTTTCCCTGCACACAAACGCCCATGCCTGCCCACACGGGAACAGATCGAGCTGCTACAAGCACAGCAGATCTTGCGTGCACGCGGTGAACTTGTGGAAGATGACTGGCAAAAACTGCGTCAACGCATGGCGGAACAATGGCTGGAACAAGTGGATGCGTGGATGCAGCAGCCTCGGCGAGCGCTGGCTGGCTGGCCACTGGCCATTGTCCTGGCCTTTGCGCTGCCTCTGGCAGGTTGGCAGTTGTACCAGCGCATTGGCAGCCCAGGCATTCTCACAGTCAAAACCGCAAGTAACGCTACCAGCCCGGCAGACAGCCCGCAGGCCCTGCAAAAAAGCCTGGAAGAACGGGTTCAGGTCAATCCTGAGGACCTGGAAGCCTGGGTGCTGCTGGCTCGTCTGCACCATGAACTGAAGCGCTTTGATCAGGCCGAGCAAGCCTACCTGAAAGCCATGAAACTGGCACCGGAAGAACCGTTGATTCTGGTGGAACTGGCTGAAAATCGCCTGTTCGCCAGCGGCCAGCGCACTTTTGACGACCAGTCACGGCAATGGCTGCGTGATGCTCTGACCATGGACCCGCAAAACCAGAAGGCGCTCTGGCTGCTGGGGCTGGATGCCAGCCAGCACGAGCAATGGGAACTGGCCAAGCACTATTGGGAAACGCTAATGCCCCAGTTGCCCGCGGGCAGTGAGGTATACGCTGCGGTACTCAAACAGTTGAAGCAGGTATACCAACAGCTGGGTGAACCGGTGCCCGATACTCTGGCAAAAACGACGGCACCCTTTGCGTTGAAACTGCTCGTTGAACTGGATGCATCCCTGCAGAGCAAACTGCCTGACAACCCGGTCTTGTTCGTCTTTGCCCGCGCTGCCGATGGCCCACCCATGCCGGTTGCGGCCCGCAAGCTGCCGTTGGGTGCATTCCCCATGGAACTCACCTTGAGTGACGCGGACAGCCTGATGCCCCAACGCAAGCTTTCTGACCTGGACCAGTGGATCATCAGCGCGCGGATTGCCTCGGAAGGTCAGGCACGGGGTCAATCCGGTGATCTGGAAGCCGAGGCTGTAACAGTGGGCAAGGACACTGCGCAACCCGTGATTTTGAAGATCAACCGCATTCAATGAGCTGACGGATTGTAAGCAGCCCGCCCGGCTATTTGATGGAATGCTGCACTGGCCGGCTCAGTTGCCGGCCAGTGCCTGGCGAATTTCTTCCACCGAAGGTAAAACCAGTGCGGCGGCATCACCTAGCGGGGTGTAGCAATCCGCGCCACTGATGCGATGCATGGGGGCTTTGACACCCGCTTCCGCCAACAGGGCCAGTACGGCCTCGCCCACGCCACCACTGTAACGGCCTTCGTCCACCACCAGCACCCGTCTGGCCTGTTGCGCGGCCTCAATGATGGCGGTTTCATTCAAGGGCAGCAACCAGCGCAAATCCATGATGCGTGCGGGCACGCCGGCTTGTTCCGCTGCTTGCAGGCTCATCGGCACACCATTGCCGAAGGTGATAATCAGCAGTTCGGCAGATGTTTCCCCGTAAAAACCCGCTTCCCCCAGAGGAATGAACCGACCCGGTTGCGGATAGCGGAAGCACCAGCCCTCATCCCCGGCACGGTGCAAATCCTTGCGCATGTAGAGGGCAATGGGCTCGATAAAGGCGCTGACCTGGCCGCATTCGGCGGCAGCCGCCATCAGGGTGCGCAGCATCATCACCGCGTCATCCCCCCGGCTGGGGCAGGCGAGCACTAATCCGGGAATATCCCGCAACGCGGCAATGGAGTTGTCATTGTGAAAGTGGCCGCCAAAACCCTTCTGATAACCCAGACCGGGAATGCGAACCACCATGGGGTTGCTGAACTGGCCATTGGAGAAGAATTGCAGGGAGGCGGCTTCTCCGCGAATCTGGTCACAGGCGTTGTGATAGTAGGCCAAATACTGGATTTCCGGAATGGGCAGAAAGCCCATGCTGGCGTAACCCTGCCCCATGCCCAGTATGGTCTGCTCGTCCAGCAGCGTGTTGAAGATCCGCTTGGGCCCCAGCTTGCGATAGATGTCGCGGGTGATGGTGTAGACCCCGCCCTTCTGCGCCACATCCTCGCCAAAGAGCACGGTATTGTCGTATTGCAGCATCAAATCCTGCAGGCCCTGATTCAACAGGATGGCCATGTGTTTCGGATCGTTTTCTTCCGGCAGGCGACTCCAGAAGCGCGTTCGCTTTTCCACAGGCACGGTCGTGGAGGCCCGGCGGGCGATACGTTGTACATCCCGCTGGTGCAGTGGATCACGCACGGCATTCAGCGTAGTCAACCGGGGTTGCTGGTCAGCTTCACGCGCCTGTTTCATGCAGGCTTCACCCAGTTGTTCATAGCGCTGAAGGATGGCTTCGCCGCGCATCAAGCCGGCGTCCATGACCCGTTTGGCCGTGAACAACAGCGGGTCCAGCGCTTCGGCCTGTTCCACCTCTTCCAGTGCGCGGTGGCGAATTTCGAAATCCGTGCCGGCATGGCCCATCAGACGGGTGGTCTTGAGATGAAGAAAGACCGGACAGCGCAGGTTGCGGCAGGTCTCCACGGCCTGTTTGACCACCGGCCAGCCGCGTTCCACATCGAGACCGTCGGCCTGAAAATAGCGTACATGCGCACGGTTGGAGAAGGTTTCCGCAATCCAGTTGTGCGGTGTTTTTACCGAAATGCCGATGCCGTTGTCCTCGCAGACCCACAACAGGGGCACGCGCAGTTGCTGGTGTGCGGCCCACTGGGCGGCGTTGAAGGCACCCTGTGCCGTGCTGTGATTGGCGCTGGCATCCCCGAAGGAACAGACTACGATGCTGTCTTCCGGCACGGGTAGCTCCACGCCAATGCGAGGGCCGTGTTCAATGGCCATGGCCATGCCGCCAGCCTTGGGCAAGTGGCTGGCAATGGTGGAGGTTTGCGGAATCACCCACAGGGGCTTGCTGCCCCAGACCTTGTGCCGCCCACCCGAGGCCGGATCAGCGGCGCTGGCGGCAAAGGAAAGCGCGGTATCACGGATAAAATCCATCTCCGGTCGCTTACGGTAGCGCTCGGCCATGAAGGCGCCACTGCGATAGTGCAGCAAGGCCGGGTCGGTTTCGCGGGTCAAGCGCCCTACCATGGCATTGCCTTCGTGCCCGCTGCTGCCGATGGTATAGAACACCTTGTTTTCCAGGCGCAGTTGCCGGGCCATCAAATCCAGTTGGCGGGAGACCATTTGCGACTCGAACAGCGCCAGCAGGTCTTCAGCTGGCAACTTCAGCGGCACCCGCCCTTCCGGCTGATAGGTCTCTACAAAATGGCGGAAGTTGAGGTCCACCACTTCCGCCCGGTTGAGATTGCGCCGGTTGCCCGGCGCCTTCCATTTGAGAAACATGATTTCAGAATGCGGAAACGCCGGTGATGGCCCGGCCTACCGCCAGCTGATGAATGGTCTCCGTGCCTTCGTAGGTCACCACGCTTTCCAGGTTCAGCGCGTGGCGGATGGGTGCGTGTTCCACGGTGATGCCGGCACCCCCCAGCAGGTCGCGGGCATCCCGGGCGATATCCAGCGCCATGCGAACATTGTTCCACTTGGCCATGTTGACCTGTACATGCTGAAGGGTGCCGGCATCCTTCATCCGCCCCAGTTGCAGCGCCATCAGCTGGGCCAGGGTGATGCGACGGGCCATGTCGGCCAGACGCAGCTGCACCGCCTGATTGTGGGTCAGCGCCCGTCCGAAAAGCACGCGCTCTGCGCAATAGTCCCGTGCTTCCCGGTAACAGGCGATGGCCGCGCCGATGGGCCCCCAGGAAATGCCGAAACGGGCCTGGGTCAGACAGCTCAGCGGGGCTTTCAAACCCAGGGCTTGCGGCAGCCGGTTGGCTTCCGGTACGCGCACGTTGTCAAAATACAGTTCCGAGGTGACGGAAGCACGCAGAGACATCTTGCGCCGGATTTCCGGCGCGGAAAAGCCCGGCATGTCCTTTTCCACGATGAAACCGCGGATGCCTTCATCGGTCTGTGCCCAGACGATGGCAATGTCGGCAATGGAGCCATTGGTGATCCACATCTTGGAACCATTGAGTACCCAGTCGTCCCCATCTCGTTTGGCATGGGTCTTCATGTTGGCCGGGTCGGAACCGCCGTGGGATTCCGTCAGGCCAAAACAGCCAATCACCTCGCCACGGGCCATGGCCGGTAACCAGCGCTGCTTCTGTTCTTCCGAACCGAAGGCGTGGATGGGATACATGCACAGGCTGGACTGCACGGACACGAAGCTGCGCAGCCCGGAATCACCGCGTTCCAGTTCCTGGCAAATCAGCCCGTAGCTGACGCTGTTCAGGCCGGCACAGTCATAGCCCTCGATACTGCTGCCCAGCAGGCCCAGCTCGGCGATTTCCGGGATCAGTTCTTTTGGAAAGCGATGTTCATCAAAGCATTCGCCAATAATGGGCAGTACCCGCTCGTCCACAAATCGGGCGACGGTGTCCTGCACCATGAGCTCTTCTTCGGAGAGCTGTGAACGAACGGAGAAAAAATCTTCCGGATCAACCAGTTGCGACATGGCTTTGCTACCTGTGCTAAGGGAGAAACCGGGGATTCTAGCGCCTGCGGGCAAAAAAGACTACCCAAAAGGGATAGCAGCAGTGCCCACGGGTCAGGGAATCAGACCAGCCGCTCTCCCCGGCCGATGCCAAAGTAGCGGAAACCGGCTTCCCGCATCTGCCGCGGGTCATAGATATTGCGGCCATCAAAGACCACCGGCTGCTTCAGCCGTTTTTTCAGATTGTCCGGGTCCGGATTCCAGAACCGTTTCCACTCCGTAACCAGCAGCAGCGCGTCGGCACCGTCCAGAGCCTGATCCGGGTTTTCGCACAGTTGCAGATCCTCGCGTTCGCCATAGATGCGCCGGCATTCCTGCATGGCTTCCGGATCGTAGGCCTGCACCCGGGCACCCGCCTGCCACAATGCTTCCATGATGACCCGGCTGGGCGCTTCCCGCATGTCATCGGTATTGGGCTTGAACGCCAGGCCCCATAGAGCGAAGACCTTGCCGGAAAGATCTTCCCCGAAAAAGGCATGAATCTTGTCGACCAGACGCATTTTCTGCCGCTGGTTGACCGCTTCCACCGCTTTCATCATCAGGGGTTCGTAGCCGATCTGTTCAGCCATGCGTTTCAGGGCCTGCACATCCTTGGGGAAACAGGAACCACCATAGCCAGTGCCCGGATAGATGAAATGAAAACCGATACGCGGATCGGAACCGATGCCCTGACGCACCATTTCCACATCCGCGCCCAGATGTTCCGCCAGATTGGCGATTTCATTCATAAAGCTGATCTTGGTGGCCAGCATGGCATTGGCCGCGTATTTCGTCAGCTCTGCCGAGCGAATGTCCATGGCCACGATCTTGTCGTGGTTGCGGTTGAAGGGGGCATATAGCTGGCGCATGCGCTGGTGTGCTTCCTCACTTTCCGCACCCACAACGATCCGGTCGGGCCTGCGCGCATCGGCGATGGCCGCGCCCTCCTTGAGAAACTCGGGGTTGGAAACCACATGAAAAGGCAGATCCTTGCCGCGCTTCTGCAACTGTTCAGCCACGCAGGCCTTGACCTTGTCACCCGTGCCCACCGGCACCGTGGATTTGTCGACAATGATTTTTTCTTCATCCATGTGCTGGCCGATGGTGCTGGCCACCTGCAGCACATATTGCAGGTCCGCACTGCCATCTTCATCCGGTGGCGTGCCGACGGCAATGAACTGGAATTCACCAAAAGCCACGCCATGTTCCGGGCTGGTGGTAAATTGCAGCCGTCCGTTCTCCCTGCCCTCGGCAATCAGGGTATCCAGACCCGGTTCGTAGATCGGTACGCCACCGGCATTCAGCAAGGCAATTTTTTCCGCATCCACATCCACGCACATCACATGATGTCCGGCTTCCGCCAGGCAGGCACCGGTAACCAGCCCCACGTAGCCTGAACCAAAAATCGTGACTTTCATAACAAACCCCAGGGTAATGACTATGGCGAGTATATAAAAAAGGCCGGAATGCTCCGGCCTTTTTTCGAAATTGGCCGTGGCGCTACTTCTCGATACCGAGCAACTCCACTTCAAAGATCAGCGTGCTGTCCGGACCAATGGGGCCAGGCGTGCCGCGAGAACCATAGGCCAGTTCTGGTGGCAGGTAGAGCTTGAACTTGGAACCCACCGGCATCAGTTGCAGACCTTCCGTCCAGCCCTTGATGACACCATTGAGCGCGAAAGTGGCCGGCTGGCCACGCTTGTAGGAACTGTCGAACTCGGTACCATCCACCAGCGTGCCCTTGTAATGAACCTTGACGCGATCGGTAGCCTTGGGCTTGGGACCATCGCCCATCTTGATCACTTCATACTGCAAGCCGCTTTTGGTGGTTTTTACACCAGCCCGCTTGGCGTTTTCAGCCAGGAACTTCTGGCCGGCTTCACGGTTTTTCTTGGCTTCGGAAGCCTTGGCTTCTTCCTTTTCCTTGCGCAACTGGGCAAAGAAGGCCTTCTTGACTTCACGGGCCTGTTCAGTGGTCATTTTCAGGTCCTTGCCTTCCAGCACGTCACGCATGCCTTCCACCACGGTATCGATATCAAACTTGCCATTGAACTGGCGCAGGGAGTTGCCGATATCCATACCCAACATGTAACTGAGCTCCTTGCGATCTACGGGTGGGTTCTCGGTCTTGGCTTGTTCGGCCACGGCCATGGTGGCCAGACCCGCACTCAGCGATAGGGCCAGCAGCCCTTTGCGAAGGATGGTCATACTTTTCTCCTTGGATTGAATTTAAAAAGAATCGGGTCGATTCGGCTGGCTATTGTCTCGCCTCAACACCCACTTGGCAAATCTGCCTGCAGGGTCAGACCCTGCATCCGTGGGAAAGTTGCCCGAAAACGCATTGCAAAGTTTCCTCATGCCTGGTGAATATGTGTTCCAGGGATGCGTGTGGCCGCGGCTCATGCGACAATTCGTCTCCCCTGCCATGCGCGGTTTATCATGCTTCGTTGTGAACACCTGAATCTCCGGCGTGCCGGACAGCTGTTGATTGAGGATGCCAGTTTTGAACTGCATCCCGGGCAACATTGTGCCTTGACGGGGGCCAATGGTACCGGCAAATCCAGCCTGTTTGCACTGATTCGCGGTGAACTGGAGCCCGATCAGGGGTACTGCACCCTGCCGGAAGACTGGACCATCGCTCATGTCGCCCAGGAAACACCGGCCCTGCCACACAGTGCACTGGAACATGTGTTGCTGGGTGATGCGGAATGGATTTCCCTGCGAAAGCAGCTGCGGGACACACAGCTGCCGGAAGCCGCCATTGCCACGCTACACGAACGTTTCGAACAGATCGGCGGCTGGCAGACCGAATCCCGTGCCGCGCGCCTGCTACATGGTCTGGGGTTTGCCGATGCGGACATCCATAAACCGGTTCAGGATTTTTCCGGTGGCTGGCGCATGCGTCTCAACCTCGCTCAGGCTTTGCTGTGCCGGTCGGATCTGCTGCTGCTGGACGAACCCACCAACCACCTGGATATGGAAACCGTGCTCTGGCTGGAACAATGGCTGCAACGCTACAGCGGCACCCTGTTGCTGATCTCTCACGACCGCCAGTTCCTCGACGCGGTCTGTGACCATGTACTGCACCTGGAAAACCGGAAACTGCGCCTGTTTCGCGGTAACTACAGCCAAAGTGAGCACAAGCGGCTGGAGCAACAGCGCCTGCTACAGAAACAAGCTGAAAAAACCGAAGCAGAACGGGCACACATGGCAGATTTCGTACGCCGTTTTCGTGCCAAGGCCAGCAAAGCCAAGCAGGCACAAAGCCGGCTCAAGGCCCTGGAAAAACTCGCACCCGTGCTGTTGGAAAGCGGCCGGCGACGGCTGGTCTTCGATTTCCCGCAGCCAGACAGGCAACCGGCAACCCTGATCAAGCTGGATGAAGTCAGTCTGGGCTGGGATGACGCAAACCCGGTATTGCGGAATATCCGTCTGACCTTGCTGCCTGGTCAGAAGCTGGGCCTGCTGGGGCCCAATGGCGCGGGCAAGTCCACCCTCATGCGCACACTGGCCGGAGAACTGCAACCACTGGCCGGGCAATGTTTTCCAGCCAAGGGCTTGCAGGTAGGCTACTTTGCCCAGCACCAGATGGACCGCCTGCATCTGGAAGACAGTGCCCGTTCACATGTGCAGCGGCAACAACCATCGTGGTCGGAACAGCAGTGCTGGGATTATCTGGGCCGGTTCCAGTTCAGCAAGACAAAATCGGAACAACCGGTGGCCGAATATTCCGGTGGTGAGCGTGCACGCCTGGCGCTGGCTCTGGTGATTCTGCAGCGGCCCAATCTGCTGCTGCTGGATGAGCCCACCAACCATCTGGACATGGAAACCCGGGAAGCCCTGGCCCTGGCGCTGAACGATTTCGATGGGGCCGTATTGCTGATTTCCCACGACCGGCACCTGCTGCAACTGTGCTGCGATCACTATCTGCACATCGATCACGGACGGGTGGAAGCCTGGCCCGGCAATCTGGAAGACTGGCTCCAGCACATGCGCCGCACGCACGAAGCGGATTCAGGAAAAAGTGACAAAGTCGAACACTCGGCACGAGAACGGCGCAAGCGTGCGGCACGGATTCGCGCACAACTGCAACCCTTGAAAAAACAGTGCCAACAGCTGGAAAAGGACATGGACCGCTTGCAGACTGCATTGCAAAAAATCGAAACACAGTTGCTGGATGAAACACTGTACACTGTTGAAAACAGCCCCCGCCTACAGCCACTTTTGCAGGAACAAGGACAGCTACGGCAACAACTCCAGGAAAAGGAAAACCAGTGGCTGGAGCAAACGGCGGCGCTGGAAGAACAGGAACATGCCTTGAGCCAAGAATAAAATCCAGGGATCCCCAGCATGCATACACCACCGGCAACGCTTCTATTGCCTGAAACAGGCAGGACAGCCGCTCAAAAGCGGGCCATGACCCTTCCAGCCTGGACATTGACCCGGCAACAACTCTGTGATGTGGAATTGCTGCTCAATGGCGGTTTTTCACCCTTGCAAGGATTCATGGGCCGCGATGATTACGAGCGGGTACTTACTGACATGCGGCTGGCCAATGAACAACTCTGGCCCATGCCCATCACGCTGGATGTACCAGAAACCACCATGGAAGCCGCCCGAGAAGCCGGTCATCTGGCCTTGCTGGAGCCGGAAGGCATGACACTGGCCATTCTGGAAATCACCGACGCCTGGCATCCCGATCGGAAGCGGGAAGCCCTTGCCGTGTTCGGCACAGAGGATAACGCCCACCCCGGCGTGGCTCAACTGCTGCGAAAGCATCCCTGTTATCTTGGAGGAAAATTACAGGGCATTCAACTGCCCAATCACTATGATTTCATGCACTTGCGCCATACACCGCAGGAACTGCATAAACTGTTTCAGCGCATGGGGTGGGACCGTATTGTCGCCTTTCAGACCAGAAACCCCATGCATCGCGCCCATCTCGAGCTGACGACCCGTGCGGCACGACAAGCCGAAGCGAATCTGCTGATTCATCCCGTGGTTGGGCAGACCCGCCCCGGAGATGTGGATCATTTCACCCGAGTACGCTGCTACGAAAGGCTCCTGCCCCGCTACCCCGCGCATACCGCCATGCTCAGCCTGCTACCACTGGCCATGCGCATGGCTGGCCCGCGTGAAGCGCTTTGGCATGCCATGATCCGCAAGAATTACGCTTGTACGCATTTCATCGTGGGCCGCGACCATGCCGGCCCTGGCATGCGGCCGGATGGCACCCCCTGGTATGACCCGTATGCCGCACAGGTGCTCGTGGAACGGCATGCGGAAGAAATCGGCATCGAACTGGTGCCATTCAAGAAAGTCGCCTGGGTGCCGGGCAAGGGGCGGTATTGTACGGAAGAGGAAATCGGCGAGAAGGATGAAGTGCTGGAATTGTCCGGCACGGAGTTGCGCAGCCGGCTGGAACAGGGGCTGGAGGTGCCGGAATGGTTTTCCTGGCCCGAGGTCATGGCCGAACTGCGCAAGCGCTATCCTCCACGTCATCAGCAGGGATTCACCGTCTTTTTCACCGGCCTTTCCGGGGCGGGAAAATCCACCCTGGCCAATGCCTTGATGATCCGCCTGCTGGAAGAAGGCAACCGGCCTGTCACCCTGCTGGATGGGGACATCGTCCGCAAGCACTTGTCCAGTGAATTGGGCTTCAGCCGCGAACACCGAGAACTGAACGTGCGCCGTATCGGTTTTGTGGCCAGCGAGATCACCAAGAACCGGGGGGTGGCCATCTGCGCTCCCATCGCCCCGTACACCGCCACCCGACAGGAAGTACGGGAAATGATCCAGCACTACGGTGCGTTCATCGAAGTCCATATCAGCACACCACTGGAGGTCTGCGAACAACGGGATCGCAAGGGCCTCTATGCAGCCGCCCGAGCCGGCAAGATCCAGCATTTCACCGGCATTTCCGACCCCTATGAAGTACCGGAAAACCCGGAGCTGCGCCTGGATACCCAACAAATGTCGCCCGAACAGGCCGTGCAGCGCATCCTGCTCAAACTGGAGGCCATGGGGCTGATTCTTCCCGAAAGAAATTGATGGGCATGCCACCGTGAACCGGAAGACTTTGTATAATCCTTTTCATCCAACACCTAAACAGGACAACCGCCCGCCATGCGCCTGAGCTTGCTTGTACTGCTTGTATTCACCCTGCTGTCCGGTTGCGGCCCCAGCACCCCCGTTTACGATGAACACACGCTGGCACAGGCCAACACGGTCGAGCAGATGGAAAAACTGTTGCACGAGATGCAAGCCCGTCAGCAACAATTACCGGGTGATACCCGTCTGAACACCCAGATCCAGCAATTGCAACAGAAACTGGCGCGTGCGCTGGCTGGCCGGTTTCAGCAGGAAAGTGAGCGCGAGCGGACCGGTGGGCATATTCCTGTATTCCGCCTGGAACAAGGGCTGCCACTGATCGAACGCCTGCAAAAACTGGATACCCGTCAAGCGGCCGATTTTTCTTCCTGGCTGAAAAAGGAACGGCAAAAAACCGAACTGGCCCTGGCCGATCAGCAACTGGCCCTGCAGCAAACCGACCCGATGCTGTTGAAAAAACGCCTGCAACAGCTGGCCAGGCTGGAAGCCCTGAGCGGGCAACGCATGGAACTGATGCAGGAAGATGTGGAAAACCAGTACGTGGCGGCCATTCGCCAGCAGGTAAGCGAACTGATACAGCAGTATCAGTACCCGGCCGCGGAGGAATTGCTTGCCGCTGCTTTGCAGGAACTGCCTTCCCATCCGCAATTGCTGCGTCTCCATCAACAGGCACAGGCTGCCCTGCTGGCGAATGCCTTTGAACAGGCGCTGGAGGACGGGCAACCGCAACAGGCCCTGGAAAATCTGCGACAGCTGATGGCACTGGGGGAGGCCGGCCAGTCCGTCATCCGCAATCTGGCCACGCAGATCGCCGCCCTGGCGCAATATCATGCTGACCGAGGCCAAGCCGCGCTGAAGGGTGAAAACTGGGTTGAAGCCTGGGAGCACTATCAACAGGCACGGGAAATTCTACTGATGGCCGGACAGCCATTGACTACGACTCAGGATTGGGAAGCGCCCTTGCGCAAGGCTTTGCAGACCCTGGCGGTGCGCGCCAATCAGGAAGGCTTGCCTGGCCTGCAACTGACTTATCTGCTCATGTTGCAACAGATACACCCCCACCCCGAAACCATGGAAGCCAAGATTCAGCGCCCGGCAGAAGCCACGCTGAATCAGGCCATCCATCGCCTGAGTATCAGCCCGTTCAAGGCTACGTCCGAACACCAGGGGCTGGGTGCTGCTTTGTCTGCGGCATTGACCAGCATCCTGCTCCAGCGTATCCCTCATGATGTACGCATGGTGGAACGGGATGAGCTGGAAGCCATTATTCGTGAACGGGCGCTGGATGCCGGCAAAAACAATCGTGCCATGAGTATTGCGCCGGCAGATTTTCTGGTTCAGGGCAATATCCTTGATGCCAATGTGGAGCATTCGGAAAAGCAAACTTTCCAGACCGAGCGGGTACAAACCGGCACCCGTGAAATTTCCAATCCGGACTGGCAGGCCTGGCAGAACAACCGCAAGCGCAAAAAGCTGCCCGAGCCCCCGAAAACCCTGCAGCAGCCCGTATTTGAAGACGTGCGCTATGCCATCACCCTGCACAAGAATACGGCGGTGCTGTCTGCCAGCTATCGACTGATCGATGCGGCCAGTGCCAAAATCATCAAGACCAGCACCATCAGCCGGGAAAAGACCCTGACGGATGTTTCCTCGGAAGGGGTGCAACTGGGCAGTTTCAACAAGCCACTGAAGATTGCCGATTTGCCCAGCGACTCGGAGATGCTCAAGGATTTGTTGCAGGAAGTGGCGGATGCCATGAGTGATGAACTGGTGGCTACACTGAGCAACAGCGAAAAAGGCCACCTGGAAAAGGCCCGGTTACAGGCTGAGCGTGGCAATTATGCCGAGGCCGCTGAATTGACAGCGCGCGCCTGGGTGATTGCCCGGGCCAAGGGCAATCCGCTGGAAGATATTTACACGGAAATGGTGCGCTACGCGTTATTGGCCGGTATCTGAAGCTTCCGCCATTTTGGCTCGCCAGCGCAGGCGCAGAGGCGCGGCCGCCGCGGTGCCTCCTTCCCTATGCTCCAGCCATTGCAACCAGGCATCGGCCTGTTGCAAATCGTTGGCCTGCAACAATTGCTCGATACGCTGTTGTGCGCGTTGGTTCATGGCCTGTTCAATGCGTTCGGAGTGATTGCCGATTGTCGCCAGTTCCTGCTCCAGTGCTTTCATTTCTTCCAGACGCTCGGTGGACTGGGCGCGGTTCAACAATCGCTGTGCCTGAGCCGCCTGCTTCAGCTGTGATACATCGTCGTTCGAGCTCTTCTGTTGCACCTGCTGCGCTTGCCTGATCCGTTTGAACTTTCTCCGTACGGATTTGACGTCGGGGTGTTCGGGGTCAGCCAGCATGGCCCATTGCAGACGTTTCTGCGCTTCTGGCACATCCTCCTGTTCCAGCAAAAACTCCGCATCCAGTGCCAGTGCCTGTGCCATGCGTGTCAGGGCATCGCTGGCCTCCAGATTGGCAGGATCCTGACGCAAGACCGCACGCCAGGCCTGGATGGCCTGCTCGGGTTGTCGCCGCTTGTGTTGCTCCGCATAAGCCAACAAGGCGGGGATATCCGCAGGCAAGCGCGTGCTGACCGTTTGCTCGCTTCCGGATGGTTCGGCGTACGTTCGCTTTTCCTGTAGATGCGCCAGTTTCTCTTCTGCGGTTTTCAGTAAATCGGATGAGAATCCCAGCCCGCGTGCACTTTTCAGATAGCGGGACGCCCGGGCCAGATCCTCGGCTTCCATGGCCTTGTCCGCAAGTTCCAGCAATTTCTCAAGAACCTTTTGCAAGCCTTTTTTTGCTTTAGAATTTTCTGGATCCAGGGCCAGCACCTGTTCAAAGCGTTCCTGTGCATTGGCACCTTCAGGCCGTGTCAACTGCATCTGGGCCATGAAGTTGTAGCCTTCATCCAGTAATTGTCGAATACGCCCGGCCAGCAGTTCATCTTCCGTACCCTGCTGTTGCTGGTTCTCCAGTTGTTTGTGCCACCACGCACCATCCAGCTTCTGGTACAGCCGGGGCAGGGTTTGCAGTCGCGCCAGGCGCAGTGCCATCTGCTGGCTGTC
>WFUE01000105.1 GCA_015485125.1 Lysobacterales bacterium | reverse complement strand
GGTATTCCTTGTCGGTGAGTGTCTGGGCCGGGGCCACGGTGATGGAATCGCCGGTGTGCACGCCCATGGGGTCCAGGTTCTCGATGGAGCAGACGATGATGCAGTTGTCCTTGCGGTCGCGCACCACTTCCATTTCGAATTCCTTCCAGCCCAGCACCGACTCCTCGATCAGCAATTCATTGGTGGGGGAAAGATCCAGCCCGCGCTCGCAGATTTCGATGAATTCTTCCTTGTTGTAGGCAATGCCGCCGCCGGAACCGCCCAGGGTGAAGGAGGGGCGGATGATGGTGGGAAAACCGACGGTCTTCTGGCAGGCCAGGGCTTCTTCCAGGCTGTGGGCGATACAGGCGCTGGGGGTGGACAGGCCGATTTCGGCCATGGCCTTGCGGAACTGGTCGCGATCCTCGGCCATGTCGATGGCCTCGCGGGAAGCGCCGAGCATTTCCACGCCGTAGCGTTCCAGCACGCCTTGGGCGGCCAGATCCAGCGCGCAGTTCAAGGCGGTCTGCCCGCCCATGGTGGGCAGGACGGCATCGGGCCGTTCCTTCTCGATGATGCTGGCCACCACTTCCCAGTGGATGGGCTCGATGTAGACGCTGTCGGCGGTCTCGGGGTCGGTCATGATGGTGGCCGGGTTGGAATTGACCAGAATGACCCGGTAGCCTTCCTCGCGCAGGGCCTTGCAGGCCTGGGCGCCGGAATAGTCGAATTCACAGGCCTGGCCGATGACGATGGGGCCGGCGCCGATGACCAGAATGGATTGAATGTCGGTTCTCTTGGGCATAAGGCTCAGTTTTTCTGGAGGATCTGGTACAGATCGTCTTTCAGTGCCAGGCGCTTTTTCTTCAGGACTTCCAGCGCGGCGTCGTCCATGGGTTCCTCACCATCTTCGTGGCGAAAAATTTCCTTGTCCAGCGCTTCGTACTCATCCATCAGGCGATGAAAATGACGGTCATCCATCTTCAGTTGGTGAATGCGTTCCCTGTACTCGGGAAATTCGGCAACCAGCGGGTGATGGCTCAAAGGCATGGGGTCAGCTCCTCGCTTGCATGGCTTGAATGAAAGGGTCGAATACCGGCAGCACATCATGCGGGCCGGGGCTGGCTTCCGGGTGGCCCTGGAAGCCGTAGGCCGGTTTTTCCCGATGGCGAATGCCCTGCAGGCTGCCGTCGAACAGGGAACGGTGGGTGGGTTCCAGTATAGCCGGCAGGCTGGCCTCCGCCACGGAGAAACCGTGGTTCTGGCTGGAAATCATCACCTGGCCGGTGGCCAGATCCTGTACCGGGTGGTTGGCGCCATGATGACCGAATTTCATTTTTTCGGTTTGTGCGCCACAGGCCAGCGACAGCAGCTGATGGCCCAGGCAGATGCCGAAGATGGGCAGGTCTTTCTCCAGCAGGGTGCGGATGGCGTCGATGGCGTAGTCGCAGGGCTCCGGGTCGCCAGGGCCGTTGGAGAGAAACACGCCATCGGGCTCCAGTGCCAGCACATCCCCGGCCGGGGTGGTGGCGGGCACCACGGTGATGCGGCAGCCCCGGTCGGCCAGCAGGCGCAGGATGTTGCGCTTGATACCGAAGTCGTAGGCCACCACATGGAAGCGGCCGGTCTCCGGTCGGTCGTGGGCATTGTCTTCCAGCCGCCAGCTGCCTTCAGTCCATTCATGGGCCTGGGTACAGGTGACTTCCTGTGCCAGATCCATGCCGGATAGCCCGGCAAAACCCCGGGCCAGTTCCAGCGCGCGGGCCTCGTCCAGCTCTTCGCCGGCCATCAGGCAGCCGTTCTGCGAGCCCTTGTCGCGCAGGATGCGGGTCAGGCGGCGGGTGTCGATTTCGCAGATACCGCAGACATCGTTGCGGCGCAGGTAGTCCTGCAGGCTCTCTTCCGCCCGGAAGTTGCTGTGGCGCTCGGGCAGATCGCGGATGATCAGCGCTTCCGCGTGAATGTCAGCGGATTCCTCATCCAGCGCGTTACAGCCGGTATTGCCGATGTGCGGATAGGTCAGCGTCACCATCTGCCGGCAATAGGACGGGTCGGTCAGGATTTCCTGATAGCCGGTCATGGCGGTGTTGAAAACCACCTCGCCCACCCGAACACCGGGCGCGCCGAGGGACAGGCCGCGGAATACACTGCCGTCAGCCAGCACCAGAATTGCAGTATGTTGCACGAAACACCTCTTGGAAGCCGGGAAGTGCCCACTTTTCCGCAGGCAAACTTGCCGAATTTTACGGGAAGGCCACGGGGGCTGTCCAAGGATATTTTGGGGGAGGCGGGCAAGTGCCTGACGATATGTTAGTTTTTGCGCATGGAGACAACAATGCGCAACACCGTGGAAATCCTGCCCCTGCATGAACGTGGCTGGTTGTTGCAGGCGCGAGCCGAACCGGACTGGCCGGTACAGCAGCGTCTGCTGGCCATGGCCGATGCCCTGCGCGCGCATCCGGCGGTGCAGGATGTGGTGGTGGGTGATCTTTCACTGGGGCTGCTGTTACACGAAGCGGACGATGCGGGTGATTGGCCGCAACGATTGCGTGAACAGTATGCAGCCGTGACGGAACCGGTGGAAAGGGGGCGGTTGCATCGCATCCCGGTGGTTTTTGACGGGGCGGATCTGCTTGATGTGGCCACGGCTTGCGCGCTCAGCCCGGAAGCGCTGATCGAGCGGCTGACTTCGGTGGAGTTTCGTGTGTGGTTTACCGGCTTTCAGCCCGGATTTCCCTACATGCGCGGCTTGCCGGAAGCGCTGCGACTGCCGCGCCGGCCTCATCCACGAGCACGGGTGCCTGCCGGTTCACTGGCCATGGCCGGAGCTTTTGTGGCCGTCTACCCTTTTGCCAGTCCCGGTGGCTGGCATTTGCTGGGCAGTACGGATATTCGCTTATTTGACCCGCAACAGCAGCCTCCTGTTCTGCTACAGGCCGGTGACCGGGTCTGCCTGGTAGCGGAAACAGATCAATGAAGGCGCTGGAAGTCCTGCAACCCGGACCGCTGACTACCCTGCAGGATGGCGGCCGTTGTGGCTACCGTCACTGGGGCCTGGCCCAGGCCGGGGTGATGGACCGCCCGGCGCAGTTTCACGCCAACTGGCTGGTGGGTAATGCTCCGGATGCGCCGGTGCTGGAAGTGGCGCAAGGGCTGCTGTCACTGCGAGCCCGGCAACCAGTAACGGTAGCCGTTACCGGCGGGCATGCCCGTATCGAGCGCAATGGCGATGCCTGCTGGCCGGGCTGGGCCATTACCCTGCAGGGGGGCGATATTCTGAAACTGAAGGGCCTGCGCACAGGTCTGTTTGCCACCCTGGCCGTGGCCGGTGGTTTTCTCGCCGAGCCGGTGCTGGGCAGTGTGTCCACCGATCTTTTTGCCGGTCTGGGCGGCTGGCAGGGGCGGGCCTTGCAGGCCGGCGATGTGCTGACGACGGGTGTGTGCAAGGGCAGGGTGCGTGATCGGGGCCTGCGCCTGCCGGAAAATGACGGGCGTGTGCGCGTATTGCCCGGCCCGGCCCGTGAACGATTGGGGCAGGCGGCCTGGGATCGCCTGCTGGGCACATCCTGGCAAGTGGGGGGCGGCAGTGGCCGCATGGCCACCCTGCTGCACGGCGATCCGCTGCCCGTGCCGGAGATGCACCTGCCTTCGCGCATGGTGTTGCCCGGTACGGTACAGGTGCCGCCCTCCGGCCTGCCCATGGTGTTGCAGGTCGATGCGCAGACCACCGGCGGCTATCCCGAACTGGCCGTGGTGCTGGAATGGGACTTGTGGAAACTGGCACAAGCCCGTCCCGGCCAGCGTGTCTGGTTCGAGGCGGTCTCGAGCCGGCAGGCGCGCGCGCTTCGGGATGGCTGGCAGCACCACTGGCAAAGACTGTTCACCGAGGAGAGATGATGGAAAAGGGCCTGCTGCTTAACGCGGATGTGGGCGAGGGTTGTGGTCATGACGCGGCGCTCATGCCCTGGCTGGATCAGGCCAACATCGCCTGTGCCGCTCATGCGGGTACTATGGAAACCATGACACGGGCGGTATCACTGGCCCTGGAGCATGGTTGCAGTATCGGCGCGCACCCCGGCTATGACGATCCCGAGCATTTTGGCCGGCGAGCATTGAAGCTGCCGGAAAGCGAGCTGGAAGCCCAGTTGCTCACCCAGTTGGAACGGCTGGCACGGGAAGTGGAACGGCAGGGTGGGCATCTTGATTACATCAAGCCTCACGGCGCGCTCTACAATCAGAGTGTGGCCGATGCAACACTGGCGTCACAACTGGTTGAAATTGGCCGGTGGTTTGATTCTGCATTGGCCTGGATGACCCAGCCCGGCGGCGCATTGGCCCGGCAGGTGGAAGCGGCGGGTGGCCGGGTGATTTACGAAGGCTTTGCCGACCGTGGCTACGACGCACACGGACGGCTGTTGCCGCGTTCACACCCGCAAGGGCTGCTGCACGAGCCCGAACAGGCCGTCAGGCAGGCGCGAATGCTGCGGGAAAAGCAGGGCATCCACAGCCTGTGCGTGCATGGAGATCATCCACGGGCGCTGGCCTTTGTGCGGGCATTGCGTCAGGTATTGGCAGGCACGCCCTAGACCGCGGAGCGGACGCAAGTACTCAGCGCCTGCCTTCGGCCAGTTCCTTCAGTTGTTCAAGGCCCTTTTCAAAATCCGGCCCGACCAGATCATCCAGCACCAGGCCGACATAGCGTTCCGCCGGATTGTTGCCAAAGCGGTTGTGCAGAACCCACGACACCCGCGCGCCCTGTTCCAGCGGCTGAATCACATAGGCCGCCGTGGCCTTGCCTTCCGGGCCGAAATCCAGTTCCAGTTCCACCCGTGAAAACGGTTGTGACGCGGTAATGACCTGTGCGCCCGAACCTACTTCCGGCTTGTCCGAATGCCAGCGCATACCGGCGCCCACACCTTGCTCCGGGCCAAAGTATTCATAGCGGGCATCCGGGTCCAGCCCATGCCAGGGCGACCACGCGTTGAAGCGCTGCATGTTGTTGAGAATGCTGAAAATCACTTCCGGTGATTGCTCGATCTCCACGCTGCGCTCCACGGTGACTTCCCGTGGCAGCAGATAGCCACCCAGCATGACAGCCAGAGCGACCAGCCCCAAAAACAATAATAGTTTCCGAATCACGATCCTGTTCCTGAGCGACCAGACGGCAGTGTGCGCAAAATGCGATTGGAACACAAGCATTTATCCCGACAAGGTTTGGGTATACCTTCAAGGTTAAGGTGTGAATCCGGTATGATGGGTCATCAGAGTATTCGCCAGGGGGAGGGGATGATGGAGTGGGCAAGACGGTTAGGGGCGGTGCTGTTGCTGCTGTTGGTGACGGCCTGTTCGGATGAGGAACAGACTTCGGTTGCCGATCAAGGTGAACCGCTATCCCTTTTTGTGCGTTTGCAATCTGAATCACCGCTTTTTGCCCGTGATCCGGAGGATTTTCAGCGGTTGCTGGACAGTCTGGATGAACAGATGGCCAGCGGTCGTATGCCCTTGCAGACCAGCCGGCCACTACGGCAGTTTCTCAAAAGACTTCAGGTGCATTTTCGGGATCAAACCACGGCGCAGACAGGCCTCCGGGATCAGGCGTTGGCCTTTTGGTTCATGCGGAACAATCTGCCCGTCTTCCAGATGGAACTAGCGGATGGCCAGCGTTTTTCCAGGGCGCTGGAACAGGCGCAGACAGAAGCTGGAGAACGCTGGGACCAGGCCGAATATCAGGGCGTGCGCTTCTACCGCTCCAAGGGGGCGGAAACCGAATTGATCTGGCTGGTGCGCCAGTCACGCCTGCTGTTCAGCTGGTTTCCTGTTGGGCAGGAGTCACAGGCGCTGAAACGGTTGCTGGATGGTCGCGGCATCCTGTCTGCGGCATCCTGGCAACAGGCCTGGAACCAGCTACCTGCGGAATTTCATCCATCGGGGTATGCCACGGTCGCCGGCTGGCTGGATTATCCACGAATCATGCAGGATCTGCTGCAGGAAGGTGACAGCCTGGCACAGAACTGGCGACGCATACTCGAAATACCGGAAGAAGCGCAGACACCGGCATGCCGACAAGCACTGAGCCAATGGCTTGAGCTGTTTCCCGGTGCGCAGTTTTCTCAGCGGGATGATCGCAAGGGCAATCGCCAGGTAAAGGTGCTGTTTCTGCTCAAACCGTCGCTGGCCGCGCGTGTGAGCCGGATTGTCTCGGTGTTCACCCAACCCATGCAGGAGCGTGGGCTCATTCAAATGCAGGTGGCCATTCATGTACAACGCCTGCTGGAGGAACTGCAGGGATTTTTGCAGCAGGACGCGCCTCGTGAGAAAGGCTGCCGGTGGCTTGCTCCTGCCCAGCGAGAACTGGATCGTCTGGACCGGCAACTGGAGCACAGACCGCCACCGGCCCTGGTGCGCCAGATTTCGGGTCTGGGAATTTCAGTAGATACGGTCTCGGAGGCGCTGGATGCCGATTCCATCCGTTCCATGGTCTGGGTACAGATGGATCAACCCGAAACACTACTCAATCTGGCGGGCATGCTGGATCCGAAGCTGCGGGCGCAGCAGTGGCCGGCGGACGGAAAGGCCCGGCCACTGAAAAGCGCCATGGCCTACAGGACACAGATTCGTCAACCCTTGTGGCTGGCCGTGAACGATCATGCCCTGGGTCTGGCACTGGGAGAAGACAGTGCGCCGGCGCTGGAGCGTGTCCTGTCCAGCAAGGCTAAACCCGATCAGACCCTGTTCTGGATACGACAGGACTTGAAGCGCCTGTTTGTCCTCATGCGCAAGCAGGCAAGGGTCATGGCGGCCATTCGCCTGCGTCCGGAGGCTATTGAGCACATGGATCGCTACGCGCGGTACATGGACGAGATGGAATTGCGTTTGCAGGGGCATGAAAATGGCTTGATGATACAGTTGGAGCTTACCGCACCATGACCTATGTCCGGTACTCGTCCATTGCGATCATTCTCCTTGCGCTGCTATCGTTTCCGACCGGCTTGCTGGCGGAACAGCCATGGAGAATCTGTGTGCTGTACTGGTCGGATACCATCCCCGGGCAACTGGCCATGCGCGAGGGTCTGCGCCGGCAGGTGAAGCGGCACAACCGGCAGCTTCAGCAGCAGCCCGATATGCGAGCCATTGACTTGACAGAATATGTGGCGGGTGATGGCCCGGAGGGCGCCGAACGGCAGATTGCCCAGTTCTACCAGGCCTTGAAAACCCATCCGGATCTGATCATCGTGCAGCCGGCGGACAGCGCGGCGCTGACCGAGCCTTTGCGCCAAGCCAATGCCAAAGGCATCCCGGTGCTGGCCTATGATCAGTTTATCGAAGGCGGTCAGCTGGCAGGGCTGGTTACCAGCAACAACTACCAGGCAGGCTATCTGGCAGGTGAAGTGGTGGCGGATCTGTTTCCTTCCCAGCATGCGTTGCGGCTGGTATTTCTGGAATATCCGCTGGTTTCATCCACGGTATTGCGGGTGGACGGCTTTCTGGACGCACTGGAAGACCTGGGTCAGGCCTATACCTTGCTGCATGCCTATCAAGCCGTGGAGCCGGTTGCCGGCCGCAAGGCGGCCAGGGCCCTGATGCGGGATTATCCCCAGCCGGGTAGCGTGGATGTGGTTTTTTCGGTCAATGATGGCGGTGGCCTGGCCTTTCGTCGTGAACTGGAACGGGCCGGTCGGCGTGATATTCGCCTGGCCAGCGTGGACGGGGATCCGGAGCAGGTGGCAAGCCTGAGTGAAAACAGCCTGTTGCTGGTGGATAGCGCCCAGTTGTGTGCCGTCATTGGTGAACAGACCATACAGGCCGCGGTCCAATGGCTCAAAGGAGATCACCGCCGATTGTTATATCAGGTGCCGACCTACCCGGTGACAGTGGAGACCCGGGCAGGCTACAAGGGGTGGTATGGGGGGGTTCCAGCCACCTTTACCAAGCCATGGATGTCCAGAAAGCCGCTATGGAGCCACCAGATCAAGGTTTTGAACCTGCATGCAGATGACTAATTCACCGGTTGTAAATCGTTCTGCACGGTTATTGAAGCGCCTGCCCGTACAGTTGGCCTGGCTATACGGCAGTATTTTGCTCGGCAGCATGCTGTTGGTGCTGGCCAGCGCCTATTGGCTGAACCTGCGTAGTCTGCAGCAGGAAGAGGACCGCATGGTACAGACCATGGGCAACCTGGTCAGTCTGGCCGTGGGGCGGAGCAGCCAGGCTGGCAAGCATCACCTGCGTCGTCTGGTTGAGGCACTGATTCGGGACAATCCGCAAATCGAATCCATCTATGTGGTCAGTCATCAGGGCAAGGTTCTGGCACACAGCAAACAGGAATTGCGGGACTTGCGCATAGCGCCGGAACAACTGCGGCGCTTGCAGGCCAAGGCACGGGCGGGCAGTGCCTCCATACAGGTCGTACAGGAAGGCGAACACTGGATCAAGGAGCTGGTCTTGCCTTTTCGATCCGGTTACGAGCGCCGTTTTGAAGGCTTGCTGGTCATGCGACTGCGCGTGGATGACCTGGTGGCCAAGCGGGTGGCGGTGCGCCAGACCATACTGGTGGTGGGGTTGCTGATCGCCTTGTCGGGCTTGTTCATGCTGTTGCTGATCAGCCGCAGGCTGGCCCGGCCTTTGCAGAACATGGCGGCCCAATACAGCGGCTTGCTGGAAAACACTCCCATGCATGTGGCCATCTATGACCGCGAAGGCCGTGTGCTGGAAGTCAGTGATTCCTTTTTGCGCGAGTTTCCGGATCACGGCCCGGGTACCCTCAAGCGGGATTGGTTGCGGATCATGCCGGTTTCACTGGCCCAGGCAGTGGAGCAGGACGATCGGGTAGTGCTGGAGGAAGGGCAGTTTCTGGCCGTCGAGTATGAAATGCCCTGGCATGGCAGGAAGCGTTACTACGAAACACGCAAGTTTCCGGTGCTGCTGGATGAAAACGGCCGGGTGGAGGTGATGTGCGCCATGTTCTGGGATGTGACCCGGATACGGCGTGCCCAGGCCCAGTATGAACTGGCCCAGCAGGCCCTCAATGCGGTACGGGAAGGTATCGCCATTACCGATACCACGGGAATGATCGAGCAGGTCAACCCTTCCATGGGGCGTTTGCTGGGTCTGGACGAAGCTGAACTACTGGGCTCACCACTGTTCGATTTTATGACCGATACTCTGGGTGAGCCCATTGAAGAGCAATGTCTGCAACAGATCGAGGTTTTTCAATCCTGGGAGAATGAAGTTCAGCTCAAGGGCAGGGGTGGCTCGCTGCCGGCCTGGGCCAGTGTGTCGCCGGTTTCCAGCGAAAATGGCCCGGGCGTGGACCGCTATGTCTTCGTGTTCACCGACCTGAGCGAGAAGAAGAAGCAGGAGCGCCGGGTCGAGCGCCTGGCCTATTATGACCAACTGACTGGCTTGCCCAACCGGCGGTTGTTTGACGACCGTCTGCGCATTCGCCTGTCCTCGGCACGAAGACATGGCAAGAAACTCGGGCTGATGCTGCTGGATCTGGACAACTTCAAGAACATCAATGACCAGATGGGGCACCAGGCTGGTGACGAAGTGCTGTGTGGGGTGGCAGAGCGGCTGCGGGCCGCCTTGCGGACCGAGGATACCGTTGCGCGGCTAGGTGGAGACGAGTTCGTGGTCATTCTGCCAGTGGTTGAACGCGTTCAGGATGTGGCTGTCGTGGCAGACAAGTTGATCGAGACACTGGCCGAGCCCATGGAAGTGGCAGGTCACCAGATTCACATCCATGCCAGCATCGGCATTGTCTTTTATCCGGATGACAGTGAAAACACCAGCGAGCTGTTGCAGTACGCGGATTTAAGCATGTACAGCGCCAAGCAGGCCGGCAAGAACCGCTATCAGTTTTTTTCCAGGGAAATGCAGGAGGAACTTCACGCTCGTGTGCAGCTCGAGCAGGAACTTCGTGCCGCCATTGAACGGCTGGAGTTCATTTTTCATTATCAGCCCAAGATCGATCTGGGCACCGGGCACGTGATCGGTGCCGAGGCGCTGATCCGCTGGCAGCATCCGGAGCGAGGGCTGTTGTATCCGGGCGCGTTTATCGACCAGGCGGAAAAAAGCGGCCTGATCGTGCCCATCATGCGACAGATGATGCTGGGGCTGAAGGAGGATCTGGTCCGCTTCAGACACCAGTTCGGCCCGGCTTTCCGGTTGGCGGTCAATGTCTCGCCGGTAGAGTTTGCGCAAAAGGACTTCCTTTATTTCATCCAGCAGCTTTCCAGTGAGGAGGGCTGGGCCGAGGACATGGTGGAACTGGAAATCACCGAGAACATGATCATGGAGGATGTGGACGAGGCGGTGGCGCGCATGCGCGAATTGAGCGAGTGGGGCTTTTCGCTGGCCATCGATGATTTCGGTACCGGTTTTTCCTCCTTGAACTATCTGAAACGCTTTCCCATCGATACCCTGAAAATCGACCAGAGCTTTCTCCGTGAATTGCCGGAGGAAAGGAGCGATGTGGCCATCGTCCGGGCCATGATCTACATGGCCGAGCGTCTGGGGCTGGAAGTGGTGGCCGAAGGCGTGGAAACCGTCGAACAGATACGCTGGCTGCATGAACATGGCTGTCGTATCGTGCAGGGCTACTATTTCAGCAAGCCGATTGCGGCGACCGAGCTACTGGAAAGCCAGGAAGCCATCAGCAGGCTGTGGAAGGATGCCCTGGGCTTTGTATCCTGATATCGGAGAGGATCGTCCATGATGCGACGCTGGTTGCGCCGGCCCAGAACCCTGCGTGGCATGCTGATGCGTATGGCCACCATCGTGCTGGTAGTGTCGCTGGCCATTTGGTACGGCAGTGCAGGCATGCGTGCCCGCAATCTGGTGCGTGCGGATGCCGAACACCGGCCGGATTATTGCAGCCTGCCTCAAGGGCCCTGTCCGCAACGGCAGTGGGCCGCTTTCCCCGAACTGCAAGCCCACCGCGTGCAACTTCCACTGGAAAACGGCATCCAGCTGCGGGGCTGGTATCTGCCTTCGGCCAATGGCCGGCTGGTGGTGCTCTTCCACGACTACCGCGCCAATGCCAGTGCCCTGCTGCCGCTGGCGGCCGCCATTCACGGTGATGGTACCGGCGTGCTGGCCTTTGACCTGCCGGGCCATGGTCGCAGTGGGGGGGAACGGATTGCGCTGGATCTTCATTCCGTGCGTTTGGTGAAGGCCATCCACGCCTATGCGCTGCAATTGCCGGATATCCTGCCGACACAGATCGCCGTGGCCGGTGACGGGCTGGGTGCCGCCATGGCTCTGACTTGGGCCATGCAATCTGATCCCGCGCCGGCCATGGTCATGGTCTCCCGTCCGCTGCTGGTGGTGGATCTGGATTGGGTGAAAGCGCATACCGGCCTGCCCGCGGCACTGGCCTGGTGGGTACTCCAGCGGCTCAAGCCCCTGCTGGACGGTCAGGATTACAACGGCGCGGCACTGCGAGAAGGCCGCCCGGCGTTGCGTGTGCCCCTGATGTGGTTGTCCGAACCGCAAACCGTGGCACGGGATGTGGGCTGGCTGGATGGCGGCGTGGACCGATCCCGGGTGTGGATACGCCTGTTTCTGCCCGCCGATGCCAGCCCGGAGCAACAGGCCCGCCAGTTGCAGGCCCTGCTGGGCTGGATGCGTTCTCACTGGCCGGAGGCGGAAAGCCGGTAATGGACAAGTTCGAACGGGTCGTTCACCTGCATCGCATCCTTTCCGCGGCCCGCCGGCCGGTCAGCCGTCAGCGGCTGATGGAGGAACTGGATTGCTCCCGCGCCACCCTCTACCGCACGGTGGCCTTTCTGCGAGACCATCTGGGCGCACCGCTGGAAAGCGACGAGGAACAGAACGGCTTCTACTATGACCGCAGCCTGGAAGGGGTCTACGAACTGCCGGGATTCTGGCTGGGTACCCAGGAGCTGGTGGCCCTGCTGACGGCCTGGCAGGTCATTGCCGGAGGCGAGGACGGTCTGCTGGCCGATGCCATGCACCCCCTGCGCGAAAAGATCGAACAACTGCTGGAAGCCTCTCACCCCACACAGGGCAATTTGCTGGCACGCATTCATTTGGTCCGTCAGGCCAGCCGGCCGGTGGACCAGCGCATCTTCGGCATTCTGGCCGAAGCCCTGCTGACCGAGCGGCGTGTGCGCCTGCGCTACCATGGGCGGATTCGCGATGACAGCAGCGAGCGGGCCGTTTCTCCCCAGCGGCTGACCTGGTACCGGGAAAACTGGTACCTGGATGCCTACTGTCACCGGGCTCGTGCCCTGCGCAGCTTTGCCGTGGAACGGGTGGAACAGGCCAGCCTGCTGCCCGAAGCCGCCCTGCAGGTTGAGCCGGAAACCTTGCAGACGGAACTGGATGGCGGCTATGGCATTTTGTCCGGCCCGGCGGCGCATGTGGCCGAGATCCGTTTCGCCCCGGCCGCCGCCCGCTGGGTGGCGGAAGAGAGCTGGCACCCGCGGCAGCAAGGGCAATGGCTGGAGGATGGCAGCTGGCTGTTGCGCCTGCCCTATGCCCAGCCCAGGGAATTGCTGATGGACGTGGCCCGCTTCGGCCCGGATGCGGAGATTCTGTCACCGCCAGCCCTGCGGGCGCAGATGCGCGCCTATCTGGAAGAAAGTCTGCAACCCTATGGCCAGGAAGGCGATTGAATCGTCATGAAGTACATGCGCCCAAGGCACCGTGGTGGTAGCATTGCCGCAGTTTGAATCTGGAGCGGTTTCGTGAGAATTCTCATCAGCAACGATGACGGCGTGCAGGCGCCGGGCATACAAGCGCTTTCCCGGGCCATGCAGGCGCTGGGGGAGGTCTGTGTCGTGGCTCCCGACCGGGATCGCAGCGGTGCATCCTCTTCGTTGACATTGACTTTGCCCGTGCGCGTGCGCCAGCTGGGCCAGGCCCGTTGGGCGGTGGAAGGCACGCCCACCGATTGTGTGCATCTGGCGGTCACCGGCATGCTGAAGGACGCGGCGGATATCGTGGTCTCCGGCATCAATGCCGGTGCCAACATGGGCGACGATGTGCTCTATTCCGGCACCGTGGCCGCGGCCATCGAAGGGCGCTATCTGGGCCTGCCGGCAGTGGCCGTATCCTTGTGCTACGAAAAGCTGACCCGTGAACCCCGCCATTTCGATACCGCAGCCTGGGCGGCACGGCGGATCGTGGAACGCCTGGTAGAACGCCCCCTGCCGGCGGATACCATTCTCAACATCAATGTGCCCGATCTGCCCGTCGAGGCCATCCGGGGCTTTCAGGCCACCCGGTTGGGCCGGCGTCACAAGGCGGAACCGGCCATTCCCGTGCAAGACCCCCGTGGCCGCCGCCTGTACTGGATTGGCCCGGCTGGCGCCGAGCAGGACGCGGGACCGGGGACCGACTTTCATGCCGTGGCCCAGGGCTATGTCTCCATCACTCCGGTGGAAGTGGACATGACCCGCTATGATGCCATCGACCCGCTGGGTGACTGGCTGGATGGCCTGGAACCCGTCGCACCCGTGGTGCAAGCCGGCGAATGAGCGCCCAGACCCGACAGAATCCCCAGCAGCCGGACAGCCCACGGGCGCGGCAGCGCCTGCTGGCGGAGTTGCGCCAGCAGGGCATTGTCAACGAGCGGGTGCTGGAAGCGCTGGATGCCGTGCATCGCCACCATTTCATGGATTCGGGACTTGCCCACTGCGCCTACCGCAACCAGGCCTTCCCCATTGGCCACGGCCAGACCATTTCCCAACCGGCCATCGTGGCGCGCATCACCCAGGTACTGCTGCTGGAACAGCCCATGCGGAAGGTGCTGGAGATTGGTACCGGTTCCGGCTGGCAGGCGGCCATACTGGACTGGCTGGGGTTGGAAGTGTTCACCATCGAACGCATCGCGCCCCTGTATCAGGAAGTGCGCCAGCGGCTGTCCCGGCTGGGTTACCACCGCACACGAACCCGTCTGGGTGATGGCTATCAGGGCTGGCCGGGGCAGGCGCCCTTCGATGGCATCCTGCTCTCCGCCGCGCCGGAAGAAGTGCCCCACACTTTGTTTGCCCAGTTGCGGGATGGCGGGGTGCTGATCGCACCGGTGGGGCCGGAAGGCCGGCAGCGGCTCAAGCGGTACCGGCGTCAGGGCATGCAGATCAAGGTGGACGACCTGGGGGCGGTGGCCTTCGTGCCCATGCTGCCGGATGTGCAGGCATGAAACTGTTTCAACCCCTGTATGAATGGACCCTGCAATGGGCACGGCACCGGCAGGCCCAGTGGATACTGGCCGGTATGAGTTTTATCGAAGCCATTTTTTTTCCCGTACCGCCGGATGCCCTCTTGCTGCCCATGTGTCTGGCCCGGCCCGAGCGGGCCTATCGCTATGCCGCCATCACCACGCTGACGACCGTGGCGGGCGGCGTGGTGGGCTTCATGCTGGGGCAATGGGCACTGGACGGAGTCTGGCCCTGGGTGGAACAACTGGGCTGGGCACCGGCCTTTGAACAGAGCATGGCCCTGTTCCGCCAGTGGGGTTTTTGGGTGATCTTCATCGCCGGCTTTACCCCCATTCCCTACAAGGTGTTCACACTCAGTGCCGGTGCCGCCGGCGTGGCCTGGCTGCCCTTTCTGCTCGGTTCCGTGGTGGGGCGCGGCGCACGCTTTTATCTGGAAGCCGTACTGGTGCGCTGGCTGGGCCCACGGGCGGAACCGGTCATCCACCGGCATGTGGAAGCACTGGGCTGGGCCATGGTGGCCCTGTTGGCGGCCCTGCTGCTCTGGCATGGTTTGAGCGGCTGAAGGCCCGTTGTGTCGCCAGGTGCAAACAGCGTAGTCTTGGGGACATGAGCGGTTATTCTTTATTCCATCTCGGCATCCGGCTGGCACTTGTGCTGGCGTTGGCGGCATGGCTGGCCGGCTGTGCCGCCACTTCGCCGGCCTGGGTGGAGGACCGCGGCCTACACAGTGGGCAAGCATCCAGCCGAAAATCCACTCATAGAAAAACCATCCGCCGTCCGGCACGTCATACCGTACGCAAGGGGGAAACACTCTATGCCATTGCCTTTCGCTATGGCCTGCGCTTTCAGGATCTGGCGCGCTGGAATGGCATCCGCAAGCCCTATGTGATCTACCCGGGCCAGCATCTGCGGCTGAAACCGGGCAGAAAAACGGCAAGGAAGACCGCTTCCGCGAAGCAGAACCGGCCAGCCATCAAGGTCTCGACAAGAAAAACCGCTACATCCACCGCGGGAAAAGCCCCCGCCGGTTCACGCAAACCGGTGAAAAAAACACCGGGCGCACAGCCGGTCAAAAGCTGGAGATGGCCGTTGCGTGGCCGGCTGCTTTCCAGTTTCAAGGCCGGTGATCCGGCGCGACAGGGGATCAATATCGCGGTCAAGGCCGGCACGCCGGTGCGGGCCGCGGCCGCTGGCAAGGTGGTCTACAGCGGCAACGGCCTGCGAGGTTTTGGTGAGCTGGTGATCATCAAGCACAATGAACGCTGGCTGACGGCCTACGCCCACAACCGTGAGCGCAAGGTTCGGGAAGGGCAGCAGGTCAAGGCCGGGCAGGTCATCGCCGAGGCCGGCAATACGGAAGCGCCCCAGACGATGCTGCATTTCGAGATCCGCAAGGACGGCAAGCCGGTGGACCCGCTGAAATATCTGCCGTAGGACTCAGCCGACCGTTAGCCCAGCAGAAGCATGACCGCCTTGCGCCCGTCGGCCTGGAGGATGTTCCAGGTATGACAGGCCGCCCGGCTGGGCATGAAATCGCAGCCCAATCCCTGCCGGGCCAGCCAGGCCAGCAGGCGGGGTTCGGGAATGCCCGGTTGTTCGCCGGTGCCGATCAGCCACAGCTCCGCGCCGTGCTGCATCAGGGGCCGGGCGATTTCCGTCAGTTGATCCGCGGGCCAGTCCTGTGGCGGGCCGGCTTCCCAGGGCGTGACCCGGTTCGGCAGTAACAGCAGGGGTGTGGCGTGGGTTTCGCTCTGAATTCGCACCTGCCCAGGCTGCCAGCTCTGGATCAGCAGGGCATCTTCCGGTGCGTGCAGCGTCAGTTCCATTTCAATCCGGCAGGGCGATTTTGGGCTTTTCCGGGTTGGGCCGGTAGAAACAGGCTACATGGCCGATTTTCTGCACCAGCACTGCACCAAAGCGGGCCTGGATGTCTTCGATCCACTGGGCGCGCTGGCTGCGTTCGTCGGTACGCAACTTGACCTTGATCAGCTCATGGAAGGTGAGGGCGTTTTCCATTTCATCCAGCACGGCCTCGCTGAGGCCCTGATTACCGGTCATCACCACGGGCTTGAGGCCGTGGCAGAGGCCACGCAGGTACTTGAGCTGGCTTTCGCGCAAGGAAGAGGGGAGGTTCATGGGTTTGTCCGGCCAATAGGGTAAAATCGCATTTTAGCATTGGTGGATGTGCAATACATGGCACGCAGTAAAAGTTCTCACCGCTGGTTGCGCGAGCATTTCGACGACCCCTATGTAAAAAAAGCCCAGGAAATGGGCCTGCGATCGCGCGCCGCCTTCAAGTTGATGGAAATCGACGACAAGGACCGCCTGTTGCAGCCGGGCCGGGTGGTGGTGGATCTGGGCGCGGCACCCGGCGGCTGGTTGCAGGTGGCGCAGCAACGGATGAAAGGGCAGGGCCAACTCATCGGCCTGGACCTGTTGCCGGTGGAGCCCATGGATGGTGTGCTCTTCATTCAGGGGGATTTTCGCGAGGATGATATCCATGCACAATTGACTGAAGCCTTGCAGGGTCAACCGGTAGACCTTGTCTTGTCGGACATGGCCCCCAATATCAGTGGCATGGAGGCGGTGGATCAGCCACGGGCCATGTATCTGGTGGAACTGGCGCTGGAATTTTGTCGCGAACAATTGAAACCGGGCGGTGACTTTCTGGTCAAAGCCTTTCAGGGCGAAGGTTTTGATGCCTTCCTCAAGGCCATGCGTTCGGATTTTCAGCGGGTGGTTTCGCGCAAACCCACGGCTTCCCGTCCCCGCAGCCGGGAGCAGTATCTGCTGGGCCGCGGGTTTCGCGGTCGCTGATCTGGCTCGGTGCCCTGTCCAAGCCCCGCGCTTTGTGTTGAAATGAAGAAAACCCGCCACTTGCGGCGGTATTGTTGAATCAGGCCGGCAGTATGCCGGCAGAGAGGATAGTTGCTTGAACGATCTGGCAAAAAACATGATTCTGTGGTTGGTCATCGTCGTGGTACTGATGACCGTCTTCAGTAATTTCGCCCAGCAGAACGCGGCGGCGAACACCCTGCCGTACTCCCGTTTTCTGGATTACGTGGAGTCCGGTGAAGTGGCCCATGTGGAACTGCTCACGGATGAAAGCGGCGGTTCGGTATTGCGTGGTAAGCTGAGCAATGGCCAGAGCTTTGTCAGCTATGCGCCACCTTCCGATACCAAGCTGATCGACGAACTGGTCAGCCGCAAGGTGGAGTTCAAGGCCCTGCCGCCGGAAAAACCTTCCCTGTTCATGGCCTTCCTGCTCAACTGGTTCCCCTTCCTGTTACTGATCGGTGTGTGGATCTTTCTCATGCGCCAGATGCAGGGCGGTGGCGGTGGCCGGGGTGCCATGTCCTTCGGCAAGAGCCGGGCGCGCATGCACGGCGAGGATCAGGTGCATGTGACCTTTGCCGATGTGGCCGGTGTGGAAGAAGCCAAGGAAGAAGTGCAGGAGCTGGTGGATTTTCTCCGTGATCCGGGCAAGTTCCAGCGGCTCGGTGGCAAGATTCCCCGTGGCGTGCTCATGGTGGGCCCGCCGGGTACCGGCAAGACCCTGCTGGCCAAGGCCATCGCCGGCGAGGCGCGGGTGCCGTTTTTCACCATTTCCGGTTCGGATTTCGTGGAAATGTTCGTCGGCGTGGGTGCTTCCCGCGTGCGCGACATGTTCGATCAGGCCAAGAAGCACGCCCCGTGCATCATCTTCATCGATGAAATCGACGCGGTGGGCCGTCATCGGGGCGCGGGCCTGGGTGGTGGCCATGACGAGCGCGAACAGACCCTGAACCAGCTGCTGGTGGAAATGGACGGCTTCGAGGGCAATGAAGGCATCATTGTCATCGCCGCCACCAACCGGCCGGATGTGCTGGACCCGGCGCTGCTGCGCCCCGGCCGGTTCGACCGTCAGGTGGTGGTGCCGTTGCCGGATATCCGTGGCCGGGAACAGATTCTCAAGGTGCACATGCGCAATGTGCCGGTGGCCGCCGATGTGAAACCGGCGGTGCTTGCCCGGGGCACGCCGGGCTTCTCCGGCGCCGATCTGGCCAACCTGGTCAACGAGGCCGCCCTGTTCGCCGCCCGCGAGAACTGCAACGAAGTGCGCATGGAGCACTTCGAGAAGGCCAAGGACAAGATCATGATGGGCGCGGAGCGCCGCTCCATGGTGATGAAGGAAAAGGAGAAGAAACTCACGGCCTATCACGAAGCCGGCCATGCCATCGTCGGTCTCAAGGTGCCGGCCCACGACCCGGTGTACAAAGTCAGCATCATTCCGCGTGGCCGGGCCCTGGGCGTGACCATGTACCTGCCGGAAGAAGACAAGTACAGCCACAGCAAGGAAGAACTGGAATCCAATCTCAGCAGCCTCTACGGTGGCCGTATTGCCGAGGAACTGATCTTCGGCCCCGAGCATGTGACCACGGGGGCCTCCAACGATATCGAGCGGGCCACCCAGCTGGCGCGCAACATGGTTACTCGTTGGGGCCTGTCGGATCTGGGCCCGCTGACCTACGCCGAGGAAGAAGATGAGGTCTTCCTGGGTCGTTCCATTACCCAGCACAAGCATGTGTCGGAACAGACGGCCGAGAAGATCGATGTGGAGATTCGCAAGATCATCGACCGCAATTACGCTCGCGCCAAACAGATTCTCGAGGAGAATCTGGACAAGCTGCACCTGATGGCCCAGTCGCTGATCAAGTACGAAACCCTGGACAGCGAGCAGATCGAGCAGATCATGGCCGGCAAGGAGCCTTCACCACCGGAAGGCTGGAATGACCACGATGGTCCCGACTCCGGGGACACCTCGGGCAAGAAGGAAGACATCCGGGATACCGGCGTGGTCGGCGGGCCTGCCGAATCACACTGAAGATCATGGCTATGGACTGGCGTTCGGAAAGGGTGGCCCATGGCCGCCCTTTTCTCATGGGCATTGTCAATGTGACCCCGGATTCCTTCTCCGATGGCGGGCGGCATCTGGAAACCACCGCCGCCGTGGAACACGCCCTGTCCCTGTTGGAGCAGGGCGCCGACTGGCTGGACATTGGTGGCGAATCCACCCGCCCGGGCGCCGGCGATGTGCCGCTGGACGAAGAACTGCGGCGCGTGGTGCCGGTGATCGAAGGCATCCGCCGCCACAGTGACCGGCCCATTTCCATCGACACCAGCAAGCCGGAAGTCATGCGCGCGGCCGTGGCTGCCGGTGCCGGCCTGATCAACGATGTGCGTGCCTTGCGCGCGCCCGGCGCACTGGAGGCCGCCGCCGAATTGCGGGTGCCGGTCTGCCTGATGCACATGCAGGGCCAGCCACGCACCATGCAACAGGCCCCGCGCTATGACGATGTGGTTGTGGAAGTCGAACAGTGGCTGCGGCAACGGGTGGCCGCCTGCACCGAGGCGGGCATGTCCGAACAGGCCATTCTGGTGGATCCGGGTATTGGCTTTGGCAAGACACTGGCGCACAATCTGGCCCTGATGCGCGCCTGCAACCGGTTCGACCGGCTGGCGGGTGGCGTGTTGATGGGGGTATCGCGCAAGTCCTGGCTGGACAAACTGCTGGGCCTGCCGGTGGATGCCCGTGCTTGTGCCAGCGTGGTCACCGCCGCACTGATGGCACAACGGGGCATGACCATGGTGCGCGTGCATGATGTGGCAGAAACCGCCCAGGCCCTGCGCCTGGTCCAGGCCTGGGAGCAAGAACCATGAGCAAGATGTTTGGTACCGACGGCATTCGCGGCCGGGTGGGCACACCGCCCATCACCGCCGATCGCATGCTGCACATCGGCTGGGCGCTGGGGCGGGCGCTGGCGGACGAAGGCCCCGGTGCGGTGCTGATCGGCAAGGACACGCGCATCTCCGGCTATATGTTCGAGTCAGCGCTGGAAGCGGGGCTTTCCGCCGCCGGCATGGATATTCTTCTTTCCGGCCCCATGCCCACCCCGGCCATCGCCTATCTCACCCGTACCCTACAGGCGCGGGCGGGCATCGTCATCAGTGCCTCGCACAATCCCTATCACGACAACGGCGTCAAGATCTTCTCCACCGAGGGGCTGAAGCTTTCCGACGAGACCCAGCAGCGTATCGAGGCGCTGATGCAAGCGCCCTTCACCACCGTGAACGCGGCGGAACTGGGCAAGGCCAGCCGCATCGATGACGCGCCCGGCCGCTATATCGAATACTGCAAGAGCCGTGTGGCCGATGGCCTGAGCCTGCGCGGCCTGCGCATGGTGGTGGACTGTGCCAACGGGGCCACCTATCAGGTCGGCCCGCGGGTATTCATGGAGCTGGGGGCGGAGGTCCATGCCCTGTGCGTGGAGCCGGACGGGTTCAACATCAACGAAGGCTGTGGCTCCACCGATCTGGCCCGGCTGCGGCAGGCGGTGGTGGACGAACAGGCGGACATCGGCATTGCCTTCGATGGTGACGGAGATCGGGTGATGCTGGTGGACCACCAGGGTCAGGTAGTGGATGGCGATGGCATGCTCTACATCCTGGCCATGGCCTGGCACAAGACACGACCTTTCGGTGGCGTGGCCGGTACGCTGATGAGCAACTTGGCACTGGAGCAGGCGCTGGCGGCAGCCGGCATTCCCTTCATTCGCACTCCCGTGGGTGACCGGCATGTACACCGTGCGCTGCGGGAAAAGGGCTGGACACTGGGGGGGGAGCCTTCGGGGCACATTCTCTGTCTGGATCGCACCGTCACCGGTGACGGCATCGTATCCGCCCTGCAAGTGCTTGAGATCATGGTTTCCACAGGCCGTTCTCTGGCAGAATTGGCTGCCGGTCTGGAGCGCTACCCGCAGGTGATGATCAATGTGCCGGTCAGTGGGTCGGTGGATCTGGACCACAACCCGACGCTGCAACAGGCCCTGGAGCGCCACCGGGCCGACATGGCCGGGCAGGGGCGGGTGGTGCTGCGCGCATCGGGCACCGAACCCAAGGTGCGTGTCATGGTGGAACATCAACAGGCGGAAGCCGCGCAGGCACATGCCGAAGCGCTGGCCGCCATCGTACAAGCGGAATTTGGAGAGCAGATCGCATGACCATTGCAAAAGACCTGCCGGTCAACATCCCCATACTGGATATCGAGCGCTTCGACCACGATCGGGCAGCCTTCGTGGAGGAGTTGGGCAAGGGCTACGAGGAATGGGGCTTTGCCGGCATCGCCAATCATGGCATTGATCCCGCCCTGATCGAGCGCGCCCGCCAGGCCTTCGAGGATTTCTTCGCCCTGCCGGAAGCCGTCAAGCAACAATACCATGTGCCCGGCGGCGGTGGCGCGCGGGGCTATACCGGCTTTGGCGTGGAAAAGGCCAAGGATGCCGTGCATGTGGACCTCAAGGAATTCTGGCATGTGGGCCGCGAGCTGCCGCCGAACCATCCGGCTCGCGCCGTAATGCCGGACAACCTCTGGCCGGAGGAAGTGGCCGATTTCCATGATGCCACCCTGGCGCTGTATCAGGCCCTGGATGCGCTGGGCATGCGCGTGCTGCGAGCCATGGCGCTGTATCTGGGCCAGCCGGAAGACTTTTTCGAAACCGCCTGCGACCACGGCAACAGCATATTGCGTGGCATTCATTATCCGCCGGTGGCCGACCCGGACACGCCTTCGGTGCGCGCGGCCGCTCACGAGGATATCAATCTCATCACCCTGCTGGTGGGCTCGCACCAGCCGGGGCTGGAGATTCTCAGCAAGAAAGGCGAGTGGGTGCCGGTGACCACCATCGAAGGGGTGATCGTCTGCAATATCGGCGACATGATGCAGCGGCTGACCAATCATGTGCTGCCTTCCACTACCCACCGGGTCACCAACCCGGCCGGGGAAGATCGTGGCCAGTCCCGCTATTCCATGCCCTTCTTCCTCCACCCCAATCCGGCGTTTGAAATCCGCACTCTGGAAAGCTGTATTCGCCCGGACCGGCCCAACCGCTATCCCGAACCCATCACCGCCGACGGCTACCTCAAGGAGCGCCTGCGGGAAATTGGTTTGATGTAATTGAAAGGCCCCGGTTTCCAGCTATTGTTTTGCTTGCGGCACAAGGCATAGCGCAAGGGCAGTCAGAAAGGCGGGTACATTTTGTGCCTTGCCATTTCCTGCCACAGGCACGCTCATGCCGCGCCATGGTTTCTGGAGACTCGATATGAAATCGGCTCCAGGCCTCCGGGCGCCGCTGCGGGTTGGGCAGAACGGGGTCATTTTGCCCGGACGGCAAAATGAGTGCCATTGGGGCAGGAAGCCGAATCGGCACGACCCCACCATGAATGACGGAAAGCAGCGGAAACAAGCCCGGTGAACCGAGGTTTTTTGTGGCCCTTTTTTCGGCAAAAAAGGGCCTTGCGGGCCTGACCTGTTGCGTTCAGAAGCCAGTCTCGAAAATGCCGGCAATAGACAGCACAAGCTTTCTTACGAAGTTCCAGCCGTAGGGCGGAATAGGCGAAGCCGTATTCCGCCATTGGGCTTGAACGGGTTTCGGTGCAATACGC
>WFUE01000104.1 GCA_015485125.1 Lysobacterales bacterium | reverse complement strand
TGGAAGAGGCTTCTCCGCACCGTCTGATTCAGTTGTTGCTGGAAGGTTGTGTACAACGCATTGTCTGGGGACGCGAAGCCATGGAAGCGGGGCATGTGCAACGCAAGGTGGAGATGGTACAAAAGGCTTTGGCGATTCTGGATGGGCTTTCAGCCAGCCTGGACATGGAACAGGGCGAGATTGCCCGCAATCTGGATGAACTGTACGCCTACATGAAGCAACGGTTGGTGGACGGCAATAGAAGCAACCGGCCAGCGGCTTTCGAGGAGGTCATCTCCCTGCTCAATGAAATCAAGCTGGCCTGGGATGCCATTCCCATGGTCATGCGTGCAGACAGTCAGACTGGCCATGCTGAAGCTGTTGCCCAGACCGTGAATGTGCAGGGCTGAATCATGGCCGGCCGGCTGTATCAGGCCCTGAAACGCGCGCAGGCTCGCGTGGAAGCGGCCGCCCGCATGGGCGACTGGAACACCCTGCGCCTGCATGAAGCCGATCGCCATGACCTGTTGGCCAGTCTGGGTGATGTGGAGCTGCTGGATCGGGACTGGCAGCACCTGTTGCTGCGGATGTACTGGTTCAATCAGTGGATGTACCGCCAGCGCCCGGCCGTCGATCAGCCCGTTTGCGATGATGTCCTGAGAATGCGGGCGTAGGATTCCCAGCGCGCCCGGGCAATTTCCCCGTTTTTCACCGCTGCCTGAATGGCGCAGCCCGGTTCGTGGATATGGCTACAGTCATTGAAGCGGCACTGGCCCAGTCTGGGCCGGAACTCGATAAAACCTTCAGCAATCTGTTCGGCAGGCATGCGCCAGATGCCAAACTCCCAGACGCCTGGTGAGTCGATCAGCCAGCCCCCTTCCGGCAGGGCGTGGCGGCGGGTGTGGGTGGTGGTGTGCGCGCCCTTGCCGGTGAGCTTGGCCAGCGCTGCGGTTTCAATGGGCCGGTCCGGCAGCAGATAGCGGATCAGGCTGGACTTGCCCACACCGGATTGCCCCACGAGAATTTGTGTCTGTTGCGTGGTGGCTTCACGCCATGCGTCCATGCCCTCACCGCTTTTGCTGCTGAGTCGGAAAACCGGATAACCCAGTTGTTCCAGCCGGTTCAACTGCGCCACCACTTCCGCGTCCGGCGTGCCCAGATCCATCTTGTTCATGATGATGGCGGGTTGGATGTCGAGTGCGTGGGCGGCTACCAGGTAGCTGTTGATCAAGTCCCTTGAGGGGGCTGGATTGACTGCGGCCACGATCCAGACCTGATCCAGGTTGGCGGCAATCTTGTATGCGGTTCGGCGCTTGTCCACCCGCACGAAATGATTTTTCTCCGGCAGGATTTCGACGATGACATGATCCTGTGTACCGGCAACGGCTTCCACCCGAACCCAATCACCACAAACCGGCTTCAGGCTGCGACCGCGAATCAGGCAGGGCGTATCCGGTTTTTCCGGCAGATCCACCCGTACCTGTCGGCCAAAATTTACGTTGACGGTGCCGATGCCGGGATCAATCATGGACGCCTGCCGTTTTGGGGTGACAGCCCAGCAGGGGCTGGGGGTTTTCTTTGCCTGGGCCGCGAAACAGCCAGGGGAGAACCAGCCAGAGTGGCAACAGCAGCCAGGGTAGCACCAGCCCGGCCGCCATCAGGCTGTTGTAGTGGGCTGGCAGGGTGTCGGCCATGCGCATGGCAGCCTCCGGGTGCCGCAGAAAAAAGCCGCCCGCCCAGGTAGCGGGTAACCACAGGGCCAGTTGCTGTAGTGTGGCGCGTATTCGTCCACGCCCACAATAGACGCCGGCCAAAAGCCCCAGCAGCATCAGCCCGGTTTCGGGGCGGGTAAACGATGTATAGCTGATCAGCCAGCCACCCAGCCAGAGCATGGCGAGAAAAGTAGCCTGAGGGCCCGCTTCCGGGGCACGGTACAGACGCAGCCACAGCCGCAGGAATGCCTGGTAGAGCAGCCAGCAGGTCAGCAGTATGGCCAGCCCCATCCAGGCTTCCGGCCAGAGGGTATGCAGCCAGAGGCGTTCTGTCAGCGCCAACCCGTGAAGCCACAGTGCCCAGGCCGCAAACAGCGTATGCGCCTGCCAGGGCAGGCGCAGCTTGTTCGCCTGCAGCCGAACGGAAGCCGGCCCCCGGCGGGCCAGCCATTCCAGTAACAGCCATTGGCCGAGTACCAGTGAGGCCAGGAAAAGATTGAGCATCAGGGCTCCCTTCACGCATAATGCGAGGCATTCTATCTCATGGAAGCCGAGCATGTCTGAACAACGCAAGCAGCGCCTGATCTGGATCGATCTGGAAATGACCGGCCTGGACCCGGATCAGGATGAAATCATCGAAATGGCCACCATCGTCACCGACTGGCAACTGAATATCCTGGCCGAAGGGCCGGTGATCGCCATTCATGTACCGGAAGCCCGTTTGCTGGAAATGGACGAATGGAACCTCACCCACCATCGCAACAGCGGTTTGTGGCAGCGGGTGCTGGACAGCCAGTATGACCACGCCGGTGCGGAGTGGGAAACGCTGAATTTTCTCCGCGAGTGGGTGGACGAGGGCAGTTCCCCCATGTGTGGCAATACCATCTGCCAGGACCGGCGCTTTCTCTATCGCCAGATGCCCGAGCTGGAGCGCTATTTCCACTATCGCAATCTGGATGTCAGTACGTTGAAGGAGCTGGCCCGATACTGGTCGCCGGCTTTGCTGGATGGTATCCAGAAAAAGGCGGCGCATCTGGCACTGGATGATATTCGTGAATCCATCGAGGAATTGCGCTACTACCGCCAGCACATGGGCGCTTTGTCCGGGTTGGAGGATTGAGCTTGCCAAAAGGGTATGGAAGGCGGTCAAGCCGGGCCATCCCTGGCCACATGCGCTCATGACGTCTGGCTGGAATCCTTTTCCTGTTTTTTTGCCGGGGCCTTGTCCTTGAGCAGATCATCCTTCTTGCGGTTGAGCTGGCTGGCCTTGTAGTCTGGCAGCTTGTACCACCAGCCGGCCAGACGTTCGTTCATGGCCTGAATATCCAGGGTTTTCAGATCATGAAGCGCCGGGTCGGGCTTGCCATCCTCCTTGTCAGCCGGTTGCGAGTCATCCTTGGCGGGTTCCGGTCCGGCTTCCAGGTGAAAGGCAAACCACGGCCCGCCTTCCTCGTCGTAGATGTCCACCTTGAGCCGGTCACCGAACCAGCCATGGTAGTACAGGCTGTTGCTGGCATCGGCGTCTTTCTTTGCCTTGCGCACATCGGTGAAGTGCAGTACTTGCAGGGCTGTAGCCAGGGTGCGGCTGATATTTTCGTCCTTGAAGGTTTTGCCGGCGGGCATGGGTTCCAGGGTGAATGTTTGATCACCCGGTTTGGCCCGGGCCAGCGTCCAGCCCAGCCCCTCGGCGGGTTCGACCCGGATGGATTGCCACAGTTCGGGTTTGAGATCCACCACCGTGGCATCTACCCATTGCATGGGGTCGGCGATGGGCCGGATGGTGGGCTTGACCCGCCAGGCCTGGTTTTCATCGGCCAGGCGCATCATGCGGCCCCCTCCCTTGGCCTGTTTGCCAACGATCCACTGGATGGTTTCCTCGCCGAAGCGCAGGGCCAGCAGGGTACCGGCCCCCTCATCCGCACCCGGTTCGGCCAGATTGAGCCGGGGCAGCCATTCGGCACGTGCGGTTTTTTTCTCCACCTTGCGGGCATCGGCCAGTTGCTGCAGCAGCTGGCGCAGCTTGTCACTGTCCGCCGGGTAATGGTTCTTTTCCACGACGGTCCAGCCGTGCTCGCCTTTTTCCAGATGGGTCTGGCTGTTGTGTTGGCGGATATGTATCCCGTCCAGCTGTTCGGCCCTGGATGTCAGGTTTTCCAGCAGTGACGGGGCCGCCTCGGCGGACGGTTGTGTATCCGGCTGGTAGAGCCGATTGGCCAGAAACAGCCCCAGCACGGCGACTGCCAGGGCCAGAACCAGCTTGTGGCTTGTCTTCATGCTTGTCTCCTCTTGCGTTGACGCCAGACCAGATAGAGGGCAAAAACGGTGATCAACAGTGGCATGCCGAAGATGTTGAGGAACTTGATCCGGCTGCCCAGTTGCTCGATGCCCTGGTTCAGTTCATGTTGCACGCTGCGCAATTGCTTGCGGATGCGCAGTTTTTCCTGCTGGAACTTGCGCAGGGTTTCCTGTTGCTCCGGGCTTAGCAGCAGCTTGTCGTTACCGCTTTTCTGTTGTTGCAGTTCGGTGAGTTTCCGCTCGGTTTCACGCAGTTGTTCCTGCAGTTGTTCCTCGGTTTTCCGCAGGCGTGCTTCGGCTTCCCGTTGCAATTGCTGCACCACCAGGAAGGGGCGCCGGCTGCTGGCATGGCCGCGAATGGATATCAGGTCGGTACTGCCGGTCAGTTGATCGGCCAGGTTGAAGACCAGATCACCGTTGTCGGCAAAGGCCGAGACCAGTTGCTGGCCGAGGAAGGCCTGACGGCGTACCCAGAGCCGGTCGGAGAGAATGTCGGTATCGGCCACCAGCACGACCACGGCGTTGTCGGCGGTTTTTTTCTCACCCTCGGGCCAGGCCAGGGGCAGCGCGCCCTGCAGGCGTACGGCCAGCGGGTAATGCTCGCCGGTGGGGCTGAAGCCCTTGGCGAGAATCTCCGGGTTGGGCAGGAAGTTCAGCCGGGCGGCATCGGTGGGCATGGCCAGGTCGGAGCTTTGGACCAGCTCGGTCTGCTGTACGCCTTCGGTGGCGTCCACGCTGAAAAAGCCGGCAGAGGAAACGATGACCTGATCCAGTTGCGCCGTGGCGGCATCCTGCCGGTTCAGCCCGTCACGCTGGATGCCCAGGATGCCCAGATGGCGGACGGGGCGACCGCTGGGGCCGGATACCTGTACGCCATAGGCTGCGTCCAGTAGCACTTTTTTCTTGTCGAAATGCACACCCCAGGCCTTGAACAGGGGCGCGAGGTCGGAGCTGCGATCCGCACGGATGGCTGCCATGGGGTTGTTGGGATCCTTCCCGGCCTCATCCTGTTCGGCCGTGGGGTCGACAAAGGCCAGCAGGTGACCGCCAGCGGCCAGATAATGGTCGATGGCCTTGAGGCTTTCTTCCGGCAGGTTCTTGGGATGCACCAGAATCAACAACGACAGATCCTGGGGGATTTCATGGGTGGTGGCATCCAGCAGCTGAAGATCGAACAGCTGATCCAGCTGCTGGTAGATGACCCATGGCGGGTTCATCTGCTGGGTGGCGGGGTCGAAGCCGCCTTGCATCTTCAAGCCGCTGATCAGCCCCACCTTGGGCAGGTCCGGGTGCTGCAACGCATAAATGAGCTTGCTCAGGTCATATTCCAGCAGGCTTTCCTTGCTCGGGTCGAAGAAGGGGATGGCCATTTGATCATCCAGGCTGTTGCTGCCGGCCAGGCCAAAGTAGATTTCTTCCCCGCTACGGCCCAGGGGTACCGGGCGCACGCCCGCCGCGGCGGCTTCGTCCTCGGCTTCGGAATAGGGTTCCGGGTCCACTTCCACCAGTTGCAGCTTGCCGTTGGCTTCTTCCACATAGGTATGCAGCAGTTCGCGCACTCGCTGGGCATAGCTGCGAATGCTGGGCAGGTTCTTGCTGGCCTTGTCGGAGAAATAGAAGGTCAGACGGATGGGCTCTTCGATCTGCCGCAGGATGTTGCGGGTGCCCTGGGTCAGGGTATATTGCTGGTTTTCAGTCAGATCCAGTTTCCAGCCGGCAAACAGTTTCTGGTTGATGGCGGCCAGAGCCACGAAGGCCAGCACCAGCGCCAACAGCAGGCCGGCGGTCCAGGTTTGTTTCTTGTTCATCTACCTGCCTCCTCAGTCCGCTTTTTTCGCTTCGATGATCAGCTGGTTGGCATAGAGCCCCAGACCGATGACCAGCAGAAAATAGAGCACGTCACGCAGTTCCACCACGCCGCGGCTGATGGACTGGAAATGGGTGAGAAAACTCAGCGAGGCGACGGCATCCACCAGCCCCTGCGGCAGCCAGCCACGGAAGAAATCCAGTACCATGTCCAGCCCGGTGACCATCATGATGAAGCAGGCCACCACACTGAGGATGAAGGCGATGACCTGATTGCGGGTCAGGGCCGACAGGCTGCTGCCAATGGCCAGATAGGCACCGGCCATGAGGAAACTGCCCAGATAGGCGGCCAGAATGACGCCATTGTCCGGGTCACCCAGATAGTTGACCGTGATCCAGATGGGAAAGGTCAGGGCCAGCGCCAGCCCGGCGAACAGCCAGGCGGCCAGAAACTTGCCGATAATGGCGTCTTTCAGCGAAATGGGCAGGGTGAGCAACAGTTCCAGCGTGCCGGATTTGCGTTCCTCGGCCCACAGGCGCATGGAAATGGCCGGGATCAGAAACAGATACAGCCAGGGGTGGAATAGGAAAAAGGGTTGCAGGTCTGCCTGTCCGCGCTCGTAGAAGCCACCAAGATAAAAGGTGAAGGTGGCACTGAGCATGAGAAAGATGACGATGAATACATAGGCGACCGGGGTGGCGAAATAACTGAGCAGTTCCCGGCGCATGACGGCTTTCATGGCTTGCATCAGTTGCGCTCTCCCATGGTGATGGTGCGGAAGACTTCATCCAGGCGTCCGCGTTCCAGTTGCAGGGATTGCACTGGCCAGTTCTCCTCGTCGACCAGCGCCTTGATGTGTGGAAAGGGCGTTTCCTTGCCGCTGGGGAAGGCGGTCAGCCCATTGGCATGCACTTCCACTTCCGCCACCATGGGCAGTGCGGCCAGTTTTTCACGATAGCGTTCGGGGCTTTCCAGCCGCAGTGTGACGGCCAGATGATAGCGGGAACGCTGTTCCAGGCCTTCCGGCGTGTCGTCGGCCAGTATCTTGCCACGGGCGATGATGACCGCGCGGGTGCAGAGGGCTTCCACTTCCTCGAGTATGTGGGTGGAAATGAGAATGATGCGGTCGGCGGCGATCTGCTGGATCAGCTCGCGGACCTCGTGCTTCTGGTTGGGATCCAGCCCGTCGGTGGGCTCGTCCAGCAGCAGGGCCTTCGGCTTGTGCAGGATCGCCTGCGCCAGGCCCACACGCCGCTTGAAGCCCTTGGACAAGGTATCGATGGGCTGGTGCCATACCCGGTCCAGGTGTAATTGTTCCACGACTTCATCCAGTGCCTTTTTCCGCTGGCTGCCTTGCAGGCCACGGATGTCGGCGATGAAGTGAAGAAATTGTTCCGGGGTCATTTCACCCCAGGCGGGCGCGCCTTCGGGCAGGTAGCCCAGCATGCGCCGGGCGGCGAGAGAGTCGTGAACCACATCCTTGCCGAAGATGCTGGCGGTGCCGGATGTGGGCGTGAGAAAACCGGAGAGCATCTTCATGGTGGTGGATTTGCCGGCACCATTGGGCCCCAGCAGCCCAACCACTTCACCCGGCTCGATCTGCAGATTGAGATCATCCACGGCCACGAAGTCTCCATAACACTTGCGCAAGTGTTCTGTGACGATCATGGTGTTTCCCCTTTGTTCCTGAATGTATCAGTTCAGTTACACTGCCTTTTGCAGGCAGTTTGGCGCCAATGATATCAGCGCGAATCAATCGCTCGCCTTAGAAGCCATTTTCATAAAAAGGTTCCGTTCCCTTTTTATGAAATGATTGTGTACAATTTGAAAGAATTCGGAGTAGTCACGAGGCGAAGGATATGAAGGAAGATGCCCTGCATGGCATCCGCCCCAGGCGGGTACCGGTGGATGGAAGCATTCAGATCATGCAAGGTGATCTGCTGGAGGTGGCACGCGTGCGGGATTTGTCCGCAACAGGCTTGCGCGTGGAAATGCCCCGGGGATGGCGTGGCAAGGAAGGACCCAATTACATACTCGATTTGTTTCTGGATGATGACCGCCACATTCACATGAAAGCATCCCTGAAGCGGATTTTGTCCGACTCGCTGGGTTTTGAGTACCAGGAAATTCCGGATGAAAGCCAGGCTGCCCTCTGGGATATTCTTGGTGAGGCGGCCTTTGTCAAGGAGCGTTTTCGTTAGCTGCCAGCCTGCGTGAATACGGCTCGTTCCCACTGGAATGGAACCGCCTGTTTTTCTGAAACCAGACCATAAAAAAGCCGGCGAACGTTCGTACGCCGGCTCAATGTGCTTGGGGAATGTTCTGCGTTTACAGGTCGAAACTGTAGCCGGCGCTGGCAACGATGGTCCAGTCGTCACCGGAGATGTCGGTGTTGCTGATCATCAGTGACCAGTCCAGGTCCTTCCAGGTTTTGCCCAGAGCCACATTGTAGTCGATGTAGTCACCGCCACCGTTGAAGTCGGTGCTGCCGATATGCAGGCTCAGGCTCAGATCTTCCTTCAGATCGAAGCTGGCATTGCCTTCCAGATAGCCCCAGTCACCATTGACTTCGTACCAGTATTTCACGCCCACCGGGCCCACGTCGATACCGGCGTAGATTTCGGTGGCATCAAAATCGGTCAGGCTGGGGTAGATGTAGCGGATGGCGCCGATGTCATAGCTGATGGAACCGGCCTCACCGGCAAAACCCAGGTAGATGTCGTCTTCCACACCCGCGCCATTGCCCAGGGTGGACATCCAGGTGCCGGCATAGAAACCACTGTCATGTTCATAATCGATGCCACCTTGTACAGCTGCACCATCATTGGTCTGGCTGACACCCCGGAACAGGTAGTCACTGACCACATAGACATTGGCGCTGGTGCCGGCCTGGGCCAGGGAAGCTGCGCCCAGCAGTGTGCTGGCCAGCAGGATACGAGTCTTGGTTTGCATGGTTTTTCCTCCTGTTTGAATGGATGATGCAATGAGAGCAAAAGCCATGCCATATAAAATTTATTGAAAAAACAAATAGATAGTAGTGCTGGCGTGATCTGCGCATGCCATGAATTGGTGCGTCCTGATCAAAAAAACGCACCGATATGGTGCGTCTGCATGGAGGCAAGCCGAGGTTCACCATGGCATCCAGCTCATGGGCCGGGCGATATTCCAGCTCAGTGCGGCCATGTCATTCTGCATGCGTTGGGTGGTGACTACCATGTACTGCATGTGGTCGTTCATCTGTTGCATCTGCTGTTGCATGGGGGCCAGTTCATCCAGTGACTGCATCTGTCCCGACATGGTCTGCAGCTGCTTGCGCATGGTAACCATTTCGCCGCGCATCTGGTCGATATTGCGATTCATGGCGCTGATGTTCTGGTTCAGTTGGCCGTCGATACTGGCGGCGATCCGGTGCATGTCACTGGTCAGGCTGCGGATGAGAATGAATCCGTAGATGGCCAGCACGATGAAGGCGAACATGGCCGGGTAGACCACGATCTCCCAGCGGCGGGTACTGCGTTCGAAATTGCCGAGAAAGCGCTCAATGGCCTCGGGAGGCAGAATGACCGTGGGCGGCTCTTCGGTGATGGTCTCCTTCAGGTCTTCTTCCCGATCGACTGGATGGATGCTCATGGTTGTTTCTCCAGGGGTTGTGCCAGCGCGTCTCGCGTGCGTTGCAGTTCGTCTTCCAGTTGTTGAATACGGGCGTTCAGGCGGGCCTGTTGTTCACCCACTTGTGCCTGCCATGCCTTCATTTGCGCCAATTGCTGTTCCTGCCGGGTTTGCATGGCCAGCAATTGCAGACGCCATTGCAGCTGGGCTGCCCGATGAAAATGCTGGCTGTAGCGTTCCAGTTGCATCAACTCCCACAGGTAGGCGGGGTTTTCCGGTTCCTGCTCAATGGCCTGTTGAAGCGCATCTCTTGCCTTGTCCAGGCGGCCTTCCCAGACCCATTTTCGAACCTGGCTGATTCTCTCCATGGCAGGTGTGGCCGCTGGTTCATCCATCATTTCCGAAACCGGAGTTTCGCTGGTGTGGATTTCGCCAGAGGCTGCAGGGAGTGGTTCTGGCCGGATATCCGCCACCAAAGCGGGTAAGGGTGTTTCAGCGGTTTCTGCTTCGGTTTCAGCCGGTTCTTGCGCCTCTGTGTGGTGGCCTGTTGATGGCTGGTCTGCTACCGGTTGCTGGCTGATCGTCGTTTCTTCCCTGGCAGGAAGATCGGTACCGGCAGTGGCTGCTGCTGTTTCCGGTTCATGGCCAGCATCAGGTACCAAGACACTGGTTTTTGTGCTCTGCCCGGTTTGTGCAACGGCTGTATCTTCAGTCGTTTCATTCCAGGTGCCCTTGCTGGCCCATTGTTGCAGTTTTGCCACCAACGGTTGGCCATGTTCCTGGATCCAAGCGCGATTTTGCCAGATGGCCAGTGCGAAGACGCCCAGAATCAGTATGACCAGCAGAGCCTTGAAAAGACGTTTAATCAGGTTCATCGGGATTTACCTTGTTGAAAATGTTTTTTGGGGAAAAGGGTTCGCGCCAGACGGTTGAATTCCTGGCTGGCCTTGCTGCGTGGCTCCAGTTCGAACACGGCCAGTCCTTCGCTGAACGAACGGCGAAACACGGTGCGTTGCCCCAGTCTCGGGTTGAGAAAATGGATATCATGGACAGCCGAGAGCGCATCGGCGGTTTCATCGCTTTCTCGCACGGAAACATGGGTATCCGCCCGGTTGATGAAGGCATATAGCGGCGGTGGGCTGCTATCATGCAGATGATCCAGCTGCTCCAGAAAGCGCTGCAGCGACCAGACATCGGCCTGGCTGGGTGGTACCGGTACCACGATCCGGTCCGCTTTTCGCAGTATCTGCTCCCATGCGCTTGTGATCCCCCACGCTGACATCGGCCAGCCAGTGGTTGTCGGAAAAATCCATCTTGCGCAGTTTTTGCAGTGGCGGGCTGCTGACGGTGAGAGCAGGCTCGAAGCCTTCTTCTTCCCGTACAGCGATCACATCCGTCAACGTGCCCTGCGGATCAAGGTCGAGCAGTTGCACCGGTGGATGGTTTTTTTGCAGCCAGACACCGAGGTTGAATGCCAGCGTGCTTTTGCCCGTGCCACCTTTCAGGCTGGCCACGACGGTCAACATGACAAACTTCCCAGGGCAGGGAGACCGGCAAGGCCGGTCTCCTCACGGCTTACCAGCCCCACGGGCCGCCACCCCACGGGCCACCGCCC
>WFUE01000103.1 GCA_015485125.1 Lysobacterales bacterium | reverse complement strand
GCGGTCAAGCCGGATGCGCGGCCGCAAGACATCGTCATGCCCGGCCATATCTTCCCGCTCATGGCCCAGCCCGGCGGTGTGCTCACCCGCGCGGGCCACACCGAGGCCGGCGTGGATCTGGTGCGCCTGGCCGGGCTGGAACCGGCAGCGGTGATCGTGGAGATCCTCAACGAGGACGGTACCATGGCCCGCCGGCCCCAACTGGAAGCCTTCGCCCGCGAGCACGGGCTGAAGATCGGCACCATCGCCGACCTCATCCAGTACCGGCTGGAGAACGAAAAGACCATCCAGCCCGTGCTGGAACAAGCGGTGGAAACCAGTCAGGGCCCTTTCCGGCTGGTGGTCTTTCGCGACAGCGTGGAAAAGCGGCTGCATTATGCCCTGGTCCATGGCCACATCGAGCGCGAACAACCCACTCTGGTGCGCGTACACCTGCAAGACTTCCTCAGTGATGTGCTGCACATCCGCCGCCCCGACCTGGGCCTGCCACTGGAAGTGGCGCTGGCGGAAATCGCCCGCCACCCCGCTGGCGTACTGGTGGTGCTGGGTGGCGCGAGCGAAGCGGATGACCATCTGCTCGGCCGCTTGCAGGCCCAGCCGGTCACCCGCGAGCCGGGCAAGGCGGAACCGGAACATGTACAGGAGCTGCGCACCTACGGTATCGGCGCACAGATACTGGCCGAGCTGGGCGTGGGCAGAATGATCGTCCTGTCGGCCCCCAAACGCTTTCACGCCCTTGCAGGCTTCGGCCTGGAAGTGGTGGAATACCGAGAACCCTCACCACAAGCGGGAGAATGAACATGCAAACCCTGGAAGGCCAACTCGACGGTCAGGGCCAGCGGCACGCCATCCTGTGCGGCCGCTTCAACAGCCTGATCACCGAACAACTGCTCAAGGGCGCCATCGACGGCCTCAAGCGTCACGGCGTGGCCGAAGCACACATCGACATCCTCTGGGCCCCCGGCGCCTATGAACTGCCGCTGGTCGCCCGTGCCGTGCTGGAAAGGGACCAGCACGATGCCGTCATCGCCCTGGGCGCGGTCATACGCGGCAGCACCCCGCACTTCGACCATGTGGCCGGCGAATGCAGCAAGGGGCTGGCGCAGCTGGGGCTGCAATACGGCAAGCCGGTGATCTTCGGCGTGCTCACCACCGACACCATCGAACAGGCCATCGAACGGGCCGGCACCAAGGCCGGCAACAAGGGTTTCGACGCCGCCATGAGCGCCATCGAGATGGTCAACCTGCTCAAGGACATCCAGCGTGGCTGACCCGCGCAAGAAGAAAGGCAAGAGCCCGCGCAGCAAGGCCCGCCAGCGGGCACTGCAGGCCCTGTACCAGTGGCTGATGACCCATGGCGACATGGAGGCCATCCTGCGCCAGTTTCAGGAAGAACAGGATTTCAGCCATATCGATGTGGAACTGTTCCTGCAGCTGGCGCGCAAGGCCAGCGAAGAAGCGCCGCTGCTGATCGAAAAACTGCAACCGCAGATGAAACTGGCCTGGGAACAAGTGGAACCCACCGAAAAGGCCGCCCTGCTGGTAGGCGGAGCCGAACTGCTGTTCTTCCCGGCCGTACCAGCCGCCGTGGCCATCAACGAAGCGGTGGAACTGAGCCGCACCTTCGGCTCACAGGACGCGCACACCTTCATCAACGCCGTGCTGGACAAGCTGGCCCGCGAAACCCGGCCGCAGGAAATGCAGGCCCGCGGCGGCTGAAACGGCAACCCATGGAATGGGCACTCATCGATCTGCTGCTGAAACGCCTGCACCGGCCCGAAAGCGCGCAGACCCTGCCGCTGGGGCCGGGGCATGACAGCGCCATCCTGCGCCCGCGCGCCGGTCATGACCTGGTCGTCTGCCACGATGTACTCAATGCCGGCGTGCACTTTCCCGAACACACCGCCCCCTTCGACATCGGCTGGAAGGCGCTGGCGGTCAATCTCAGCGATCTGGCCGCCAGTGGCGCAAGCCCGCGCTGGATGACCCTGGGCCTGAGCCTGCCCGCAGCCGAACCCCGGTGGCTGGAGCGCTTCGCCGACGGCATGCGGGCACTGTTGCACACCTTGCCCGCGGACACGCGCCCCAACCTGATCGGCGGCGACACCACAAAGGGGCCCCTGAGCATCGCCGTGCAACTGCTCGGTGAAGTACCGCAGGGCCAGGGCCTGAGCCGCGCCGGCGCCCGCCCCGGCGACAGCATCTGGCTCACCGGCCCGCCGGGTGATGCCGCCGCCGCCCTGCACGGCCTGCAACACGGCCTGCCGCTGGCCGAACCCCTGCTGGCCGCCCTCAACCGCCCACGTCCACCATTGCTGGCAGGGCTGCAACTGCGTGCCCATGCCAGCGCCTGCATTGATCTCTCCGACGGTCTGCTGGCCGACCTGGGCCATATCCTCCAGGCCTCCGGCTGTGGTGCCACCCTCCACCTGCCCGCCCTGCCGGCAAGCCCGCTGCTGGCCGCCTTCTGCCAGCGTTTCGGTCTGGACCGCCATAAGCTGCAACTGACCGGCGGTGACGACTACCAGCTCTGCTTCACCCTGCCGCCCGGGGCCGAATCAGGCTTGAACGACCTGCTGGCCCGCTGCCACCGCGTCGGTCTCATTGAAGCGGAACCCGGCCTGCGCCTGCGGAATGACAACGGCCAGGTGGAAACGCCGGACCTGGATCGGCCCGGCTATCAACACTTCACCTGAAGCGGCAGGCAGCCCGTCTCATTCAAAACCATCGCTGAACACTTCTCCCAAAGAGAAGAACAGATAGGCTGCACCGGCGTTGGTCATGGAATTGTCCCCCTCATTGCCATTGACGCCGGTGGCATTGCTGTCTTCGCCTACGGC
>WFUE01000102.1 GCA_015485125.1 Lysobacterales bacterium | reverse complement strand
CCGTGAAGCGCTGAAAAAACACAAAAAAACTGACGCAGATCAAAACCCGGCCACTAGGGATACTTGAGTTGCATACTTTCTTATATGATAATGCGAATGGTTATCATTTAGATCGGCACAGCCCATGCACGCACAAGCTCAACCACAGCAGCCCACACTCACTCCCGCCCTGACGCTGGATCAGGCCCGCCCCGGCCACTACCGGGTACAGCGACTGGACTGCGCCCATGGCATGCGCCTGCGCCTGGCCGCCATGGGCCTGCGCCGCGACACCGGTCTGCAACTGCTGTTCAAGAACCGCACCGGCGGCGTCATCCTCGTGGGCGACACCCGCCTGGCCCTGGGCCACGAACTGCTGAAAGCCATCCGCGTGGAACCGGCCTGATGGCGGAATGCTGCCAGGCCGGCACGGATCTTCCCGCCCGGCACGACGGGGATGAAATCGCCCTGATCGGCAACGCCAACGCCGGCAAAACCACCCTGTTCAACCAGCTCACCGGCGCGCGACAGAAGACCGGCAACTGGCCCGGCGTCACCGTGGAACGGCGCAGCGGGCCGATGAAACTGGGCGAACAGACGCTGACCCTGGTAGACCTGCCGGGCATCTACACCATGGACCACGAACACAGTCCGGACGAAGCGGTGGCCCGGCAATACCTGCTGCAACATCGCCCGGCGCTGATCCTCAATGTGGTGGATGCCTCCAACCTGGAGCGCAACCTCTACCTCACCAGCCAACTGCTGGAGTTCGGCCTGCCGCTGGTGGTGGTACTCAACATGACCGATGTGGCCGAACAACAGGGCAAGCACATCGACCCCGCCGCCTTGTCGGACGCGCTGGGCGTGCCCGTGGTGCCGGTCGTGGCCCGCACCGGCCAGGGGCTGGATGCCCTGCGGAAACAGGCGCTCGCCGCACTGGGTGCTGCCGCGCCAACCTGCCGCGCCCCCTACCCGCAAGACCTGCTGCAAACCCTGCCCACCGACCGCCCGCTGGCCCAGGCCCTGCAGGACAAGCTGCAAGCGCTGCCGGCAACCGAGCGGGAAACCTTGCAGGACCAGCTGGCCGATGCCCGCTTTGAAATGGCCCATCAGGCCGCGCTGGCCGCCCAGCAGCGGCACGAAGGGCGGGACCGGCAACTCACCGCCCGGCTGGACCGTATCGCCCTGCACCCCTGGCTGGGCGTGCCGGTATTCCTGCTGATGATGTATCTGCTGTTTTTCTTCAGCATCCGCTTGAGCAACGCCTTCGTGGATTTCTTCGACCTGGCCGCCGGCGCCCTGTTCATCGACGCGCCGGACCACTGGCTGCAAGCCGTGGGCGCACCAGACTGGATCCGCATTTTCCTGGCCCAGGGGCTGGGTGCCGGCCTGCAGACCGTGGCCACCTTCATCCCGGTCATCGGCCTGCTGTATTTCTTTCTCAGTATTCTGGAAGACTCCGGCTACATGGCCCGCGCCGCCTTCGTCGTCAACCGGCTGATGACCTGGCTGGGGCTTTCCGGCAAGGCCTTCGTGCCGCTGATCGTCGGCCTGGGCTGCAATGTGCCGGCCATCATGGCCACCCGCACCCTCAAGCAGGAACGCGAACGGCTGGCCACCATCATGATGGCCCCCTTCATCTCCTGCGGCGCGCGCCTTTCGGTCTATGCGCTGTTCGTCAGCATCTTCTTCCGCGAGCAGGGGGCCAACATCGTCTTTCTGCTCTATGTCATCGGCGTGCTGGCGGCCATCGGCACCGGCCTGCTGCTCAAGCACACCCTGCTCAAGGGCGAGGCCGAACCCCTGTTGATGGAGCTGCCCCACTACCACCTGCCCAGCTTCAAGAGCCTGCTGGTCACCAGCTGGATTCGCCTCAAGGGCTTTCTCATCGGCGCGGGCAAGGTCATCATTCTCATGGTGATGCTGATCCAGGTACTGGACAACATTGGCACCGACGGCAGCATGGGCGAAAACCGGCAAGGCGACAGCCTGCTCAACGCCACCGCCAAGGCCATCACCCCCGCCTTCGCTCCCATGGGCATCGAGGAAGACAACTGGCCGGCCACCGTGGGCATCCTCACCGGCCTGCTGGCCAAGGAAGTGGTGGCCGGCACCCTCACCGCCCTGTACCGGGAAATGCAGGGCCACACCGAGGAAGATACCGGCGAATTCTCCCTGCCCGCCGCGCTGGGCGAGGCCGCGGCCACCATTCCCGCCAACCTGAAGGATGCCTTCCTCAACTGGGACGACCCGCTGGAAATGAACCAGATTGCCGACCTGGAACAGGACGAGGCCAGCCAGTCGGTGGCCGGTGTGCTGCGTGCCAAATTCCATGGCAATACCGGTGTTTTCGCCTACCTGCTGTTCGTGCTGCTGTACTTCCCCTGCGCCTCGGCCACGGCCGCCATCTTCCGGGAATCCGGCCCGCGCTGGACGGCCTTTGCCGTGCTCTGGACCACCTCCCTGGCCTGGATGAGTGCCAGCACCTTCTACCAGCTGGCGCAATTCAGCCGCCAGCCGATGATCAGCCTGGCCTGGCTGGCCGGCTGGCTGGCCTTCCTGCTGGGTGTCTGGGCCATTCTCCGCCAGCTGAGCAAACCCCTGCAGGCCCAGCCCCACGCCACATGATTTTGCAGCGCCTGAAAGACCTGCTGCGCGAGCACCACACCATCGCCATCAAGGAGCTTTCCGAATGGCTGCAGGCCGAACCGGACGCGGTACGTGGCATGCTGGCCCATCTCGAAGCCCGCGGGCTGGCCCGGAAACTCCCCGCCGGCACCCCCTGCCAGGGCTGCGACCACTGCCCCCCCAGTCAGATCGAACTGTGGCAATGGTGTGGCAAGCAAACCGGCATTCCGCTGCAAACCCGCGACAGCGCCTGAGGCTTGTTGTGCTCCATTGATCTGCGTCAATCCCACTACAAGTACAATTGCTAGAATCGAAGAAAAACCGCGCAGACCCGAGATGCCCACACCCTACCGCCGCATTCTGGTTTCCGTCGATGGCAGCAGCCGCGACCACTATGTGGTGCAACAGGCGTTGCATGTAGCCGGCCACCAGCCGGAACGGCTGACCTTCATCCGCGTGGTGGAGCCCATCCCCGAGCAGATCGGCTGGCTGGCCGAAGGCTACCCGCCGCCGGTGGACCTGCAACAAATGCACATGGAACAGGCACAGACGGAAATGCAGGGCCTGTTCAACCAGTTCCAGCTGGACAACGCGCAAAGCGGCTGCATCGTCGCCCAGGGGCAGACCTATATCGAAATCATTCGCCAGGTACTGCGGGGCGGGCATGATCTGGTCATCCGCGCCGGCGACGCCAGCCACCCCTTCGCCAAGACCATCTTCGGCAGCACCTGCCGCCAGCTGATGCGCAAATGCCCGGTACCGGTACTGGCCGTCAAGCCACTGGGCGACCAGCGTTACCGGCGGGTACTGGCTGCGCTGGGCCCGCCGCACAGCCGGGAAGAAACCCTCAACCCCGACATTCTGCGCAAGGCCCATGAACTGGCCCGGCTGGATGGCGCGGACTTGCACATCGCCCATGTCTGGCAACCGGAGGCTTTTCCGCAACTGCCGACCTGGTCGGAGGAACTGCGCCGGCAGATGGCCGACTGGACGGCACAACAGGAACAGGCCCGACGGGCCTGGCTCGAGCAGGTGGTGGCACAGGCCGGGCTGGCAGCGGAGGCGAAAACCCACTTTCTCCATGGCGAACCCAGCCTGACCCTGTCGGAACTGGTGGAATCCGCCCAGATGGACCTGGTGGTCATGGGTACGGTGGCGCGCACCGGCATCGAAGGCTTTTTGATCGGCAACACGGCGGAAAAGCTGCTGCAGGAAATCCACAGCGCCATCCTAGCCCTCAAGCCGGAGGGCTTTCAGACACCGGTCAAGCTCGACGACAGCAGCCCACACCTAGCCTGCTGATCAGCTTTCGCAGTGTGAACCGGCCAGCTGGCGCAGGCCGTCCATGTCCGTAATGCGCACCTGCTTGCGCTCCACATCCAGCACGCCCTGCTCCTGAAAGCGGGTGAACAGCCGGCTGACCGTCTCCACCGCCAGGCCCAGATAATTGGCCAGATCATTGCGTGACATGCTCAACTGGAATTCGGTGGGAGAAAAGCCCCGGCTCTCGAAGCGGCTGGAAAGCCCCAGCAAAAAAACCGCCAGCCGCTCATGGGCGTTGCGCTTGCCCAGAATCAGCAGGTGGCGGTGCTCCTGCGCCATCTCCCGGCTGATGATCTTCATCAACTGCTGACGCAGGCCGGGAATCTCGCGCGAGACCTCCTCCAGCCGGTCAAAGGGCAGCTCGCACACCGAAGTATGCTCCAGGCATTCGGCGGTACAGGCATGCTGGCCGGCATGAATGGCATCCAGACCGATGATATCGCCGGGGTAGTGAAAACCCATGATCTGGTCCACCCCGTCATCGCCCTGGTGAAAGGTCTTCACCGTGCCGGTACGCACCACGAACAGGTTATTGAAGGCATCGGCGGAACGAAACAGCACATCCCCGCGCTTGAACGGCTTCTGCCGGTTGACCAGACGATCCAGCCGCTCCAGATCCGCGCTGGCCAGCCCCGCCGGCAGGCACAGTTCCTGAATCGAGCAGCTGGCGCAACTCTGGCGCAGCTTTTCCACATTGAAGGTATCCAGCATCCCGTTCCCGATCTTGTAGTGATCGGGCTATTGGAACAAAAAGCGAAGCCGGCATCAAGCCAAGGCTAGATCACCTTGGAAAAACTGGCCGCCCGCCGTTGTTGCAGGTAGCGGTCGAAGACCATGGCCACGTGGCGCAGGAGGATGCGGCCGCGGTTGGTGACGGTGAAGCCGTTGTCCGTCAAGGTAATGAGGCCATCTTCGGCCAGGGGTTGCAGGGCCTGCAATTCAGTAGCGAAGTAGGTTTGCATGTCCAGCCCGTACTGTTGTTCCACCCAGTCGTAGCGCAGGCGGTGGTGGCACATGATTTCCTGGATCACGCCACGGCGGATGCTGTCATCCTCGTCACAGGCATAGCCCTTGTGCACGGCCAGTTGCCCTTCGGCCAGCGCCTGCTGGTAGTCTTCCAGGTTTTTGTGGTTCTGGGCGTAGTAGTTGTCGATGAAACCGATGGCGGAAACGCCCAGCCCCAGCATGTCACAGTGACCGTGGGTGGAGTAGCCCTGGAAGTTGCGTTGCAGTTCGCCGCGTTCCTGGGCCTTGACCAGTTCATCGTCCGGCAGGGCGAAGTGGTCCATGCCGATGTAGACATAGCCCTGGTCGGTCAAATACTCGATGGTGTGCTGCAGAATGACCAGTTTCTCTTCCGCCGAGGGCAGATCGGCTTCTTGAATGCGCCGCTGGGGCTTGAACAAATGTGGCAAGTGGGCGTAGTTGTAGACGGCCAGCCGATCGGGCTTCATGGCCACCACGGTCTCCAGCGTGCGGGCGAAGCTGTCGGCGGTTTGCAGCGGCAGGCCGTAGATCAGATCCATGCTCACCGATTGATAGCCGCTTTCGCGCGCGGCTTCGACGATGGCGGCGGTCAGTTCCACCGGCTGCAGGCGGTTGACGGCCCGCTGCACCTTTTCTTCCACATCCTGCACGCCCAGGCTGATGCGATTCAACCCCATGCCGGCCAGGGCGCGTATCCGGGCCGGATCGGTGGTGCGCGGGTCAATTTCGATGGCATATTCCCGTCGCTCGTCATCCAGCATGTTGAAGTGACGGTTCAGGGTGTCCATCACGCTTTGCAATTGTGCGTCATCGAGAAAAGTCGGTGTGCCACCACCGAAATGCAGCTGTTCCACCGGGCGTCCGGCATCCAGTGCTTCGCCTTGCAGGGCCATCTCGGCAAACAATGCGTCCAGGTAGGGCGGCGCCTTGTCATGGCGCTTGGTCACCACCTTGTTGCAGGCGCAGTAAAAGCAGAGTTTTTCGCAGAAAGGCACATGAATATAGAGCGACAAGGGCTTGCCGTCGGCATTGCTCTGCCGCACATGCCGCAGATAGGTCTCTGGCGAGGCCGGCTGGAATTCCACCGCCGTGGGATAGGAGGTATATCGCGGGCCGGTGACATCATAGCGGCGGATCAGCTCCGCATCGAATTGTACCTGATGGTTCATGAGTGGTCTCTAAATCGTTTTGCGCAGCATAGGGTTGCGACTCGCAGCCGGCATTGATCCAGGTCAATGCCTCTGTGCGGGTTGTCCCGTATTCTCCCACGCCAATGGAAGATGGCCAAATCATGGACGCTTATTGCCGTGGCAGCAATGAAAGGCTGTTCGGCAACAACCCGGATGGGGGGTGCCCTGCCGGGATGGTAACGGTATAATTCGCTAAATTTCAGAGTTATCTAATATAAAAACAAGGCCTGCCAAAGCCCAGGCAGACCAGAACACAACCAAGGCCCGATGAAAAGTGGAGCAAGATGAGCACGAGCAACACATTTGACGACAAGGTGGTTCGCCAGTTCGCCGTGATGACGGTGGTCTGGGGGATCGTGGGCATGACCGTGGGGGTATTGATCGCCGCCCAGCTCGCCTTCCCTGAACTGAATTTCGACCTGCCATGGCTGACCTACAGCCGGTTGCGCCCGTTGCACACCAATGCGGTGATCTTCGCATTCGGCGGCAGCGCCCTGTTCGCCACTTCCTATTATGTGGTGCAGCGAACCAACCATACCCGTCTGTTCGCACCGGGCCTGGCTTCCTTTACTTTCTGGGGCTGGCAACTGGTGATCCTGCTGGCAGCCATCACCCTGCCGCTGGGCATCACCACCTCCAAGGAATACGCCGAGCTGGAATGGCCCATTGACATCCTGATTACCGTGGTCTGGGTGGCCTATGCCGTGGTCTTCTTCGGCACCATCGCCAAGCGCAAGGTCAAGCATATCTATGTGGCCAACTGGTTCTATGGCGCCTTCATCCTCACCGTGGCGCTGCTGCATGTGGTCAACAGCCTGGAAATTCCGGTGACGCTGACCAAGTCCTACTCCATCTATTCCGGTGCCGTGGATGCCATGGTGCAGTGGTGGTACGGCCACAATGCCGTGGGCTTCTTCCTGACCGCCGGCTTCCTGGGCATGATGTATTACTTCGTGCCCAAGCAGGCCGGTCGTCCGGTCTATTCCTATCGCTTGTCCGTGGTGCACTTCTGGGCACTGATCACCACCTACATGTGGGCCGGCCCGCACCACCTGCACTACACCGCCCTGCCGGACTGGACCCAGTCTCTGGGCATGATCATGTCCCTGGTACTGCTGGCTCCTTCCTGGGGTGGCATGATCAACGGCATCATGACGCTCTCCGGTGCCTGGCACAAGCTGCGCACCGACCCGATCCTGAAGTTCCTCATCGTATCCCTGTCCTTCTATGGCATGTCCACCTTTGAAGGCCCGATGATGTCCATCAAGACTGTCAATGCCCTGTCTCACTACACCGACTGGACGGTGGGCCATGTGCACTCCGGCGCACTGGGCTGGGTGGCCTTCGTGACCATCGGTTCCATCTACGCCCTGCTGCCCAAGCTGTGGCGTACCGACGGCATGTACAGCACCAAGCTGATTGATGTGCATTTCTGGGTGGCCACCATTGGCGTGGTGTTCTATATCGCCTCCATGTGGATTGCCGGCCTGATGCAGGGCCTGATGTGGCGTGCGGTCAACCCCGATGGTTCGCTGACCTACACCTTCGTGGAAGCGCTCAAGGCCACCTACCCCTACTACTACGCCCGTCTGTTCGGCGGCCTGCTGGTGCTGACCGGCATGTTCATCATGGCCTACAACGTCTACAAGACCTGGAAGAGCAAGACTTCCGATGAACCCATCGCCATTGCAGAGCCTGCCTGAAGGAGGATGCCGACATGATGAATCATGCTGTAATCGAAAAGAACGTGGGCCTGCTGGCGGTACTGACCCTGGTGGCCGTTTCCCTGGGTGGCCTGGTGGAAATCGTGCCGCTGATGTTCCAGGCACAGACCACGGAACCCCTGAACGACAAGGTCAAGCCCTATACCGCCTTGCAACTGGAAGGCCGTGACATCTATATCCGCGAAAGCTGTAACGCATGCCACTCGCAGATGATCCGCCCCTTCCGTAGCGAAACCGAGCGCTATGGGCCTTACTCCGAGGCCGGGGAGTTTGTCTATGACCACCCGTTCCTGTGGGGCTCCAAGCGTACCGGCCCGGACCTGGCCCGGGTGGGTGGTCGCTATTCCGATGAATGGCACCGCCGTCACCTGATCAATCCGCGCTCCGTGGTGCCGGAATCCAACATGCCCGGATTCCCCTGGCTGGCAGAAAACACGCTGGATGGCAGCACAACTGCCGCCAAGATGAAGGCCCTGCGCACCCTGGGCGTGCCCTATACCGACGAAGACATCGCCGGTGCCGCTGAAGCGGTCAAGGGCAAGACCGAAATGGAAGCGCTGATTGCCTACCTGCAGTCTCTTGGCCTGGCCAAGAGCCGGGGAGAATGATGGACTGGGGCACCCTCAGTGGCATCATGACCAGCATCATCCTGGTGCTCTTTCTGGGCATCTGGATCTGGGCCTGGCAACCGGAAAGAAAAAAATCCTTCGACGAGGCGGCGCAGCTGGCGCTGGATGATCCGGAAACCCCGGATCAGCCCGCCTCATCGAACCAGCAAGCGGAGAAAGCAAAATGACCACGTTCTGGAGTATCTACATATCTGTGATCACCATTGGCACCCTGGCAGGCTGCTTCTGGCTGGTCCGCTATACCATGCGCGTCAACCCCAACGAGCAACTGGGTGAAAAGGAACTGAATCACAAGTGGGACGGGGATCTGGTGGAATACAACAACCCCCTGCCCAAGTGGTGGCTGAACCTGTTCTACGGCACCATCGTCTTTGCCGCCATCTACCTGACCCTCTACCCCGGTCTGGGCACCTGGGAAGGGCTGTTTGGCTGGACTTCGCACAAGCAGTACGAGCAGGAAGTGGAAAAGGCCGCCGCCAAATATGACCCGCTCTATGCCAAGTACGCGCAGGTCCCCCTGACTGAACTGGCCAAGAATGAAGATGCCATGAAAATTGGCCAGTCTCTTTTCGGCAACAACTGTGCCCAATGTCATGGCAGTTTTGGCCTGGGCAACAAGGGCTTCCCCAACCTGACCGACAACGACTGGCTCTGGGGTGGCAAGCCGGAAACCATCGAACAGACCATTCTGCAGGGGCGTAATGCCGCCATGCCCGCCTGGGGCCCGACACTGGGCGAAGATGGCGTCAAGGCCGTGGCCGAGTATGTGCTTTCCTTCACTGGCCGCGAATCCGACAAGGCGCTGGCCGAAAAAGGCAAGCAAACCTTCAATACCATGTGTATTGGCTGTCACGGTGCCGACGGCAAGGGCAACCAGATGCTGGGTGCCGCCAACCTGACCGACGATGTCTGGCTGTACGGCAGCAGCAAGGAAGACATCATCGAAACCATCACACATGGTCGCAACGGCAAGATGCCGGGATGGGAAAAGGTACTGGGCAAGGACAAGGCTCATCTTGTGGCCGCCTATGTGCTGAGCCTGTCGCAAGATCAGTAAGGCAGGTTTTTCGACACCACAAAAGGCCGCGCATGCGGCCTTTTGTTTTTGGCCTTGATTCAGATCAGGCTAGATGCTGCTACCATTGACGAATCGCATTTATTTACATTAGCCGGGGCTAAAGAATAGCCGTATTCTCCCGCTCAGACGAAAGGGTCGACATGAACGACAAGACCGTTGCCAATACCCTGTACAAGTCCAGGGAAAAAATCCAACCCCGAGACGTTCACGGTTTTTTTGCCCGCCTGCGGGTGGCCAGTGTCTGGTGGCTTCTGGGCATGTACTATCTGGGCCCCTGGCTGAACTGGAATGGACGACAGGCCATCCTCTTCGACTTGCCGGCGCGCAAGTTCTATATCTTCGGGCTGGAACTGTGGCCCCAGGATTTCGTCTTTCTCGCCTGGCTTTTGATCATCGCGGCACTGACCCTGTTCTATGTCACCACGCTGGCTGGGCGGGTCTGGTGCGGCTATGCCTGCCCACAGACCGTATGGACCGAAGTGTTCATGATGATGGAGCGCTGGACGGAAGGCCCGCGCAACAAGCGGATCAAGCTGGACAAGTCCCCCTGGACCCGTGAAAAGATCATCCGCCGGGGCAGCAAGCACTTGCTATGGCTGGTGTTCGCACTGTGGACCGGCTTCACCTTTGTCGGCTATTTCACGCCCATTCGTGATCTGGGTGCCCGTCTGGTCGAATTCCAGCTGGGCCCCTGGGAGATGTTCTGGATCTTCTTCTATTCGCTGGCTACCTGGGGCAATGCCGGCTTCCTGCGGGAGCAAGTCTGCCTGTACATGTGCCCCTATGCCCGCTTCCAGAGCGCCATGTTCGACAAGGACACTCTGATCATCTCCTATGATGAAAAACGTGGCGAACCCCGTGGCGCGCGCAAAAAGGGGCAGAAGCCGGAAGCACTGGGCGACTGCGTGGACTGCAAACAGTGTGTGCAGGTCTGCCCCACGGGCATCGACATTCGCGATGGCCTGCAATACGAGTGCATTGCCTGTGGCGGCTGTATCGATGTCTGCGACGCGGTAATGGACAAGATGGGCTATGAAAAGGGCCTGATCCGCTACACCACCCAGCATGAAATGAATGGCTACAAGACACACATCCTGCGCCCGCGGGTGGTCGTCTATACCGTCATCTGGGTCAGCATGATCCTGCTCTATCTCTATGCCCTGGCCAACCGCAGCCCCATCCAGATGGATGTAATCAAGGAGCGCAATCCCATCTATCGGGAAATCTCCGGCAACCGCATCGAGAACGACTACACACTGAAAATCATGAACAAAGACCATGCCGATCATGTCTATACCGTCAGTGTGGAGGGCCTGCCGGAGGCGGAAGTGAAGACCATACCCAAAACCATCAGGGTCAAGAGTGGTGAGCTGCGCCCGGTTGCAGCCCGGGTCATGGTGCCGCGAGCCAACCTGAAGCAACCCGAATACCGATTCAAGATCCATATTCAAGCCACGGATGCACCTGAAATACAACGGGTGGAAGATGCCCAGTTCAACACACCGGTGAACGAATGAATGAAGACAACCAGCCCTGGTACCGGCAATTCTGGCCCTGGTTCCTGATCGCCCTGCCCGCCACGGCCGTGGTGGCGGGCATCGCCACGGTGATCATCGCCGTCAACAACCATGTGGATCTGGTCAAGGACGAGACCACCAAGCTGGGCAAGATGGTCACCACCGAAACCCGTCAGGACGACACCGCCCGGGAAATGGGGCTCAAGGCCACTGTACACCTTGTACCGCAAACCGGCACTTTGGCCGTGGAGGTCTCCACCCTCCCTGACGAGGTGATCCTGGAGGTGGTGCACGCCACTCTGGCGGAAAAGGATCAGCAGATCCACCTGCGTCGTGAACCCGATGGCCTGTTCCGGGGCCAGCTACAGCCACTTCAGGCCGGCAAGTGGGAATTGCGCCTGAGCGATGTCAAGCACCAGTGGCGTCTGACCGCGCCATACAACGGTTTGGACGACCAGGTCGAACTGCGCCCCAAAGCGCACTGATTCATGAACAGCCACTGTTTCCATTGTGGAGAACCCCTGCCGGACAACCCACCCCAGGCACAACTGGGTGAGGCGCAAAAACCGGTTTGCTGCATTGGCTGCAAGGCCGTCGCGGAACTGATTCACCAGAACGGGCTGGACAACTTCTACCAGCTGCGCAAGGGCGAAACCACCAAGCCCGCCGATTATCTCGCCACCGCCACGGCGGAGGAATGGCGGGTCTTCGATCAGGACAGTGTGCAGCGAGAGCTGGTGGAAACCGTGGACGAAAACACTTGTGAGACCAGCCTGCTGATCGAAGGCGTACACTGCGCGGCCTGCACCTGGCTGATCCGCCAGAGCCTGAGCAAGCTCGAAGGCGTGGACGAGGTGGAAGTCAACCCGGCCACCACCCGTGCCACCCTGCGTTGGGACCCGAAAAAAACCCGCCTGAGCCAGATGCTGCACACCATTGCCCGCCTAGGCTACCGGCCGCATCCGGGCAAGCGCAGCGAAGGTGAACAGGTGCGCCTCAAGGAAAAGCGGCAGGCCATCCTGCGCCTGGGCCTGGCCGGCATGGGCATGATGCAGGTGATGACCTATGCCATCTCGCTCTATACCGGCATTTTCGAGGGCATGGACGAGGGCACACGCACCTTTCTGCGTTATGTCAGCATGTTGATTACCACGCCGGTGCTGTTTTATTCCGGCCTGCCCTTTCTCAAGGGTGCCTGGCGGGATATCAAGAACCGGCATCTGGGCATGGATGTACCCGTGGCCCTGGCCCTGCTGATGGCCTATCTGGCCAGTGTCTGGGAGACGCTCAACCATGGGCCGCATGTCTATTTCGATTCCGTGGTCATGTTTGTCTTTTTCCTGCTGGTGGCACGGCAAGTGGAACAAAATGTGCGCCACAAAGCCGGCAGCACCGCCGATGCCCTGAGTGAACTGACACCAGCCTCTGCCATTCGCCTGACGGAATCCGGGCAGGAAACCGTGGCCATCCAGGACCTGAAACCCGGTGACCGGGTACTGGTGCGCGATGGCGAGGCCATCCCCGCCGATGGCGTCATTGCCGCTGGCAGTACCTTTGTGGATGAATCCCTGATCACGGGAGAATCACGCCCGGTCTGGCGCGCGGAAGGTCAGCCGGTGATCGCCGGCAGTACCGTACAGGGCGACCCGGTGGAAATCCGTATCACCCGCACCGGCCGGAATACCGTGCTGTCCACCATCACCCGCCTGCTGGAACGGGCCCAGAGCCAGAGCCCGCCCATCGCAAGGCTCACCGATCGCATCGCCGCCTGGTTCGTGGGCAGCATTCTGCTGCTGGCCGCTGGCACCGCAGCCTGGTGGGCCGTCCACGACCCGGCCAATGCCTTCAGCATTACCATTTCCGTGCTGGTGGTCACCTGTCCCTGCGCGCTCTCGCTGGCCACGCCGGTCTCCCTGGCCGCCGCCAGCGCGCACATGACGGCCCGTGGCCTGCTGGTGGCCCATTCACAAGCGCTGGAAGCCCTGCCGGAAGTCGATACTTTCGTCTTCGACAAGACCGGCACCCTGACTACCGGCCAGCTGGAGATCCACCAGATCGTGCCGGAAGCCGGCTTGCAGGCCGAACGACTACTGGAACTGGCGGCCATGCTGGAGCAATCCTCGGCCCACCCCATTGCCAGGGCCTTTGCACCCTGGCTGAAAAGCCCTGCGCCGCTGAAGGTCCACACCCTGCCCGGTCAGGGCGTCGAAGCCCACTGGCAAGGTCACAACTATCGCCTGGGGCAGGTGCGCTTTGCCCTGGATCAACCCCAGGCGACCTGGCCCGAAAATCTGGAGGAAGGCACCCGCCTGTGCCTGAGCCGGGACGGCCAGCCCATGGGCTGGTTCGTGCTGCGAGATACCCTGCGCGAGGATGCCACGGCTGTGATCGAGTCCCTGAAGCAACAAGGGCTGCGTATCGGCCTGCTCAGTGGCGACGAACGGGCCCATGTGCAACGCCTGGCCACAATACTGCGAGTGGATTTCTGGCAGGCCGAGCAGATGCCGGAAGACAAGCTCAACCGGATCCAACAGTTGCAACAGCAAGGCCACCGCGTGGCCATGGCAGGTGATGGCGTCAATGACGCACCGGTACTGGCCGCCGCCGATGTCTCCGTGGCCATGGGTCAAGGCGCGGCGCTGGCGCAGACCACCTCGGACCTCATCCTGCTGGCCGAAAGCCTGCATCCGCTGGATGACGGCTATGCCATTGCCAAAGCGACCCGCCAGGTCATCCGGCAAAACCTTGCCTGGGCGGTAAGTTACAATCTGCTGGCCATCCCACTGGCTGCCGCCGGCTGGGTGGAACCGTGGATGGCCGCGCTGGGCATGTCCGCCTCCTCGCTGGTGGTGGTACTCAATGCCTGGCGCATTACCCGGGTACGTGCCCGCAACCATTGATATCGGGGTATCCCATGGAAATCATTTATGTACTCATTCCCATCAGCATCGTGATCCTGGCCATCGGCATCGGCCTGTTTTTCTGGGCCACCCGTTCCGGACAGTTTGATGATCTGGAAAGCCCGGGCCTGGACATCCTCCGCGACGACGAAGACATCCTCGAGGAAATGGCGCGCAAGGAGCGAAAGGCCCGACCATCGAACATGGAAGCCGATCACCCAGGCTCATGACTGAAGGCTTCACCCTGATCACGGCATTGCTGGCCGGTCTGCTGGGCAGCCTGCACTGCATGGCCATGTGTGGCGGCATCACCAGTTCACTGGCCATGGCCGCCGCCCCGGAAGCCCGCCTGCGCATGCCCTGGCTGTACAACCTGGGTCGCCTGTTGAGCTACAGCCTGTTTGGTGCCCTGGCCGGAGGGCTGGGCCTGTTGATCGACGACTTTGTGCCCCAGGGTGCTGCGGGTTTCAGCCTGCGCAATCTCACCGGCATCATGATGCTGCTCATTGGCGCCTGGCTGGCCTTTCAACTGGATTGGGTGGAAAAGATCAGCCGCTACGGCCTGATCGTCTGGCAAAAAATCTCACCACTGGCCGGGCGGTTCCTGCCGCTGAAGACATCCACCGATGCGCTGGCACTGGGCTTTCTCTGGGGCTGGCTGCCCTGCGGGCTGGTCTACGCCATGCTGCTGACCGCCTGGCTGACCGCCTCCCCGTTGCAGGGAGCCGGGGTCATGCTGGCCTTTGGCCTGGGCACGCTGCCGGCCATGGTGGGCATGGGCCTGGCCGCGGGCTGGGTACAGCAGCATGTCTCGCGGGAAAAGATGCGCCGCTGGGCAGGTATCAGCCTGATGGTTTTCGGTGTATGGACCTTGTCCGGCCCCTGGCTGATTCACGAACTGCATTTGCCCATCCCCGAAGGGCTGGCTGGTTGCCGGCACACCACGCCCTAGCTTGCGGATGGATCAGCCAACAAGCCGGTGAATCCCCGTGGCTGCGCTCGCTCCCGCATCCGACAGCAGTTCGGCGACCTCCCCGGCAGAACGCGGGCGGCCCAGCAAGAAGCCCTGACCAAAGTCGCAGCGCATGGTCTGTAGCAGATCCTTCTGC
>WFUE01000101.1 GCA_015485125.1 Lysobacterales bacterium | reverse complement strand
TCGGTCACGTACTTTGATGTACGCTCCCTCCTCTCTCACCAGCTTCGCCTTGCCTGACGAAAAACCGCTCACTCAAAACTTTTGCAAGTAGAATAGGAAATGGGCGGCTTGTTTTCCGCCATGCTGCGTTGAAGCCGGTTCATTCGTCGGTCACCTATTGCCAAACGATTGAGGGCATTCCATCCCTGGTGCTACGCCCGGTCCGGCATCCCTGCCGGCCGTTCAACCCCGCTGCGTGGGTCCACTGGACCCACGGTCGAGGCTGAACCCTGACGAAAAACTGCTCGCTCAAAACTTCTGCTTGAAACTGGCTGTCGTAGGGCGGAATAGGCAAAGCCGTATTCCGCCGTGACATCTGAAAGGCTCCCGGTGCAATACGCTGGCGCTATTGCACCCTACGATTTTTGAGCGGCTTGTTTTCCGCCATGCCGCGCTGAAGCCGGCTCACTCGTCGGTCACCAATTGCCAATCGATAGGGGAATTCCATCCCTGGTGCTACCTCCGGTCCGGCATCCCTGCTGACTGCTCAACCTCCATACTGATGAGTGAATGCTGGATGGCTACCCACCATTTCTCAGAACAACCCATACACCTCCTTTTTCTTCATTCCCGTTACCCTGGCGGTCACCCGCGCCAGCTGGCCGGGGGGCAGGTGTTCCTTCAGTGCTTCCAGCCACTGGCGGTCGCGGGGTTCGAGGCCAACTGACTGGGGTTTGCGGGCGATGACCAGCACAAATTCACCCTTTTTCTGCTGCGGGTCATCAGCCAGCCATTGTCGCAGTTGCGTCACGGGGTCAAGGCGAGTGGTTTCGTGCAGCTTGGTCAGTTCCCGTGCAAGAAAAACCGGGTGTTCCGGGCCAAAAACCTGTTCGATGGCTTCCAGCGCTGATTCGATGCGATGGCTGGATTCATACAGCACCACGGTCTGGTCGTTGTTGGCCAGCGCTTCGAACCAGTGCTGTCGAACCTGCCCCTTGGCTGGCGGAAAGCCGGCAAAGCTGAAACGCTCTACGGGCAGGCCGCTGATGGCCAGGGCCAGCACGGCGGCGGACGGGCCGGGCACGGCGCTGACGGTCAAACCGGCCACCCGCGCCTCGGCCACCAGCCGGTAGCCGGGGTCGGAGACCAGCGGCGTGCCGGCATCGGAAATCAGTGCCAGCCGCTCTCCGGCCAGCATGCGCCGCACCAGTTTGCCGGCCTGGGCCTGTTCATTGTGGTCGTGATAGGCCAGCAGCGGAGTATCGATGCCGAAATGCTGCAACAGGCGGCCACTGTGGCGGGTGTCTTCCGCCGCGATGGCATCGACCTGCCGCAACACAGCCACCGCCCGTGGCGGCATGTCATCCAGAGTGCCGATGGGCGTGGCCACCACCCAGAGATGAGCGGTTGCGACGCGGTCGGGTAGGTTTTTCATGTTTTGTTCCGTCTGCGCAATGGAGAGATAGTACAATGCCGGCATGAAAAAGATGCATGCCTCGATCATTTTTCTGCTGGTGCTGCTGATGGCCGGCTGCGGCCCCGCGCCGCGCCCCGATGCTGGCACGGCCGATGCTTCCGGCTGGCAAGGGCGGCAACCACCCCAAAGCACGGAGGAATGGCTGGCGGCGGCCCGTGGCTGGCAGGCACAGGCGCAGTCGCACTCCCGGCAGGGCAAACCCGCCAACGCGCTCTGGCTCAAGGCGGCCGATGCCTATGCCCGCGCGGGCGACAATGCCAGCGCGGAGGCGCTGCTGACCCGGCTGCAATCCCCCCTGGATACCAGCGAGCGCATTGCTGCCGATCTGGTGCGTGCCCGTGTTGCGCTGAACCGGCAGTCGGCTTCCGAGGCACTGGCCTGGCTGACTTTGCGTGACGAGGAAATCCCGCCGGCACTGAAAACCGATTTCTACCGCCTGCAGGGGGAAGCGCTGGCGCAGCTGCAAGTGTGGCTGGATGCCGCCCTGGCCTACCAGAAGGCCGCCAGCTGGCTGGCCGACGACCGCCAGGCCCATGCACTGTACCAGCGCATCTTTCAGGCCCTTTCGCGGGTGGACAGCCAGCAACTGCGACAGGCGCTGACCGACGAGAATGGCAGCTACCGCCGCTATCCCGAGTTTCTCGGCTGGGTCGCCTTTACCCTGGCCGTTCGTGACAGCCTCAACCAGCCGGAGAAACTGCGTGAGAATCTGGCCCAGTGGCGTCGCTTCTACCCGCTGCACCCGGCCAGTGCGGATTTTCTGCAACAAAGCGAGGCCCAGCTGCCAGTACAGCTGAACCCGCCACGTCAGGTGGCCCTGCTGTTGCCGCTGCAAGGCCCCTATCGCCCTCCGGCCCGCGCCGTGGAACAGGGCGTGCTGACACGCCTGTTTCAGGACGCCAGCCCGGTGGATCTGCGCATCTATCCCATCAGTGACCAGCCCGGCGATGTCTTGCCAAGCTACCAGCAGGCCGTGGCCGATGGTGCCGACTGGGTGGTCGGCCCCCTGCTCAAGCCACAGGTGCAGGTGCTGCGGGACGCCCAGTTGCCGGTACCCGTGCTGGCCCTGAACGAAACCGAAAGCAGCGATCAGGAACAGCCCGGTCTGGGCAACCCGGCCCTGTTCCACTTCGCCCTCAGCCCGGAAGACGAAGCCGGGCAGATGGCGCGCCTGATGTGGCAGCGTGGCATGCGCCACAGCCTGCTGCTGGTGCCGGAGGACGCCCGTGGTCAGCGGGTGGAACAGGCCTTCCGTGCCAGCTACGAGCCCCTGGGCGGCACTGTGGTCGCCGTGGGCCGCTACAACCCGGTCAAGGCCGATCACTCCTCTCTGCTCAAGCGGCTGCTGCAAGTGGATGCCAGCGAACAGCGCCGCCGGGCCCTGCAACGGCTGCTGGGCAAAAAACTGGAATTCGAGCCGCGAGCCCGCGATGATGTGGACGGCATCTTTCTCTTTGCCAACGCGGTGCAGGCGCGGCAGCTGCGGCCGCAACTGAAGTTTCACCGCGCGGGCCGCCTGCCCGTATTCGCCACCTCGGCCGTCTGGCAAGGCCGCGAGGAACCGGAGCAGGACCGCGACCTCAACGGCGTGATGTTCTGCGACATGCCCTGGCTGCATGGCATGGGTGATACCCAGCCCCGGCGGCAGACACTGGCCCGGCAATTGCCGGAAGCCGGTGGCGGCCTGGGCCGTTTTCATGCACTGGGGATGGACATCCTGCCCGTTCTCTCCTATCTGCCCTGGATGCGGGAACACCCGGCCTTTCGCCTGCCCGCCGCCACCGGGCGCTTGCGTCTGGAAGGCTCACGCATCCGTCGCGGGCTGACCTGCTTCCGCTTCCGCAAGGGCCGGCCGGAATGGTTTGCGCGAGTGGAACTGCCCGCCGAGGACGACAGTGACGATGCCGGCCTGCTGCCACAAACTCCGGATACCGCACCCTACCCATGAGCCGCCAGCAGGGACAAGCCTGGGAAGCCCATGCCGAAGCCTGGCTGCAAAAGCAGGGGCTGAAACCGGTATGCCGCAACTGGCACTGCCGCGCCGGCGAAATTGACCTGATCATGCGCGATGGGGAAACCACCGTGTTCATCGAAGTGCGTTACCGCCGGCAAAAAGCCTTTGGCAGCGCGGCTGAATCCGTTCATCCGGGCAAGCAGCGCAAGCTGGCCCTGGCCGCCAGCCACTGGCTGCAACAACACCCGGCGGATGCCCTGCGCTTCGATGTCGTCACCCTGGATGGCCCGGCCCCAACCCCCCGACTGGAGTGGATACAGAATGCCTTTGAAAATCCGCTGGCCTGAACCGGCACGAAAAACCCTCCTGCTGCTACTGGCTCTGCTGCCCCTGTCCGGTTGCAGTGTGCTGCTGACCTCCGTGGTGGTGGGTGGAGCCATCCTCACCGGCACGGCCTCGGTGGCCGTGGGCACCATCGCCGTGGGCACAGCCGTGGTCTCCTCGCTGGACCGCCGCGATCTGCGCACCCAGATCGATGATGACAAGCTGGCGCTGGACCTGATCACCGCCCTGCGCAACCACAAGGCCATTGGCAAGGGTCAGGGCAACCGGGTGCGGCCCCATGTCTTCAACGGCGTCGTCCTGCTCATCGGCGAAGTCACCTCCGAATCCGTCCGTCGCACCGCCGGCCGCGTGGCCCTGCATGTCAAGGGGGTACGCAAGGTGGTCAACGAACTGAAAGTCGGCCCCATCGAAGGCTTGAGCGCGCGGGCCGCCGACGGCGTGCTGGCCGCCCGCGCCAAGGCGGCGCTGACCGGCATCCGGCTCAAGAACTTCAGCCCGCTGCGGGTCAAGGTCATTGCCTGGAACCACACCCTCTACCTCATGGGGCTGGCCACGGAGGAAGAACAGGCCGCCGTGGTGGAAAAACTGCGCTACCTGCGTGGGGTGGAACGTATCGTCAAGGTCTTTGAAACCATCGACCAGGCCCCGGAACTGGCTCCGGAAACCAGCCCGGAGAACACCTGACATGACCCTGCCCGCCGATTTCCTCCAGACCGCCCGCCAGCTGCTGGGGGACGCCCTGCTCACCGATACCGCCGCCTGCCTGGCCTACGGCGTGGACAACAGCCGCCGGCAGCACCCCGCCGGCGCGGTGGCCCTGGTGCAAGACCACGAACAAGTCTGCCAGCTCATGGCCCTCTGCCACCAGCACCGGCTACCCGTCATTGCCCGTGGCCGGGGCACGGGCACCACCGGCGCGGTCACCCCCATCCACGGCGAGCTGGTCATCTCCTTCGAGCGGATGAACCGCATCGTGGAAATCGACCCCGCCAACCGCCTGGCGGTGGTGGAGCCAGGCGTCACCAACCAGCAATTGCAGGATGCCCTGGCCGAACACGGCTTTTTCTGGCCACCGGACCCCACCAGCGCGGCCGTCTGCACCATCGGCGGCAATCTGGCCTACAACTCCGCCGGCCCCAGGGCGGTGAAATACGGCACACCCAGGGAAAACACCCTGGGCCTGAAGGCCGTTACCGCCCATGGCCAGACCCTGATCACGGGTGCCCGCACCACCAAGGCGGTGGTGGGCTATGACCTCACCCGGCTTTTGATCGGCTCCGAAGGCACCCTGGCGCTGATTACCGAAGCCACCCTGAAACTCACACCCAGGCCCGCCGCCAGCCGTGCCCTGCGCGCCGGTTTCCACAGCATGCAGGCTGCCGCCGCAGCCGTTTCGGCCATCATGGCCCAGCCGGTGATCCCGGCGGCGCTGGAATTCATCGACCCGGCGGCGCTGAAGCTGGCACGCGACTGGCAACCGCTGGACCTGCCCGAAGCGGTACAGGCCCTGCTGCTGATGGAAATCGACGGCCAGGCCGACCAACTGGATGCCATGGAAGCCGCCATCGAGCAGGCCAGCCGCCACCCCGAACGCTGCGATTTTGCCGCCGCCCGCACCGCGCAGGAACGGCAGGCCCTGTGGGCGGCACGCAAGGCTTTATCCCCTTCGCTGCGGCATGTGGCCCCGAAAAAACTCAATGAAGACGTGGTGGTGCCGGTCTCGCGCATGGCCGAACTGATCGAACGGCTGGCCGCGCTTTCCGAACGACACCGCATCGCCATCGTCAACTTCGGCCATGCCGGCAACGGCAACATCCACGTCAACCTGCTCTACGACCCGGACGATCCGCAACAGGCCGAACGGGCCGAGGCCTGCCTGCAAGCGGTGTTCCAGACCGTGCTGGAACTGGGCGGCACCCTCAGCGGCGAACACGGCATCGGCCTGGTCAAGCGCAACCACGCCGGGCTGGAAATCCACGGTGCGGCACTGGAAGCCATGCATGCCATCAAGCAGGCACTGGACCCTTTGAACCTGCTCAACCCAGGGAAGATGCTGCCAGAATCAGCAAGCGCTCCCCCTTCCGAAGGGAAGGTACGGTAGCTGTCAATTTGCCGTGCCAACCTGCACTGGCGACAACTTCAGTGCACTATGCTGGCGCTATGACACCCATCGATACTGCCGTGCATCAGTTAAGTATTCCTTTACGTTGAATCGGTCTCAGGCCTCCGGGCGCCGCTGCGGGTCGGGCAGGGCGGGGGCATTTCCCCATCCGGGGGAAATGCCCCCGCCCTGCCCGACCCGCAGCGGCGCCCGGA
>WFUE01000100.1 GCA_015485125.1 Lysobacterales bacterium | reverse complement strand
CAGTATCGCAGAGATTTGCGAAACAAGCCGCTCAAAACAGATAACGCCCCCCGGTCGCCAACCCCACAACCCCCAGGCCAATCAAGGTATTGATGCCCACCGCCACGCGGATGCGGGCCAGGGCCGCGCCGCCATCGGGCCAGCGCTGTTCGGCCACGGCGCGGGCCAGTGCCTTCCAGGGCGAGAAGAACACATAGAAGAAAATACCCATCATCAACAGCCCCAGGCCGTTCATCAGATGAATGTACAGCGGCACGGCTGCAAAGCCGCCGAATTTGAACACCATCCAGTAGCCGCTGGCCAGTATGGCAAGCACGGCCAGCCAGACCAGGGGGAAGAAGCGGCGGAACACACCAGCCCAAAGTGTCAGCCTTTGCGGCGGCTCCAATACGGAACCTGCCACCGGGCGCAGACAGACATAGGCGAAGAACATGCCTCCGACCCAGATCAATACAGACAACACATGTACAGGCAAGGCAATGGCCATGGTTTTTCTCCCGCTGATTGTGATGGATGCAGAATCATACTGCATCCGCTGCTGATATACTTGCCTGCGTTTGTTTCACAAGGCTTGTCTCATGACCCAGACCATGCGTGCCCTGGTCAAGGCCCGGCCGGAAAAGGGCATCTGGATGGAGGAAGTCCCCATCCCCCGTCCCGGCGCCAACGAGGTTTTGATCCGGGTGGAGAAAACCGCCATTTGCGGTACCGACCTGCACATCTACAACTGGGATGCATGGTCGCAACGGACCATTCGCCCGCCGCTGGTGATCGGCCACGAGTTTGTCGGCCATATCGCCGAGCTGGGGCCGGGCGTGACCGGCTATGCCGAAGGTGACCGGGTTTCCGCCGAAGGCCATGTGGTTTGCGGCCATTGCCGCAACTGCCGCGCGGGCCGCCCTCATTTATGCCCCAACACGGTGGGCATTGGCGTCAATCGTGATGGTGCCTTCGCCGAGTATGTAGTGGTACCCGCCTCCAATCTCTGGCCCATGCCGGCAGGCGTGCCCTCCGAGCTGGCCGCCTTCTTCGACCCCTTCGGCAATGCCGCCCATTGCGCCCTGTCCTTCGACCTGGTGGGCGAGGATGTACTGATTACCGGCGCCGGGCCCATCGGTATCATCGCCGCGGGCATCTGCCGCCATGTAGGCGCGCGCCATGTGGTGGTCACCGATGTCAACGACTACCGCCTGCAACTGGCCCGCGACATGGGTGCCAGCCATACCGTCAACGTGGCCCGGGAATCCATCGACGATCTGGTGACGACACTGGCCATCGACGGTTTCGATATCGGCCTGGAGATGAGCGGCCACCCGGATGCCTTCAACGACATGCTGCGCCACATGTACCACGGCGGCAAGATCGCGCTGCTGGGCATACTGCCCAACGGAACCGGCGTGGACTGGGATCAGATCATCTTCAAGGGGCTGGAACTGCGCGGCATCTATGGCCGCCTGATGTACGAAACCTGGTACAAGATGACGCAGATGGTGCTCACCGGCTTTCCATTACAGAAGGTACTGACCCACCAGCTGCCCATCGATGATTTTCAGACCGGCTTCGACCTCATGGCCAGCGGCCAGTGTGGCAAGGTGGTCTGTGACTGGAGTACGACATGAGTGATATCCAACAACGCATCGCCCGCACCCTGGAAGACATCCGCCAGCAGGGCCTGTACAAGAAAGAACGCATCATCACCAGCCCGCAGACGGTGGAAATCCGTGTGCAAGGCGGGCAGGAAGTGCTCAATTTCTGTGCCAACAACTATCTGGGCCTGGCCGACCACCCACGCGTGATCGAAGCCGCCCACAAGGCGCTGGACGACCACGGCTTCGGCCTGGCCTCCGTGCGTTTCATCTGCGGCACGCAGGATCTGCACAAGCAACTGGAAGAACGGATATCCCGTTTTTTCGGCACCGACGACACCATCCTCTACACCAGTTGCTTCGACGCCAACGGCGGGCTGTTCGAAACCTTGCTTGGGCCGGAGGATGCGGTCATTTCCGACCAGCTCAACCATGCTTCCATCATCGACGGCATCCGCCTGTGCAAGGCCAAACGTTACCGCTACCCCAACAACGACATGGCCGCGCTGGAACAATGCCTGAAAGACAGCCAGGACGCCCGTACCCGACTGATCGCCACCGACGGCGTGTTCAGCATGGACGGCTACATCGCCAAGCTGGACCAGATCACCGCACTGGCGGAACAATACGACGCGCTGGTGATGGTGGACGACTCCCACGCCACCGGTTTTGTCGGCCCCACCGGCCGTGGCTCGGCGGAATTGTGCGGGGTAATGGACAAGATCGACATCTTCACCTCCACCCTGGGCAAGGCGCTGGGCGGCGGTTCCGGCGGCTTCACCACCGGGCGGCAGGCCATCATCGACCTGCTGCGCCAGCGCTCGCGGCCCTACCTGTTTTCCAACACCCTGCCACCACCGCTGGTGGGCGCGGGCATTGCCGTATTCGACATGCTCAGCGAAAGCACCGAGCTGCGCGACCGGTTGGAGGAAAACACCCGCTACTTCCGTCAGGGCATGCAGGCCGCCGGGCTGGACATCAAGGCCGGCATCCACCCCATCGTGCCGGTCATGCTCTATGACGCGCCGCTGGCGCAGAAAATGGCCGACCGGCTGCTGGAAGAAGGCATCTATGTCATCGGCTTCTTCTACCCGGTGGTGCCCGAGGGGCAGGCCCGCATTCGGGTGCAGGTTTCTGCCGCCCATAGCCGTGCGCACCTGGACCGCGCCATCGAAGCCTTCGCCAAGGTGGGGCGGGAACTGGGGGTTGTGCAGGGC
>WFUE01000099.1 GCA_015485125.1 Lysobacterales bacterium | reverse complement strand
CTCTACGGCATACCCAACTGCGACACCATGAAAAAGGCCCGCCGCTGGCTGGATGCGCACGGGCTGGACTACCGCTTTCACGACTACAAGAAAGAAGGTGTGGACGCAGAAAAACTGCGCCGATGGGTGGCTCGTCTGGGCTGGGAAACCCTGCTCAACCGCCGGGGCATGATGTGGCGCAAGCTGCCGGAAGACCTGCGCGCGCACATGGATGAAACCCGGGCGCTGGAGGTGATGCAGGAAACCCCTTCCATCATCAAGCGGCCGGTGCTGGAAAAGGGCGATCTCCTGCTGGTGGGTTTCAAGGAAGCGGACTGGGCGGAGCAGCTGCTGTGACCAGCGCGGTGGAAGCACTCACCCGTGAGCTGATCGCCCGTCCGTCGGTCACCCCGGAGGATGCCGGCTGCATGGATCTGCTCTGCAAGCGTCTCCAGCCGCTGGGCTTTCACTGCGAACGCCTGCGTTACGGCGAGGTGGACAATCTCTGGGCCACCCTGGGCGAAGAAGGGCCGCTGTTCGTCTTTCTCGGCCATACCGATGTGGTACCGCCGGGGCCGGAATCGGCCTGGCACAGCCCGCCCTTTGAACCGCAAGTGCGCGATGGCCTGCTCTATGGCCGGGGTGCCGCTGACATGAAGGGCAGCGTGGCGGCCATGGTCTGCGCGCTGGAGTCCCTGCTGAAGACTCAACCCGAACTGCGCGGGCGCATCGGCCTGCTGCTGACCAGTGACGAGGAAGGGCCGGCCATTCATGGTGTGCGTGAAGTCATGCAGACCCTGCAAGCGCGGCAGGAGCGTATTCAGTGGTGCCTGGTGGGCGAGCCTTCCAGCCAGAAACAGTTGGGCGATGTGGTGCGCATGGGCCGGCGCGGTTCTCTGGGGGGCATCCTGCGGGTGCAGGGTGTGCAGGGTCATGTGGCCTACCCGCACAAGGCGCGCAACCCTATTCATCAGGCCATGCCGGCCCTGAGCGAGCTGGCGGCCACCGTCTGGGACGAGGGCGGGCAGGGCTTTCCGCCCACCACCTTTCAGATCTCCAACATCCACGCCGGCACCGGCGCCACCAATGTGATTCCCGGTGAGCTGGAAGTGGTGTTCAATTTCCGCTTCGGCGTGGCTTCCAGCGCCGAAAGTCTGCAGCAGCGCGTGGTCCAGACCCTCGACCGGCACAAGCTGGACTACAGCCTGGAATGGCATCTTTCCGGCGAGCCTTTTGTCACCACCGAGGGCCGGCTGCTGGAAGCGGTGCGTGCCAGCGTGCAGGACGTGGCCGGTATCGAGCCCGATTGCAACACCGGCGGCGGCACCTCCGATGGCCGCTTCGTGGCACCCACCGGCGCCCAGGTGGTGGAGCTGGGCCCGGTCAATGCCACCATTCATCAGGTCAATGAGTGCGTTTCCGTGCAGGATCTGCAAGACTTGCAGCAGATGTATCAGAAGATTGTTGAGAGGCTGTTGTGTACACACGCATCCTGACCCTGTTGTGGTTGAGTCTGTTCTTGCCGCTTTCGGCAAACGCGCTGAGCATCGAACAGGCCCAGATTGTCATGGAGCTGAAGGATGAACAGCTGGCACTCAATGACCTGCAACTGGATTGGGGCACAACACAGGTTGCGGATCAGCGCTGGCAGGGTCATGTAATCACCAGCCAGGGCGTGGGCACGCTGGAAGTGCTGCTGCAAAACGGCAGGTTCCAGCGGCTGGGGGATGGTCAGCTCGCCCTGCAGGGGCCGGTCGTCCTGAAGCTGGGCAGCCAGCGCCTGCGCTTTTCCCGCTGGTATCTGCGGGCAGGCCCGCAAGAAGCCACACTGGAATGGGCGGATGAAACCGGGCAGGTCTGGCTGGTGGCGCAGGGCTTTCATCACTATCTCAAGCCGGGTCAGGATAGCCTGACCCTGGATGCCATGACCGTCTATGCCGGCCCGGCCTTGTTGCGCGCGGTGGGCATGCGAACTGCCTCCCACTGGTATCTGGGCAGGGCCATCGTGCAGGCCAGGTTGTCGGCGCCGGTGCCGCAGTTGCGTGGCAGTCAACTCTGTGCCAACCCGCGCTGGGACGACGGGGTGAATTACCAGACCGATGTGGCTCTGATCGATATTCCCAATGTGGAGCAGGTAGGAGTGGGTTCCAATCCGGGGTTGTCGGTGGCCCCCAGCGCCGAGCTGCGCAATGTGGGCACGGCGGATGTGCCCTGGTTTCGCAAATTCGCCACCCCGGAAACCAGCACTTATCCGCCTCCCTACAATCGTGACCAGCATCCATTGCTGACCTGGAATATGTATCGGGTGGAGGCTTCCGGGCTGTTGCGCCAGATTGGCATGGGAGAAGTCAAACATGCCTTCAATACGGTGAACTATGATTGTAGTTGTTATGCGGGTGGCAGTAGTTATGAACCGTGGAACGCCAGCAACCCAGCAGGTTTTTACGCATCCATATTGTGGTCGGCCAGCCACCCGGATAACACGGCGGGCGTAGGGTGCCGTGACATTTATTGGGCGGGTACCAATGACTATGGTGGTTTTCTGGGCCTGCGATCCGAAGTGCCCGCCTACACGGTAGCCTGGGAACAGTGTGGTTCGTTGTTCGCGCCCACGGCCACACCCGGAGACACACCCTGTTCTCAGATTTCCTCCAGTGAGTATTTTCCTCAACCGGGAGAACGGCGGATGAACATCGACCCGGCGGAACTGGGTGATGCCGGTTCACGCTACTTGGTGGAGGCCTGGTATCTGATTCGCGACGACATCAATATCTTCAACACCATGGGGCATGTGGATGTCACGCCCACGCTGGATGGATCCGTCTGGCAGTTTCCCGAGAGCAATTTCGCCAATGGCTCCATCCTCGATGCCTGGGTCGACCCGGTCAATCCGGGCATGGATGCTTCCAGCCATACCTATGACAGCGGCCAGGGGCATGCCGGATTGGCGGTGAAAGTATTGCCGCAGGGCAATGGTGTGTTTCGCTGGGTACTGGCGCTGGTCAATCACGATTACGACCCAGCCATCGCCCATTTGTATTTCGATATCGATCCGGGGCTGAGTGTGCTGCAGGCTGGTTTCTATGATGTGGATGCCGATACCGCCAATGATTGGACTTTTACCCAGACCGGCCAGACCCTGCGCTGGGACGCGCCGGCGGGCAATACTCTGAGCTGGGGCCGGCTGTACACCTTCTGGTTCGATATCGAGGCCGGGCCGCTGCCCTACCGGCCCATGACCACCGTGGCCGCCGAGCCGGTGGATCTGGCCGATACACCCTTTGCCTTCAACGCGCTGATGCCGGCCCAGCGGGTGTTCT
>WFUE01000098.1 GCA_015485125.1 Lysobacterales bacterium | reverse complement strand
CGTAGCTGACCGTGCCACCCCCGCTGACCGTGGGCGGCAGGCAGCGGTTGTACAGCTGCTGGTTGAACACCAGAATGCCGCTGGAACCCGGCCCGCCAATGAACTTGTGGGCGGAGATGAACACCGCGTCCAGCCGGGTGTCGTGCTCGGGGGTGGCATCCGCCGGGTGCATGTCGATGGGCACATAGGGCGCGCTGGCGGCATAGTCGAAGAAGGCGAGCGCGCCGTGCCTGTGCAACAGGGCCGCCAGCTCGGCCACGGGCGAGATCAGGCCGGTGACATTGGATGCCGCCGAGAAGGAGCCGATCTTCTGCCGCCCGGCGTAGCGCGGGTCGGTCAGCAGGGCTTGCAGGTGGTTCAGGTCGATGTGGCCGTGCGCATCCAGCTCCACTTCCACCACTTCGCACAGGCCCTCGCGCCAGGAAATCTCGTTGGAATGGTGTTCATAAGGCCCGATGAAGACGACCGGCCATTGTTCACGCAGGTTCTCCAGCGGCTGTCCGACCAGGCTTTCAATGCGCCGGCGCGTGCCCGGCGGCAGGTAGATGCCGAGAATCTGCTGCAGCTTGTTGATGGCCCCGGTGGCGCCGGTGCCGGTGGCAATGAGCACATCGGTCTCGTCCGCGCCCACATGGTGCTTGATGCTCTGTTCGGCATCGTGCAGCAGGCGGGTCATGGAGCGACCGGTCATGTCGTCTTCGGTATGCGTGTTGGCGTAATGGCGCTGCAAGCGCATGAGATAGCGTTCCACAAAACGCAGGGTGCGCCCGGAAGCGGTGTAGTCGCAGTAGGTCATCAGCCGGGGGCCGAACGGCGTGCAAAAAGGCGCATCCGCGCCGATCAGCTGGCTGCGCAGGTATTCGGGGGTCAACGGTGAGGAAACCGGGGTATCAGGCATGTTCAAGGAACCACTCAATGGTATAGACAAATCAGAGCACAAAAACCTGCTGACGCCAAGCCTGCGCGCCAATATCAGCCCACCGCCTTGCCGAACAGCACCACGGCCAGCAACAGCAGGGCCATCAGTACAAAGCCGGTGGTTTTCGGCCAGGAAGGCTTGGGCCCCTGCCACAGCACGCGCAGGGCCAGCAGGCTTTGCAGCAGGTAGTAGAGGGCAAAGGCGCGGGAGGCCAGCGCGATGATTTCATAGAGGTTGGCCCCCCAGACCAGGGCAATGCCCAACCCGGTAACCAGTGCGTAGGCCGTTTTCTCCGGGATCTTGCGCCGGCTTTCTTCTTCCACCAGCCCACCCGCGCCCACGGTATCGGCCACCGCCGCGCTGAACTGGCTCATGATGGCCGCCAGGATCAGCATGGGCCCAAGAATCCAGGCCGCCCGGGCCGCCAGATCGATGACCGCTGTTTCATCCACGCGGCCCCCTTCCACCATGCCCAGCAAGGGCGTGACCAGGGCCACGAACAACAGGTAAATGCCGCCGGAAAGCCATTGCGCGTATCGCATGCTGCGAATGCGCAAACCCGCGTCATAGGCGTTGCCCAGATAGCGCGAGGTCTCGAAGCCCTGCACCACCAGCAGCAGGCCGGCCAGCACGCGCCAGGCTTCGGGCGTGTTCCAGTCCACCACCGCCACGCCGGAGAGATCAAAGCCGGTACGGGCATCGTGCACCGCCAGCCCCAGCAACAGCGCGGCGATCACCGACAGCTTGATGGAAACCGAATATTCCTCCAGCCGCTCCAGCGCCTTCAGGCCGTAGACCAGCCCCATGCCGCCGATGAAAGCCAGCATGGCGCTGGTGAGCCAATCCGCCCAGAGGTCGTTCTCCATGCCCAGCCCGCGCAGGGCAAAGGCCGACAACAGGCGCAGATAGAAGGCCACGGAAATCACATAGGCCAGCGACAGCGCCAGGTTGGACAAGCGTTCCAGCCAGCGCGCACTGCCGGGCAGACGGCCCTGATCCAGCAAAGGTTCCACCTGGGCGATATTGAAGCGAATCACCGCCCCGATGCCATAGGCCAGCAACACGATCAGGCTCATGCCCAGCCAGGCATCCCGCCCCATGAGATGCCCCAGCAAGGGAGCCACCACCAGAAAGCCACTGCCGATGATGGAAGCCAGCGGCGTCACCGTCGCCTGCCAGGCCGTGCGATTACGCACACCGGGGCTGAACAACACCAGCACCACGCACAACGACAACAGGGGAAGTACGCTATTCATCCAGCCAACCCGCGCAAAAATGGCCATTGTACCGCCTGCCCCGCAAAAGCCGGATTCTGCTACAATGCGCGGGCTTGCCATGCGGGCTACCGCAGTACCACCAACCTGCCTGCAATCAACCGTATTGGAGAGGTGCCGGAGTGGCCGAACGGGCCTGACTCGAAATCAGGTGTACGCTCGCGCGTACCGAGGGTTCGAATCCCTCCCTCTCCGCCATTTACCTATTGATATCGTGTCCCATCAGAGAAGCGCTTTTATTTCGTCCATTCGGAACACAATATTTCCGCTTGCTCCAATACCAACTCAGTGGCCCGCTCCTGCTTATCTGGTGGGTAACCAAACCGGCGCAAAATACGCTTGACCATGACCCGGATCTTGGCGCGCGCATTTTCCCGCTGTGTCCAGTCGACAGTGACGCTGCGACGGACGGATTGCACCAATTCCTGGGCGATCTTCTTCAGGGTCTCGTCACCCAGTACCTTCACCGCGCTGTCGTTGACTTCAAGCGCATCATAGAAAGCAATTTCGTCTTCGGTGAGCCCCAGATTTTCGCCCCGCTTCGAAGCTTCACGCATTTCCTTCGCCAGTTCAATCAACTCCTCGATCACCTCGGCGGCGGCAATAGCGCGGTTGTGATACTTGTTGACCGCATCTTCGAGCATTTCTGAGAAAGCACGCGCCTGGACGACGTTCTTGCGCAACCGGGTTTGGATTTCGTCGTTGAGCAGCTTCTTGAGCAGTTCCAGCGCGAGATTGCGCTGGGGCAGTTCCCGTACCTCGGCCAGGAACTCGTCAGAGAGAATCGAAATGTCCGGCTTGTCCAGGCCAGCCGCAGCGAAGATGTCCACCACCTCGGTACT
>WFUE01000097.1 GCA_015485125.1 Lysobacterales bacterium | reverse complement strand
GGCAACACTGGCCACAGGCCAGCCAGCAGATCGCCGCCAGTGCCCGGCACCTGCTGGAAAGCCGCCAACTGATCGATACACTGGCCGAATCCCGACTGAATGATCTATATCTTTCCGAATTCCCCCAGGCGCTGGATTGTCAGGCGCTGTCGTCCTTAGAACCGGCGCTGCAACGCCAGTGCCTGCGCCTGTGGCTGAAAAACCGGCAGGGCCACTACCCCAGCCGTGCCAAGCTGGATGAAGTCCTGCGGGCACTGCGTGATACACGGCCACACTGGCGCATTCCCTGGCAAGGTCTGGAAATCATCCACTGGCATCAGACCCTGCATCTCATGCCCCCCCTGCAACCGCCCAAACCCTGGCAACAAACCTGGGATGGCAGCAAGCCATTGACCCTGCCGGCCGGCGCAGGTCAGCTGCAATTGCTTGGCACCCACCTTCCCCAGGGGCTGCGATGGCAGGTCAGCCTGCGACAGGGGGGGGAACGCATCCAACTGGCGGGACGCAAGCACCATCACTCGCTCAAAAAACTGCTTCAGGCCGCGCAACTGCCGCCCTGGGAGCGCAAGACCCTGCCCCTGATTCTGGATGAAAAAGGCCAGTTGCTGGCAGCGGGCGATCAGTGGATCAGCCAACCACTTCAGGACTGGCTAAAGGCCCATGATCTGGCACTGCACTGGCATCGCCCCTGGCGGCACCGTACAATGCGCCCAGCCGACTCGGAAAGCCATCATGACTGAAGAACCCCTGCACTTTGAACAAGCCCTGCAACAGCTGGAAGAGACTGTCCAGCAACTGGAAAAGGGCGAGCTGAATCTGGAACAGGCCATGGATACCTACGAACGCGGTGTCAAGCTGGTGCAACAATGCCAGCAGGCCCTGCAACAGGCCGAGCTGAAGATGCAGACGCTGGCCCAGGCACTGGAAAACGAACCAGAAACCTCATGAGTCGCTTTGAAAGCTGGCGGCAACGCTTCGACCAGCATCTGGCCAGACGCCTGCCGAATGAAAACCATCCTCCAGGCCGTCTGCATCAGGCCATGCGCTACAGCGCGCTTTTGGGCGGCAAGCGTGTGCGCCCCCTGCTGGTCTACCTGGGCGGGCAGGCACTGGATGTGAGCCCCGACAAGCTGGATGATGCCGCCGTGGCCGTGGAACTGATCCACGCCTATTCCCTGATTCACGACGATCTGCCGGCCATGGACGACGATGCCCTGCGCCGGGGCCAGCCCACCTGCCATATTGCCTTCGACGAAGCCACCGCCATCCTCGCCGGTGACGCGCTGCAGGCGCTGGCCTTTGAAGTGCTGCTGGCCAACGAGCAACTGGAACCGTCCTGCCGTGCACGGATGAGCCTGGCCCTGGCACGGGCCTGCGGCTCGCTGGGCATGGCTGGCGGGCAGGCGCTGGACCTGGCCGCCACCGGCAAACAGCTCGACCTGGAGGCACTGGAGACCATGCACCGGCTGAAAACCGGCGCATTGATTCAGGCCAGCGTCACCCTGCCCGCGCTGGCAGCTGAAAACCTGCCACTGGCACAACGTGATGCACTGGCACGCTTCGGCGATCACCTGGGGCTGGCCTTCCAGGTCCGCGACGATATTCTCGATGAAGTGGGTGAAACCCGGACCCTGGGCAAACAGGCCGGCGCCGATCGTGCGCTGGGCAAGGCCACCTATCCGGCGCTGCTGGGTCTGGAGCAGGCCCAGGACCACCTGCAGATGCACTACCGGAAAGCCCTGTCAGCCCTGGAACCCTTTGGCCCGGAAGCCGATGGCCTGCGGGAACTGGCCAGGGCGGTGGTGGTGCGGGATCACTGACTGCGCGAAAGCGCAATAACCCGCTTCACAAGCTCATCATCCGGTTTAACCATCTGGTTCAACGCCTTTTCTTGCATGCCACAAAACGGGGTTTCTCCGCTGATGCAAGACTGCGATGACCACGATGCTATCCGTATTTTTCTGAAAATAGATTGCATAAGGGAAACGGTTGCATAATGCTCGCCGAACTCCGCTTTTCACCTCCGTGTACGAATCCGGGTGCTCTGCGATACCAATCAGCTTGGACTCGATCTCATCAATAAAGGCGATTCCCAGATTCTTGTGTTTTTCTTCGTACCACTCATAAGCTTGCCGGATATCTTCTTCAGCTTCCTTTCTGACAAGCAACATGGTTACTCCAGAATCCCTTTTTTGACCTCTTTCCATGACACAACTTGTTCTGCATCCGGGCTGATCTCTAGCCGTTTTTCCAGCTCCTGCCGGTGCCAATCCGGCACCACCACAGATTCAGGATTCTCGGCAATAGAATCCCAGATCTCCTCAACCAACCGTATGCGTTGCTGAACGGTCAGCCCGGCAAAATCCGAAGCGACAATCGGTTTCATTTCCAGATCTCCAGTGTGTACTCTTGCTGCTGCTTCGAAGGGAGAAAAATTGTTTCCACCAATTCGTCTTTCAATACTCTATGCCCTAGGGACCTCACGGGCAACTGCTTTCCCATCCACGGCATGCAACCCGTTGCGCAAAACAGGATGAGAAACCATCGGTTGACCTCCAGCCTACTCCGCACTATCCGAGAACACCCGCTGGGCCGGCATCAGCGCGTTGAAGGCAAAGGGTGTATCGGCCAGATCCACCGGCTCGGCGGCCACGATGGTCATGGGCCGGTAGGGCAGCGGCCCGGCCTCGATATCGAACCAGAAGGTGTACAGCCGGCCCCAGCTCAGGGCATTGCCCGCCGGCGCATCCCAGCGCAGCGTCTGGCCGGTCTGAGTAAAAGTCCAATCATTGGCGGTATCGGCATCCACATCGTAGAAACCGGCCTGCAGCACGCTCAGGCCCGCATCGATATCGAAATGCAGATGGGCGATGGCCGGGTCGTAATCATGATTGACCAGTGCCAGCACCCAGCGAAACACACCATT
>WFUE01000096.1 GCA_015485125.1 Lysobacterales bacterium | reverse complement strand
GAACAGGGCTGTTCGGATGCCCACATCAAAGTGAAGACAGGGGTGGATCTCACTGAATGGAAACGTCGTATCAATACTATGATCAATCTTGATGTGTATAACGATGATTCAGACATCAAGACATCGCCCGGTGTTTTGACCGAGTTGCCGTCAGAAGGAGAGGTGCAAGTATTGGACGGCCTGGGGGGAGGGGAAAAAGCAGGAAAGTTCATCAGGCGGCACTTTCTGTGCCTGCAAAAAAGTGTTGGCAGCGCGGACAAGAAAACAATATCCTCACAATGCAAACTATTCCTTCTGGATGTCACCCCTCCTTGTGATCATGCACAGAGAAAATCAGTCTGGCGCAGGTTCGTGGTGGCCTGTCGCGTCCCAATTGAGCATATCGTCCATGCCTGGGCAGTCGACTTCCGTACTGATGAAAACCAAGCGGGAAAACTCAAGGGTGAGAATCTCAGAGTGTCACCAGAGTTCATGGATAACGAGGGAGGCTTTGTGCTCCTTGTCAATGCAAACCTTCAACTGACCCTGCCAGAAGAGCAGCTCAAGAGACTGGGAAAAGCGAAGTACCGGGCAAGAGAAGCAATGCTCGCAGACTGGATGGGATGGCTTGGCCGACACATCACCCGCCTTGGACACGTCTGGCTTTCAACGCCCTGATCACTTGTCGCGCACAGGCTTCCGGGTTATCTCTTATCGCGTGTTCCCAGAACCGCAGCACTTTCCAACCTTTTGACTTGAGGAGGGCGTTGACTTCCTTGTCGCGCTGGGTGTTTTTCTGGATCTTCCCCCGCCAGAAAGACGCATTGGTGGCGGGTTTCTGGTAGTGTTCCGGGCAGCCGTGCCAGAAACAGCCGTCCACAAACACGGCAACACGTTCGGTCGGAAAGACGATATCCGGTCTGCCGGGCAGGCGGTTTTTCAGCCGGTAACGATACCCCTTGTGCCAGAGGGCCTTCCGCAGCAGGATCTCGGGCTTGGTGTCCTTGCCACGGATGGCGCTCATGCAGCGGCTGCGCTGTTCTTTGGTCAGAACGTCTACCATAGAAGCGGGTCCTGTCAGCTGCCGCTGGGTGACAGTGGCTCGAGCCACTTTCTGACCTGTTGTACGCCACCGATTTTTTGTTTCAGCAGTCTGGCGATGTCTGCCCCGCACAGGATGACAACCGGGTGTCCGTCTTCCTTCAGTTCCTTGTAGGCCTGGGTTGCCAGATATGATGTGGTGACCAGGATGCCGAACTGACGGTGCCGCAGCCGTGAGATAAGCCTGGAGAGTTCCTTCACACCAACGCCTTTGGAGGGATCGTAGCATTTTGCTTCGAGAGCGAATTCGACATCAATGGCGGAGAGATCGCTGCCAATCCGGTACAGGCCGGTGGCATCCCGGCCGCCGTCTCTCCAGGGTCGTGTCAGATCGGCTTCGCGTATGGCTGGCATCATCAGCCTGGCCAGTTCAACGGCGCAGGCTTCAAAGGCGTGCGGGTTGTCTTTGAAGGTGCTGTAAACCAAATTGAGGATTGTGGTTCCGTCTTTGCCAGCCGGGAGCTGTTGATCGCGTGTGCGGATCTCGATGCTGTGCGGTGCCGCCAGCGGCTTGTACCGGCGGTGGTGCAGCCAGTCCCGCCATGCTTTTGGCGCGTGTGGGGATTGTGCGCCGTTGCCCTGCTGGATATCAGACAGCCACTTGCGGCTGACCGTGTTGACATCAAGCACTGTAAACATGGCGCGGTAGTTCTGGAACCGCTCGCCGGTACTCGCCGTACGCCAGACAGCAACCAAGTCATCATCGGGCCCCAGATCCGCGCTGCCAGGGACCGCCAGGCCCAGGAAACGGACATCCCGGTATTCGCCGGTCCATCCGAACAGGAGTATGGCAGGGAAGTGTTCAGTGACACTGGTATCGTGCCGGCCCGAAAAGAGATGTGACAGGATCAGGTTGCCGCCTCGCGGTGTGTCATGCAGCATGCGGCCGGGTTTCTTGTTATCCCCGTAGTAGGTGAACAGGCCGGTTTCATGGTCCAGGTGGTCTGGCCAGTCGGGGTCGTTGAATGCAGTTTTGAGTGCAACAAGGTGCAGGCTGCCCAGAGATGAGCGGTTACCGATATAACGGAAGCCGCCACCGCGAGATACCCCGAGCAGTTCAGGCAGTGGGTCATCCAGGGCATTGCCGAATCGTGAACCCTGATAGAGCTGGTCAACGATAAGGTCAAGGTCTTCCAGTCTCATGGTCAGACAGCAGCAGCCACAGGGTTTCTCAGTTCGCTGAGCCGCTCCATGCGCTTGAAGATGATTTCCATGACGGGTGAGCAGACCCCATTGCCGCACAGTTTCACCTTGTCCCGGCGCGTGCCAAAAGGGAGTATGTGGGTTGTACCTGCGCCCATGGCCCGCAGCAGCTCTGTTGGCTGGAGCATGCGGAGCATGGGTGTGCGTTTCTCCCAGGTGATCAGTCCGAACCGGTCCAGGGTGGTGACTGTCCTGAGCGGTGCATCCAGCGACTGCCAGCCGCCGGCATAATCGGAGCCATAGTAAACGATCAGAAACGGGATGCCTTGTCCCAGTTCTTCCATACCACGCTCAGCGCGCTCGATGGTGGATGCAGCGCGGCCGGGTTTGTAAAGGGGGGTGCTTTTGTGGGTGCCTGGCGGGTCGAGGATTTCACGGGCGGTTTTCCGCTGTCGGCGGTGCAGGGAGAGCAGATCAGCGCGTGTGGTGGTGCTCCCACCCCGGTCACAAATGAGAAACAGCCGCTTGCGAGACTGAGGGGTGCCAAAGTCAGCAGCGTTGAGCAAAAGCTGGCTTATGGTGTAGCCAAGCTCTTCCAGGGCGATGAGCAGCTCTTCGTGACGCTCCCATTTTTTCATCCGGTTGACGTTCTCTACCACCACCCAGCGCGGCTGGAATGCCTCGACCCAGGGGATCATGGCAATAGCAGTTTCGCGGCTTTTTTCGCTGCCCGGTTTCGCCCCTCGTGCAATGGAGTGGGCGGTGCATTCCGGTGAGGTGAGCAGCACATCCGGGGCATAGTGGCGAGTAAGCTGGTAGGGATCAATGTTTTCGATCCGGTCTGTGATGACGTCTGCATCAGAAAAATTTGCCTTGTAGGTGGCGGTGGCGAGATCCCAGGCATCCACGGCCAGGAGTGGTTTTCCATGGCTACTGACGGCACCCCGGGCGCCGAAACCGCCTCCACAGAACAGGTCGATGAATGTGAGCATGGACTCCCCTTTGCTGGCCCGGCCAGACCTACAGACTGGCTCTCAGGCGCTTGATGTGCCACACTTTCAGGAGCGTGGCAATGTTGGTGTAATCATGGCATCCAATGACAATGAAGTCCAGGTCGGCGCGCAGGGCTGCCGGGATCACCACCCGGCCTTGCGCACCGAGCTGGACTTCATTGTCATTGGATGCCATGATTACTCCTACATTGCCACACATCTCAAAGTGTGGCACATCAAGCGCCTGAGAGCCAGTCCGCAGATCTGGCCGGGCCAGCAAAAAAAGGGGGGGTATGCTCACATT
>WFUE01000095.1 GCA_015485125.1 Lysobacterales bacterium | reverse complement strand
TAACAATGCCTTGCCGCTGGCGGGTGCCTGCAATGCGTCCAGCCATGCGGCCAGCGCCTGCCGCCAGCGGCTAGTGGCCACCGGCACGGTGGAACAGGGCTGGCTGCTGGGGCGGGCACCCCGACTGAACCGCTGGCGGCAGGCGCTGGCCGCATGGCTGGACGCATTGCAGGCACCCGCCAGCGGCAAGGCATTGTTACGCGCCCTGCTGCTGGGTGACCGCCGAGGCCTGAGCGACGAGCAATGGGAGAGTCTGGCCGCCACCGGCACCGGCCACCTGATGGCCATCTCCGGCCTGCATCTGGGCCTGCTGGCCCTGTGGGTGTTCTGGCCCGTGCGCTGGGCCGTGGCCCGTTTCCGCCTGCCCTGCCGCTGGCTGCCGGCGCGGGAATGGGGGCTTCTGGCCACCCTGCCGGTCACCCTGGGCTATGCCCTGCTGGCCGGTTTCTCCCTGCCCACCCAGCGCGCCTGGCTGATGCTGGCCGCCTATGTGCTGGCCCGCCTGCTGCGACTGCATTTCAGCCTGTGGCAACTGCTGGGTGCCGCGGCCATGCTGCTGACCCTGATCGACCCGGCCCAGATACTCAGTGCCGGATTCTGGCTGTCGTTCGTGGCGGTGGCCGTGCTGGCACTGGCCAGCGGCGACCCCGGCCAGTGGCGCTGGCGGCGGGCCGTGCACGCACAACTGGCCATCTCCCTGGCCATGGTCCCGCTGGGGCTGTTGTGGTTTCGCCGGGCCAGCCTGCTGGCCCTGCCGGTCAACCTGCTGCTCATCCCGCTGACCGGCTGGCTGCTGCTGCCCGCCGGCCTGCTGGGCCTGCTGCTGGCCATGATCTGGCCGGAGGGCGGGCAGTGGTTGCTGGCATTGGATGCCCGTGCCCTGGCCGGTGTACAGCAGGGCCTGGACGAGCTGGCACGGCTGCCCGCCATGGTCTGGCACGCCCACGGGCCGGCATGGCCCTGGCTGTTCAGCCTGGCGGCCCTGCTGTTCTGGCTCAAACACCGGCCAGGCAACCCCGGCACACTGGCCATCCTCGCCCTGTTGCTGGCCATGCCCGCCTGGGTGGCCGGCGCGCGCGGGCTGGCACTCCAACCCGTACTCAGCCTGTGGGTGCTGGATGTGGGCCAGGGGCTGAGTGCGGTGTTGCAGGCCGATGGCAAAACGCTGGTCTATGACAGCGGCCCCAGTTTCCGCAATGGCGGCTCCATGAGCGAACGGGTACTGCTGCCCTTTCTGCAATCCCGGAGCATCCGGCAAATCGACACCTATATCGCCAGCCACGCCGACGACGATCACGCCGGCGGCACCGCCGCCCTGCTGCGCAATGTGCCGGTGGCGCATTTCTACAGCAGCGCCCGCCAGCGTTTTCCCCAGGCCCGGCCCTGCCACCGTGGAGACGGCTGGCAGTGGGGCGACGTTCATTTTCGTTTTCTCTACCCCCGGACCGGGCAACCCTATCTGGGCAATGACAGTTCCTGTGTGCTACAGGTGCAATGGCGGGGCCACCGCCTGCTCCTGCCGGGAGATGCCGGCAGCACCGTGGAGTGGGTATTGCTACAACATGATCCGGATCTTTTTCCGCTGGATGTACTCCTGCCCGGCCACCACGGCAGCCGCTCGGCCTCCAGCCCGGATTTCGTCGCCCGCGCCCGGCCACGCCATGCCGTCTTTGCCGCCGGCAGGCACAACCGCTTCGGCTTTCCCAAGCCCGAAGTCGTTGCTCGCTATCACCCTGCCGACAGTCAATTGCATACCACCGGCGGCCAGGGCGCGGTACGGCTGCAACTGTGGCCCGATGGCCACTGGAGCACGACACACTGGCGACAAGCCCATGGCCGATTATGGAACTGGCCGGCTACAGGGTGCACAAGCACTGAAACAGACTGTAGCGTGCAATAGCGCCAGCGTATTGCACCGAGCCGAACCTCAACCCAGGCGGCGCAATACGGCCAGGGCCTATTGCGCCCTACGGGGTCGTCGATTCTCGATTTCGCCAGTTGCGGAAATCTGATGATCCTGACAAGAGAGTTGATGCCCCTCGGCTGATACAATCTACCGGAATGGACAGATTGCCATGGCCGATTGGATCATGCCCAATTACAGACGACTCTACCGCCCCGGTGGTACCTATTTCTTCACGGTCAATCTGCAGGAACGGAAAAATACTGACCTGTTGGTACAACATATCGCTCTCTTGCGTGGTGCAGTACGCAAGGTTCGCTACAAGCACCCCTTTCACATCCATGCCTGGGTGGTACTGCCTGATCACTTGCATTGTGTCCTTGAATTGCCGCAAGACGATGCAAATTACTCCTTGCGCTGGCGGTTGATCAAATCAACCTTCTCGAAATCCTTGCCGATACTGGAATCTCGTTCGGCTGTGCGGAAGAAGCGAGGTGAGCGCTCTATCTGGCAAAGGAGGTTCTGGGAACATCTTATCCGGGATGAGAAGGACTATCAGGCACATGTGGATTATGTCCATATCAATCCGGTCAAACATGGCCTGGTTCATCGTGTGGCTGATTGGCCTTTCTCAACCTTTCATCAATTGGTGGCAAAAGGGGTGTATCCAAAGGATTGGGCCGGCTCTGGCCTTGATGCCATTCTCCCTTATGAAGACTGATCTGCAATGCGGTTTCACTATCCAACGAAACCGTTTACTCGGCTTCAATATTCAGTACGGCACCAAACCTTGATCATTCCGGCGCAATACGGCCAAGGCCTATTGCGCCCGACGGGGTCGTCGATTCTCGATTCCGCCAGTTCAACCGTAGGGTGCAATAGCGCCAGCGTATTGCACCGAGCCGAACCTCAACCCAGGCGGCGCAATACGGCCAGAGCCTATTGCGCCCTACGGGATCGTCGATTCTCGATTTCGCCGGTTCAACCGTAGGGTGCAATAGCGCCAGCGTATTGCACCGAGCCGAACCTCAACCCAGGCGGCGCAATACGGCCAGGGCCTATTGCGCCCTACGGGGCTGGCCAATCTGGGCAAGTCGCTGGAGCTGCAGGATGAAGACATCGACCAGCTACAAAGGAAGTTCTGTGGCCAGCTAATGAACCGGCTTCAACGCAGTATGGTCGAAAACAAGCCGCCCAAAACCTGAAGGCGGCGTTTTTTCGCAGATCAAGGCGCGAGGTTCTGCCCGGCCGGGAGCGTACTGAACAGTACGTGACCGGATGGGCAGGGTTCTCGCAACGCAGAGATGCGGAAAACAAGCCCCTTCAGGTCGGTTTTTTAACCACCCGAATGTTCAACTCCCGCAACGCCGCATCCGCCACTTCCGAGGGTGCTTCGGTGAGCGGGCAGGAGGCGGTGGCGGTTTTCGGGAAGGGGATGACTTCACGAATGGATTGCACACCGGCCAGCAGGGCGCACATGCGGTCGAGGCCGAAGGCGATGCCGCCGTGGGGCGGGCAGCCGTATTGCAGGGCATCCAGCAGGAAGCCGAACTTGGCGCGGGCTTCTTCCTCGGAAATGCCCAGCAGGGAGAAGACGGCCTGCTGCATGGCCTCGCGGTGGATACGGATGGAACCGCCACCCAGCTCCACGCCGTTGAGTACCATGTCGTAGCCCTTGGACAGGCTCTTGCCCGGCTCGGCCTTCAGGGTTTCCGGGTCGCTGTCCTGCGGCGCGGTGAAGGGGTGGTGCAGGGCAAACCAGCGCTGTTCGCTTTCGTCCCATTCGAACATGGGGAAATCCACCACCCAGAGGGGACGCCAGCCTTCTTCCACCAGCTTCATGTCTTCGGCCACTTTCAGGCGCAGCTGGCCCATGTAGTCGGTGACGGTGGTCCAGTCGCCGGCACCGAAGAAGATGATGTCGCCGTCTTCGGCGCCACAGGCGTTCAGGATGCCGTCGATGGCGGTCTGGTCGAGAAACTTGACGATGGGGGATTGCAGGCCTTCGGCACCGGCGGCCCGGTCGCGCACGCGAATCCAGGCCAGGCCACGGGCACCATAGCGCTGCACGAAGGGCAGGTAGTCGTCGATTTGCTTGCGGCTCATCACTTCGCCGGCGCCGGGCACGCGCAGGCAGCAGACCCGCCCCCTGGGGTCGTTGGCCGGGCCGGAGAAAACCTTGAATTCCACATGGGCCAGGTGCTCGGCCACATCCACCAGTTCCAGCGGCACCCGCAGGTCGGGCTTGTCGGAGCCGAAACGGCGCATGGCCTCTTCCCAGCTCATGCGCGGGAAGGGGTCGGCCAGTTCCACGCCTTTCACTTCCCGGAACACATGACGAATCATGTCTTCGGCCAGGCTGAGCACATCTTCCTGTTCGACGAAGGCCATCTCCATGTCCAGCTGGGTGAATTCCGGCTGGCGGTCGGCGCGCAGGTCTTCATCACGGAAGCAGCGAGCGATCTGGTAGTAGCGGTCCATGCCGCCCATCATCAGCAGTTGCTTGAACAGCTGCGGCGACTGCGGCAGGGCGTAGAACTGCCCTTCGTGCACCCGGCTGGGCACCAGATAGTCGCGCGCGCCTTCCGGCGTGGCCTTGGTG
>WFUE01000094.1 GCA_015485125.1 Lysobacterales bacterium | reverse complement strand
ACCATGAGTGACCGTAAAGCAACCCTGTTGCAACGCATGCGCGAGCAGGCCCATGCCTTGCTAAAAAAAGCCGACCAGAAGGAGATTCACAGCCTTAACCGGCTGGTGGATGCCGCCCGTGATGAACTGACCCGGCTGGAACAATACAGCGAGGCGGAACTGGAGCAGGCCGCGCTGGAATTGCGCAAGGAGCTGCGCGACAAGACCGCCCACTGGGCCGAGGAATGGCAGGAAATCAGGCAGTGGGCCGAATTCGACCTGGAACTGGTGGAAGACCGCATCCTGGAAAAACTGCTGGCCATCGCCGACCCGACGCGGGTGGAGCTGGCCCAGTGGCTCAGGCCCGACTCGGATTCCAGGAAACCATAGCTCGCTATTCGAAACCGTTGCGGAATGCTCGGTCATTGAGCACACGCAGCGTGGTTTCAGCCAATATCTCCGAGCGGATGCTGGCTGAATTGAATTGCCCCTCAAAGGTGGCCACTTCGGCTTGATCACGGTCGTTGAACAGATCCTGCAGATGTCCGAAGGACAGGGTCTGATAGCGCAGACGCAGTTGTATTTCCACTTCCGGCAGATCAGCCAGAGCCAGCCGGTAGCGCACCTGGTCACCACCGGCGGTGAAGTCCGGATCAGTGGCCGCCAGCCCTCTGACGGCGATATCTGCCGGCGCAGTAGCCTTGTCGAATCCGTCCGGCAGCAGGCGGTTGTCCTTGAGATATTGTGCGGCGCGCAGCAGGGTGTGGGTTACCTGTCCATCGGTATTGCCCATAATGGGTTCATAGACCTGTACCTGATCGGCCTGGGTGATTTCCGTGTAGTGCGGCTCGTAGGTGCTGCTGTCACTGTCCAGCGCCACGCCCTGAATGCTGCCGTCGGCATTGGGTGCGCCGGAGTGGAACAGGCTATTGCCGTTGCCATCCGTGATTTGCACCTCCAGCCAGACCCGCCGGGAAGGATAACCGCTGGGCAGCTTGTGCCCACTGTGATTATTGACCTGTACGGAGAAATCCAGCTCCCCATTCAGATACAGTGGGGATTCCAGCGACAGGCTGGCGGCCTGTTGCAGAAAACTGCGGGTCTGGGCGATATAGCCGGGCAGGTCTGTGCTGCTGGGGGCCAGGCTGTTGTCCTCCAGTAATTGCAGCATGGTGGTATTGGCGCCGAAGAAGGCATGTCGGGAGAAACCGCTGCGAGGCCCCAGGGTCTGTGGGCGTGTGCTGATCCGCACCGCCTCGCTCACTTCCGGCATGTGGCATTGCTGGCAGGAGGTCGGGGTTGCTCCAGTATCACCGTAGGCGCTGTGTGCCCATTCGCGATAGGGCGATTGTTCGGGAAATTCGGTATCCGGGGTGGTGCTGGCGATATTGCCGTTGGCATCCACGAAAGGTGTGTTGAGGTCATGACAGGTGGCGCAGAAGGCCGAATTCTGGATATGTGCCGCACCCACCGGGGTGAAGTTGACCTGGTTGATCATGGGATTGGCCACTGGATCGCTGTACTGGCCATAGGCCGGGCGGTCTGCGATGTTGGCATAGGTGTTGACCTGCCAGTGGCCGGAAAAACCATCCAGCGTACCCAATGTGCCGTTATCGGTGATCTGGTGGCACAGCGTGCAGCTCACCCCTTCCTGGGCATGTTGATAATAGGGGCTGTTAGGGTCGAGAAACCCACCGCTACCCAGGATCTGGATGGAGTCGCCATTCTTGCTGGCGGCATCATTGGCCATGGGGGCGTGGCAGCGGCTGCACTTGTCATTGATGGTACTGGATAGCTGCGGATTGCGCTTCAGTTCCGAGGCGACCTTGGCCTGCCAATAGGGGTCGATGCTGGCGTTGGCCATCATGGAATTGGACCATTGACGAATGATGGAAATATCTTCTCCCGTATTGGTGGAAAGCCCGTCATGGCAGTCACTGCAGCGGCCGGAACCACTGTAATGGGCATCTTCAAAGGTACTGTAGGCCTTGAAACCCGTGGTCTGGATTGCTGGCTTGATGGTTTCGGCGGCCTGGACCTTGGCCAGGTTCCAGAAGAGCAGCAGTGTCAAAAGCATGGCGAATAAGGTGTAAATTAAATTACACCCAATGCTATCTGCATAATAATGATGCCATCCATATTTCAAAATGGATAGCTATGGTGCTTGTACTTCAAAGATACCAATCGGGTGCACGATGCCTGTTTCCGGGTCCAGCAGTTCCAGCTGGTGCCGGCCAGGCTTTTTCAACAGTGCATCCGCATGCAGGGCGGCGGTGATTACCGGCAGGCGCACGACAGTATCCAGCGGCTGGCCGTCCAGCAGCCAGCGGGCGTTTTTCGGCGCACAATCGGTTTT
>WFUE01000093.1 GCA_015485125.1 Lysobacterales bacterium | reverse complement strand
CGGCCCGTAGGAACGCCGCATCAGCCCGTACAGACCGTGCGCGGCCAGCAGGTCCAGCAGCAGCTGGCCCGCGGTGATCACGCCAGCGCCACCGGCACCGGTGATAGCCAGGGAAATATGCATGATCTACTCCCGTCTCCTGCCATTGTGATGGGAGCCACTATACGCCGGCTTCGGGTATCGGCCATTAACCGAAATCAATACCCGGGCGAATGTTTTTGATTCAGATCAACAACCCGTTCCCGTTATCCGCACGTCCACGCGACTCAAAGCGAGAAATGCAGGTTCATGGAGGCGGTGCGGGCAGCACCCAGCCAGGCGGCCTGCCCGGCGACGCCACCAAGGTAGCGCTCGTCCAGGGCGTTGTTGACCGTCATTTTCAACTGGATATCTTCGATGGGTTGCAGGCTGCCCAGGCGTACACCGGCATACAGGTCGGTCACCAGATAGTCCGGGATACGCTCGGTGTTGGCCGCATCCAGCCAGCGTTCGCCCACCCATTTGCCGGAGACACCGGCAAAATAGCGGTCGTTGCGCCAATCCAGCGACAGCACGGCCATGTTTTCCGCCGAGCCATAAACCACATTGCTGGCAGGGAAATCCACACTGCCACCGGCATAGGTGGAGTGATTGTTGGTGAAAGAGGCATACAGTCGCCAGTTCTCGCCCAGATTCCAGGTCAACGCGGCCTCCAGGCCGGTGGAGCGGATACCACCGGTGTTGACATAGCTGCCATTGGTGCCGATGAGATAGTCGATACCCGCCGGTGAATCCGGAGCAATGAAGGTCAGACGGTTGTTGAAGTCGATCTTGTACCCGGTCAGGCTGGCCTGTAACCGGCGGCTGACATAACGCAGGCCCAAATCAAGATTATCCGCGGTTTCCGGGGTCAGATTCGTCAGGGCGGAAGCGTCACGTTCCAGCACTTCATCCTTGATGGCGGCAAAGTTCCTGGCATAGCCGGCGAATATGTCCAGCCCGTCAACCGGGGTGGTATAGACCAGGCCCGCGCTCAGCAGCGGATCGGAATCGGAGTTGATGGTGATGGATGTGCCATTGAAGACATCCTTGCGCTCCAGATCCACAAAGAACTGCTTGAGACCCAGATGCACGCTGAGGTCGCCGAATTCCATGCGATCGTCCAGGTACAGCATGGCCGTATTCACCGGATATTCGCGCTTATACTGCACCCAGTAGGGCATGTTGTCGAACTCGAAACCTGCGCGCGAGTCGATGATCCGGTGCCAGTCACGGGATTCCTTGCGCAGGTAGTCTTCCAGCCACAGACCACCACGGAGTTGATTGTCGGCCGCACCAATCCGGCTTTCCCAGTTGAAATCCAGATTGAAGCCAAGGCGTTTCTTCTCATAATGGGTGTGACGGTAGGAACCCACGGGAATGGCCCCGGCAGGATAGCAGGCCGGGTCATACTCCGGGCCGGCACCGCCGTAGGGGAAGGTCAGGCTGCTTGTACAGCCGGCCAGCGGCGAGAGCGCCACGCCATTGGCATCCACGAAGTACAGACGACCCAGCACATCACCGCCCAGTACGGGCGTGCCATGCTGAAGTTCCGATTCCGAATGACCGCTGCCGTCCGCCACCACATCGACCACATAGGGCGGCACCCAGTCGCCCCGGCCGATATTCTTGTGAAAGTAGACATTGGCTTCCAGATCCACATCACCCAGGGCAAAGGCTGCCTTGAGGTAGGCAAAGGTGTTGTCCCGCAGTGTGGACCACCCCTTGCGATAGAGCTGATCCACCCAAGGCACGCCCGTCCATTCCGCAGTCAGACGGTCCCATTCCGGATTGGTGCGGAACTGTTCCAGGGAGACACGCTGGTAATTGTCTTCCGCCACATCGTCCAGAGAAAAATAGCCCGTCCAGTCCACATCACGCCAGGTACTGATGAACTTGGCTGCCAGATGCTGGCGGGTGTTTTCCGCCGACTGGTTGATCCAGTCCGTGTTTTCACTACTGGAAGCACTGATCCAGGCATAAGTCTGCGGCAGAATCTCACCGGTTTCATAGCGCATGTACATTTTTTGCGCATCGAAGCTGCCGGCGGTATAGCTGGTGATCCAGCGTGACTCCATGCCCGGGTCGATGGTGGTGAAATTCAGCGTGCCACCCAGCGCCTCGTTGGAACGGGAGGCGATATCGGCCGTACCCTGTGAAACCTCCACCGCCCGCAGGTTTTCGCTATCGATATAGCGGTTGGCCTTGGCCCCACCGCCATAATTGGAATTGCCATTGGCGATGCCATCCACGGTGATGCCCAGTTGCTGTTCATCCAGACTCAGCTGAAAACCGCGAATGGACACCGTGGTCGACCAGTCATCCGAACCGAACGTATCACCCTCGTTCACCAGCACGCCCGGCAGATTGTCGATCACCGCCAGCGGGCTGGTGATTTCACTCTGCTGCTGCAACATGGGTTCGGTGGTTACATTGTTCTGAAAGGAAACCCGCTTGCCGACTACCGTGACCTCTTCGATAACCGCCTTGTCTTGCTCCTGCTGCTTGTCAGCATCCTCATCGACACCCGCCAACCCGGCCTGGGAAGCCAATGCAGCAATCGTCAACAAGATGGATGCCTGATATTTCATGAAAACCTGTCGATGAGTGATGAAAGCGGGAGAACCGTATCTGCACGATAGATCCACGAATTATTACAGCTTTAACCGGCTTATGACATCACTGGTGGCAAACGCACATCCATCCGGCAGCTTCACGCAATAGTCGCGCTAAAAACCAACCGGCTTGCAACGCAGTATGGTGGAAAATCAGCCCACAACCCTGAGGGTGCTGAGCGTTTGCCAGACAAGGCGCAAACCAGCAGCTGTGAGGGAGCGTACAAACAGGATGTGACCGAACAGCTGACTGGCTTGCAACGCAGTATGGCGGAAAATCAGCCCACAACCCTGAGGGTGCTGAGCGTTTGCCAGACAAGGCGCAAGCCAGCAGCTGTGAGGGAGCGTACAAACAGTACGTGACCGAACGGCTGACTGGCTTGCGCCTTGGCTGGCAAACGCTCAGCACCCTCAGGGTTGTGGTT
>WFUE01000092.1 GCA_015485125.1 Lysobacterales bacterium | reverse complement strand
TCCCTGCCCTAACCCAACACCATCCACGGCGTTGACCTGCGCAAACCCCATACCAGCCGGTGCGCAGTTGGCCCGAGGTGGAGAAGGCCTGGCCCATGCCCAAGGAAGCACCCTTGCCCACGCCACCGGATTACACGCGCCCCAATGATGACAATTTTTCTACGGATTACTCAGTGAATCAGTACCAGCAGTATTTAGAAAGCGCACCGGCTGGTATGGGGTTTGCGCAGGTCAACGCCGTGGATGGTGTTGGGTTAGGGCAGGGAATGCGGATATGTGATGTGGAATATGGATTTCGTTCCTCTCATGCGGATTTACCGGCAATTACCCATCTCAATCCGGATGCAGTGGGCAGGAACAGTAAAGATCATGGAACCGCTGTTATTGGGATTATGGCTGGACTGGATAATGGCTTTGGAGTAAACGGACTCGCACGGGATGCAGAGTTCTATTTTGCTCAGCCTTATAAAAAGGTCAATGAGTCCTGGAACTATAATGTGGCCGAGGCAATTACACTCTGTGCAGAAGCACTGAACAGCGGAGATATCATCCTGCTGGAACAGCAGGTTGCAGGTCCAAATCGCGCAGAAAACCCGGATGATAATGACCGTGTTGGTTTGGTACCAGTCGAGTGGTACGAACCCTATTATGACTCCATTGTAAATGCCGTGGGTTTGGGCATGGTGGTGGTGGAAGCGGGCGCAAACGGATACCAGGATCTGGATGATCCCATCTACTCCACCGGCAATGGTGGGCATTATCCTTTCAATGGCAGCAAGGATTCCGGTGCCATTCTGGTGGGAGCCGCCAACCCAGGTATCCGCCCGGGCAGCACGGCCCGGGCACCCATGTATTTTACCAACTATGGCAGCCGGGTGGATGTTTTTGCCTGGGGTGAAGATGTAGTGACAACGGGTAAAGGCGATTTATATGACAATGAAGGTGAAGACTACGGGTATACGCTGTTTGGTGGAACATCTTCTGCCAGCCCCCTGATTACCGCCGCCGCCGCGCTGGCACAGAACCTCTACAAACAGGTCAATGGCCAACCCGCCAGTGCCAGTACCATTCGTAACCTGCTGAAAAACAACGGACTGGCCAGCACCGGCCCGGAGGCCATTGGTGTCATTCCGGATATGGCGCAGGTGATGGCTGCCATCGCCAACAACAGCCCGGTACCGACTTTGCAGGTTGCGGTACCCAGTGGCAACTACAGCCTGCCCATGCAGGTAGGGGTGACTGTGCCCGGTGCCACGAGCAACGATGTGGTGCGCTACACCCTGGATGGCAGCGAGCCGGATTTCGAAACCGGCTACCAGTTTCTGCCGGCACAGGACAGCGCGCTGACCATTTTTACCACCAGCACCCTGAAAATCCGTGCCTGGCGCTATGACCCTGCCAACAAGGTGTGGCGGGCCAACAATACCCAGACCTTCCAGTACACCAATGTGACGCCCACGGTGGCCACGCCGCAGATCAGCCCCAGTCAGGGCAGTTTCGGCGGTTCGGTCCAGGTGGTCATCACCAGCAGTACGCCCGGTGCCACCATCAAGTATCGTACCGACGGCAAGACCATCGGCTTCTTCCGCCCCGGCACCACGTATACCGGCCCCATCACCCTGGGCGAGGGCACCCACCGAATTTCGGCGGTGGCCTACAAAAGCGGCTACAACAAGAGCGCGCAGGTCAAGAGCGATTACATTACCGTGACACCGGTACAACTGCCCGCGCCCACACTCTATCCGGCCAGTGGCAGCTATTTCAACGCGGTCACGGCCTATGCCGGGAGTACGGTGCTGGGGGCGGACATCCGTTGCACCACCGATGGCAGTGAGCCGACGAGTAGCTCTACCCTGTTCTCGCAACCCATCGAATTCACCGCGACTGTCACCTTCAAGTGCAAGACCTTCCTGAGCGGGTACGGGCCCAGTGCGACGACAACGGCTACTTATTCGATCACGACGCTGGCCTCACCCGCGGTGTTTCCGCTGGACAACAGTACGGCCACCAGCAGCCTGCAAGTGAGCATGAGCGGTGACAGCAACACCGCCGCCATTCGCTACACCACCAATGGCGCGGAACCCACCCGCTACAGCACGCTGTATACCGGTCTCATCACGCTGGGGGTGGGCAGCCATACGATCAAGGCGGTTTCCGTGGATGTGGATGGCCGCCTGAGCCCGGTGACCACGCGCAACTACACGGTCTATAGCGCGGCTGCCGGCGTGGCCGACCCCACCATGACGCCTTTCACCACCCAGACCTTTGCCGACCCGTTCCAGATCACCATGCACAGTGATACGCAGGGGGCGAGAATTTTCTATGAATTCACCACGGATGGTTCGGCAGTGACGGCCACGCCGGCGCTGGGCTCACCGGAATACTTTGCCGGCAACCCGTTGAGCATCACGGCCAATGGACAGTACCGGTTCAAGATCCGTGCCTACAAGAATGGTGTCTACAGCAATGTGGTTTCTTCCGGCACACTCAGCAAGGTTGCCCCGCTGGGCACCACCCAGCAGCCGGTGATGAACCCGCCGCCAGGGGTGTATTACAACAATCTGTCGGTGAGCATGAGTGCCGGGCCATCCGAAACCATCTTCTATACCCAGGATGGTTCCGACCCGAGCATCAATCCGCCGGCCATTGCCCCGACCTCGCAATATTCCGGCCCGGTGAGCGTGTTGGGTTCCAAAACCCTGAAGGCCACGGCCTACCGCACCTTCTTTGGCAATGGCGGCATCACCCAGGGGTTCTACGAACTGCGCTGCGCGCTGCCGGACATTCAGGTCAGTGACAACGGCAATGGTACAGCCTCGGTGACCATCACTTCGCAAACCAGTGGCGCCAGCATTCGCTATACCACCGACGGCAGTGTGCCGACAGGTAGCAGCACGCTGTATAGCGGGCCCTTCAACCTTGCGACGGGCAGCCATAACATCAAGGCCATCTGCCAGAAAAACAACTATGTGGACAGCGATCTGGCGGCCGTGGGTTACGTGGTGTCGGCCACACCCTCGGTGCCGGCCTTCAGCCTGCAACCGCAAGGCGGGAACTATCTGCCCGGCGAGAGTGTGCGGCTGGCGGTCACCGCTGTCGGCTCACCCATGCCGGCATTGCAGTGGTACAAGGACGGCAGCCCGCTGGCGGGAGAAACCGAGCCGGAACTGGTCATCGACGCCTTCTCCACGGCCTATGTGGGCAACTACACGGTACGGGCCAGCAACAGCCAGGGTTTTGCCAACAGCCAGGTGGCGGTGCTGGGCTTGGATACCGAAACCCTCTTTCGCGATGATTTTGAAAACGCTGCCAAGCGTGCATCCACCAGGCGCGTCAAGGAGACAGCGCAGCAGCAAAGGAACGGTGCCGGGGACGAAATGCCGGGGCAGGATCCGTGGCTTGCGGCCCACAGGCCCGGGCAGAAAGGCAAGGGCGGCCCGCCGGGCGGCGGGCCGGGTGGACCGGGTGCTACGCCCGTACCCGCCTTGACACCCTGGGGCGTGATTGTATTCACCCTGCTGTTGCTGCTGGTAACCAGCCGGCACTACAGACTCACTTCCCGTTTTCAAAGCGCAATCAATCACCATAAGCGCCTGTAAGCACACGCTTCCGCGTGTTTGAAGGGCCTGCTCCCACTCTCCCCGGAGCAGGCCCTTTTTTTATCCTTTGCCGTATGATGGGCGGATGGGGCTCTATCTTTTGCAGTTGCTGTTCGTGCTGTGGGTGCTGGCGCATTTGTTCTACAGCCGTCGCCCGGCGCAAAGCCTGATCATCTGGATGTTGATCGTGCTGTTGCTGCCGGGGTTGGGGCCGCTGCTGTACCTGCTGTTCGGTTCTCGCAAGGTCTTTGCCCGCAAGCCCAAGCCGGCGTTGCACTTTGCCGAACACGCGCCTGAAGGGGCATTGCATCCCTTGCAGCAGCAGTTACAGCGGGTACTGCTGGCCGACGGTATCCCGCCGGCGCGTTCCGGTCACCGGATCGAAAGCACACTCGAACCCCGACAGGCCAGAGACTGGCTGTTGTCGGCCGTGGATCAGGCGCAAGAGAGCATATTGCTGGAAAGCTATATCTTTGAAGCCGACGAAACCGGGCGGCTGTTGCTGAAGAAGCTGACGGAGAAGGCCCGCGAGGGTGTGCGGGTCTTTCTCTTGCTGGATACCGTGGGCAGTTTTTCGGTTTGGCTGCGGCCGGGGTTGTTTCGCGCCCTGAAGGCTGCCGGTGGCCAGGTGGCTTTTTTTCAGCCGCCTTCCAGCCTGCTGCGCAGCCGGTTCAATCTGCGCAATCACCGCAAGATTTATCTCTTTGATCAACAACTACTGCTCAGTGGCGGCATCAATCTGGCCGGGGAGTATCTCAACCCGGACCGCGCCGATCACTGGGTGGACCTGACCTTTCGCAGCCAGGGCCCCATGGTGGATCAGTATCTGGAAACCTTTTTGCAGGACTGGCGCTACACCACCGGCGAACCGTTGCACCTGCCTGCCCGCGGCCAGCCGCATCCCGCTGGAGAAATGGCCCAGGCCGTGCCCTCCGGGCCGGACATGGCCGAAGATGGCCTGCGTGAGACCCTGCTGCTGGCCATTCACCGTGCCGAGCAGTGCATCGAGCTGGTCACGCCCTATTTCATTCCCGACCATCCCTTGCTGGAAGCGCTGCTCACCGCCTGCAAGCGGGGCGTGCGTGTGCGTCTGCTGACCCCGGAACAGACCGATCACTGGCTTTCCAGCATGGCCCGCTTGCCGGGGATGCGCGAGTTGCTGGAAGGTGGTGCGGAGATTCAGCTCTATCGCCCCACCATGTTGCACGCCAAGCTGGTGTTGGTTGACCATCATTTCGTGCTCATGGGCTCGGCCAATCTGGATTACCGCTCCCTGCTGATCAACCATGAGATTGTCAGTTATTGCTACGGGGATGGACTGTGCCGGCGCTTGCATCGGCAGATCAACGCCCTGCGTGAGGATACGGTCACCTGGCAGCCGCCCACCGGCCGCTTGCAGCAGATGTGGGAGAATGTGTTCCGGGTGCTGACGCCCCTGTTGTAGGGGTGTCAGCCTCAGCCAGCCTGCACCTGCCGGCGGGAGAAGATCCAGCTGCCCAGGGTCAGGCCGATGAAGCCCAGCGCCAGCAACAGGCCGGCCCAGGGCAGTACCTCGGTCAGGCTGAATTGCCGCCACAAGGCCCCCTCAAAGGCCATGACCATCCATTTCACCGGGCTGAACTGCCCCAGCGCGGCCATCCATTTGGGCATGGCCATGAGCGGAATCATGCCGCCGCCGGTCATGGCCAGCAAGATCATCACCGCCCAGCTCAGGCCGGACGCGCTGCGTTCGGTCTTGCCCAGTACCGACAACAGCATCATCAGCCCGGTGAAACCGAAGGCGGCGGAGAACAGGGCCAGCAGCAACACCGGCCCGCTGTGGATGCGGATGCCGAAGGCCAGCATGCCGATGAGCAGCAGCAGCGAAAGCACCAGTATCAGGGCCAGCATGCAGGCCAGGGCCTTGCCACCCAGGACATCCCGCCGGCGTATCGGCATCACCAGCAACCGGGCCAGCGTACCCTGGTTCAGCTCGGTGACCAGCCCCAGGGCGAAGGTGGAAATGACACCGAGGACCGCCCAGACCATGCCTTGCGGAAAGGAGACGGCGTAGGCGTTCCTGGGCCCCTTGCGCACAGTGGGCAGGTCGATCAACTTCACTTTCAGCGGCTGGAAGGTAAAGCCATCGCCGCTTTCTTCGGGATTCGTGTCTTCAGGCTGGCTGGCCGCGAGCTTGTCCAGATTCTTGTCCAGATCTTCCAGCAGCCGGATCACCGCCGGGTCAGGCCGCTCTTCTGCCGGCAGCTGGCGAATGGTTTCCAGGCTGCGCTGAATCTGCTCCTGCATCTGTTCCTGGTTGTTGAAGGCCTGTTGCAGGTCCTCGGCGCCCCGGGCCATCAGCAGACCCTGCAGCCAGCCGGCCAGGCCCTTTCGAGTGGGGTCGATGGCCAGCTCCACCTCGGGAATGTCCGGGTCGAACACTTCCGCTTGTGCCTTCCCAAACCCCTTGGGCAGAATCAGCGCGGCACGCCAGCGTCCCTTGCGTACGCCTTGCAAGGCGGCCTCCCGATCCATGGGTTTCAGTTTCAGTGCGGCATTTTCGCTCAGTTTGTCCAGCCAGGCCTGGGCGGCCGGCGTGGCATCTTCGTTGGCCACGGCCACGGTGATTTGCAGGCCCTTGCTGCTGCCGGAGAAGGCGGTGCCGAAGAATACGGCCATGATCAGTGGAAAGCCCAGGGCGAAAAACAGCGCGGCACGATCACGCAGGAGGAGCAAAAGATCCTTGCGGGTGACCAGCCACCAGATGGCCGGGGCGGAAGGCAGACGGTTGGACGGTTGCATGTTCAATCCCTCAATTGCTTGCCGGTCAGATGGAGGAAAACCTGTTCCAGATCGGGGGGCTGGATCTGCACCTGGTCGTTTTCCGGGTCGAAGGGCTGTTGTTGCAGCCAGGCCGCCGGGTTGTCCGTTTCGCAGTGGGTCCACTGGCCCTGATGGTACCAGCGTACCTGGTAGGGGCCGCCGTGTTGTTGCAGCAGCTTGCTGAGGGAACCTTCGGCCAGCAGCTGGCCGTGGTCCATGATGCCGATGCGGTCGGCCAGCCGTTCCACCTCTTCCATGTAG
>WFUE01000091.1 GCA_015485125.1 Lysobacterales bacterium | reverse complement strand
CGTTATGTCTACCTGGCCGCCACGGCCTATGACTACGAGACCAACCTGCTGGGCACGGACGGGCAGGGTGGTCAGCAGTTCCTCACCGACATCGTCAAGCAGCGTTCCATCGGCCAGGTGCTCAACGGTGAACCGGTGCCCGGCTCGCGCGGGCTGGCCGACCCCATGGGCCGGATGAAGCTGAATTTCGACGTGCTCAAGGGGCAGATGGGCTTCAACAACCCGCAGGTGGAAACCAACCGCTTCTCCCTGCGCAAGGAGCTGTACCGCATCCCGGAAGATGCCACGGGTGACGCCGACTGGCGGCAGATTCTCACCGACCACATCGTGCCCGATCTGTGGCAGGTGCCGGAATTCCGCCGCTATGCCCGGCCCTTCGCGCCGGAATCCGCCGGTGCGCAACCGGGGTTGGTGATTCCCTTCTCCACCACGGTCAGCTTCGGCCTGAACTACTTCGGCTGGGAGCTGGGCCCCGGAGACAGCGCCTACGACCCCACCCAGTTCAGCACGCGCATCCGCGGTGCCGGTGTGTGGTTCGACGGCTATGACACCACCCAGCTCAGCCAGACGCCACGGGTCTACCTGATCCCCGTGGGCGCGGATGTACTGCGCAGCCCGGATGCCTTCAACTTCAGCGTGCGCGAATGGCAGGTCATCGACCAGGCCATCCCGGTGCCCTTCCCCATCGGGGAGCAGGATCTGGTCAACGAAAACTGGAACCCCACCGTGGATTCCCTCATTGGCCAGCCGGAAATCCGCCGCTTCAGCCAGTTCCGCGCCTATCCCTATGACGCGGTACTGGACGACAGCCAGTTCACCTCCGACAGCCGCCTGATCGGGCGATCGGTGTGGAACCGGCGATGGCTGTTGATCATACCGGCGGGCAACCTGCTGTTTGATCCCAACGAAGGGCTGGACACCTTCATCAACGGCGCGGTGATACCGGGCACCAACGGCCAGCGGGATGGCAACGGGGTGCGCGACATCAAGCTCTTCTTCAAGACCTACGCATACTCGGGGAACTGATCATGAACAGGAACATTCAACACCCCATCCTCCGCGTGCTCGGCCTGCTGGCCCTGCTCTGGCTCGGACTGCCAACGGCACAGGCCCGCGTGGCCATGCCGGACCATGTCTTCTACGGCGTGGCCACCTGGTTTGGTGACCCGGTGGCCGACGGCACGGAGATTACCTTCGTGCTCGACGGTCAGTCGGCCACCAACGCCCGCTACACCATCGGGCAGGATTCGGGCCTCAACGGTCTCTACGCCCTGCGCATTTCCCATGGACGCCGAAGACCCGCGCCTGCCCGGGCGGGTCAGGCCCGGTGAAACCGGCAACATCTACATCAACGGCAATCTGGTGGCCCAGGTCACCGTGGGCGATTACGGCCAGGTCACCCGCCTGGACATCGACCCGGTCAACCTCACCGGTTCCGTGCCCACGCTGGCCATCGGCAACGCCTCGGTGCTGGAAGGCAACAGCGGCATCAGCCAGCTGGTGTTCACCGTCAACATGAACGTGGCTGCCAGTACCGATGTCACTGTCAACTGGGAAACCCAGCCCTACAGCGGGGCGGACGCGGCCAGCGGCGGCGCCCAATGCGCCACGGAAGTGGACTACGAGAACGCCAGCGGCGTACTCACCCTGCCGCAAGGGGCCACCAGTGGCACCATCAGCATCAACATCTGTGGCGACACACTGATCGAGGCCAGCGAGATCCTGCAAGTGAAACTGTCCGGGCCCACCGGAGCCATCATCCAGTTCGACACCGCCGACGGCACCATCATCAACGATGACGGCCAGCCGGATGTGCGCGTCTACGACCGGGTGGCCTACGAACCGGCCAGCGGTACCCAGACCGAAGTGATGGAAGTGGTGCTCAGCCGCCCCTACACCCTGCCGGTCAGCGTGGACTTTGCCACCCAGGATGTCAGCGCCACGGCAGGCACGGACTATCAGGCCGCCAGTGGCACGGTCACCATCCCCGCCGGTCAGACCCGCGGCAGCATCAACCTGAACCTGCTGGCCGACGGCCTCTCCGAAGGGCCGGAAGTGCTGCAAGTCAACCTGAGCAATGTGCAGAACGGCATCCTCAAGGACGCCACCGGGGTGATGATCATCCTCGATTCGGGCCAGCGGCCGGAAACCCGCCTGCGGCAGGAAAACCGCAACGGGGTGAACAATGTGGTCGGCCTGGCCCGGCCCGCCGCGCTCGCCCTGAGCCCGGACGGCAAGCACCTCTATGTCACCACCCTGGTGGACCAGTCCATCGTCTGGTTCGATGTGGACGGTGACAACGGCACCCTGGCCTTCAACGGCATGGTGGACAACAGCACCACCGGCGTGGAAACCGCCGCGCTGGATGGTGCCTGGTCCATCGTCATCAGCAACGATGGCAACCATGTCTATGTGGGCGCGCAGAATGACGCCGCCATCGACCACTTCAGCCGCAACAGCACCGACGGCAGCCTCACCTTCGTCGAGCGGGTGGACAGCAGCGCGGCGGGCAGCGCACTCACCGGCCTACGTGCCCTGCGCCTGAGCCCGGACGGCAAGCACCTCTACGCTGCCGGCAAGAACGCCAATGCCATCGCCTGGTTCAGCGTGGATGCCGCCACCGGCAGCCTCAGCTACCAGGGCAAGGTCAGCACGGCGGACAACGGCCTGAGCTTCCTCATGGGCCCGTCCGACCTGGCCATGACCAGCGACGGCAGCCGCCTCTACGCGACCGCCGACTTCGGCCAGGCCCTGTTTGCCTTCAACCGGGACAGCAACAGCGGGGCCCTGAGCCTGATCGCCAGCTACAAGGAAGGTG
>WFUE01000090.1 GCA_015485125.1 Lysobacterales bacterium | reverse complement strand
GAAACCCGCAACAACCAGACCTTGCGCAACATCCTGCACCTGAAATTGCGTGATCTGTACAAGGACAGTGCCCAGGGCGAGAAAGCACTGCAACACCTGCGGGCCATCCTGCGGGAAAACCGGGCAGGCCGATAAAGAAAAAGGGCCTGCCGTGTGTGGCACACGGCAGGCCCTGGATGACGGGATTGATGCGGGTTTAGATCGCCGCCTTGCGGGTCAAGTAGTAGCCACCCAGTGCCGCCATGGTCAGCATCAGCAGCCACAGGCCCAAGGGCTGGGTGGCCGGTACCGGCAGCAGGGCTAGGTTGTAGCGAACTATATAACAACCAAGAGGGCTTGTTTCAGGATAATCATTCCATCCACCGTTAGCCTGAACAATTGTCAAGGCATCTTCATCACCGGTCAAAAAGTTGTTGGGTTCATTCACATCCCAATTCGTATACTGGCCGGCGACAGCAGAACCGGCTGCGTCTCCTTGCCAAAACTGAGTGCCATCCAGCCAGCGCCATTCCCCTTCTACTGCACTGTCAGAACCACCCATCCAGCAGTAGGTTGATGGTGCGCCTGCGAGCAGGCTTTCTACAGCGGTCTGTTCGGCCGCACTGAGCACACTGGCCAGCTCGCCGTTCAGCCCCAGATAGGTGCGGGTGGCCGCTTCGGCCTGCGCGTCGGCAAAGGTGACATTGGCGCTGTCCACCCGTTCGAAGGCGGCCTGACCCACCACCGCCACTTGTGCAAAAGCCCCCGGTGCAAGCAGCAACAAGAGCATGGCAAGATATTTTTTCATCTGTATCCCCCTTTGGTGTCTGAATGGTGAAAAAAGACGTGAGTATACAGAAATTTCGTGCGCATGTAATCACACATTTTTACATGCTGTAAGCGTTACCTTTGATGTTGACGATCTTGCGCAGGCTCAGCGAGCCGCTGCCAATCCTGGCATCTTGGGAATAACTTGCTTGTCAGGTTTGTACAATCCTGCCGATTTCACCGGCCTGCACCAGCTGCCGGGCCTGTTCGATATCCGGGGCGAAGTAGCGGTCCCGGTCGTAGAAGGGCACCCGTGCCCGTACCTGCGCGTGGGCCTGTTCCAGCACCGGGCTGGTTTTCAGCGGTCGGCGGAAGTCGATACCCTGACAGGCGGCCAGCAGTTCGATGCCGACGATGCCGGCGGTGTTTTCCGCCATTTCGGCCAGGCGGCGGGCGGCGAAGGTGGCCATGGAGACATGGTCTTCCTGATTGGCGGAGGTGGGCAGGGAATCCACCGAGGCCGGATGGGCCAGGGACTTGTTCTCCGAGGCCAGGGCGGCGGCGGTGACCTGGGCCATCATGAAACCGGAATTGACCCCGCCGTTTTCCACCAGGAAGGGCGGCAGCTTGCTCAGGTGGCTGTCGATGAGCAGGGCGATACGCCGTTCGGAAAGCGCGCCGGTTTCCGCCAGCGCCAGGGCGATGTTGTCGGCGGCCATGGCCACGGGCTCGGCGTGGAAGTTGCCGCCGGAGAGGATGTCTTCGGCGTCCGCGAACACCAGTGGATTGTCGGTGACGGCATTGGTTTCGTCCAGCAGAATGCCGCCGGCGTGTTGCAGCTGCTGCAAGCAGGCGCCCATGACCTGGGGTTGACAGCGCAGGGAGTAGGGGTCCTGCACTTTTTCGCAGTGCTGGTGGGAATCACCGATTTCCGAACTTTCGCCCAGCAAGGCGCGCAGGCGCGCGGCCACGGCCTGCTGTGCCGGATGGCGACGCAGTTCGTGGATGCGGGCATCGAAGGGCACCCGGCTGCCCAAAGCGGCTTCCACCGACAGGGCGCCGGCCACCAGCGCGGCATCGAAGCAGCGTTCGGCGGCGAACAGGCCCAGCAGGGCCAAAGCGGTGGAGGCCTGGGTGCCGTTGAGCAGGGCCAGACCTTCCTTGGGCGCCAGTTCCAGCGGTTCCAGCCCGGCGGCCGCCAGCCCTTCGGCGCCACGGATGACAGCTCCATTGTGGCAGCACTGACCTTCACCCAGCAACACCGTGGCCATGTGCGCCAACGGCGCCAGATCGCCGGAAGCGCCCACGGAGCCCTTTTCCGGCACGCAGGGCCAGATTTCCGCGTTGAACAGGGTGATGAGCGCCTCGATGACCTGCAGGCGAATGCCGGAATAGCCCTGCGCCAGCGCGTTGATTTTCAGCAGCATCATCAGGCGTACGGCTTCGGGTGCCATCCAGCGGCCGATACCGGCGGCGTGGGAGAGCACGATGCTTTTCTGCAGGGTCTTCAGGTCTTCCCGCCCCACGCGGGTCTGGGCCAGCAGGCCGAAACCGGTGTTGATGCCGTAGACGGTACGGCCTTCATCCACCACCCGGTCGACGGTGGCGGTGCTGGCTTCGATGGCGGGAATGCAGGCCGGGTCCAGTTGCAGTTGCACCGGGCCGCGGGCTACCTGCCGCAGGGTTTCCAGATCCAGTTGCCCGGGTTTGAGCACAAGTTGCATGGCTTACTCCCGCTCCAGCATGGGCAGATCCAGGCCCTGTTCGCGGGCACACTGGCGGGCGATATCGTAGCCGGCATCGGCGTGGCGCATCACCCCGGTGCCGGGGTCGTTCCACAATACACGGCGGATTTTTTCGTCGGCCTCGGCACTACCGTCACAGACCACCACCTGCCCGGCGTGCTGGGCATAGCCCATGCCCACGCCGCCGCCGTGATGGAAGGAGACCCAGCTGGCGCCGCTGGCGGTGTTGAGCAGGGCATTGAGAATGGGCCAGTCGGAAACGGCATCGGAACCGTCGCGCATGGCCTCGGTTTCCCGGTTGGGACTGGCCACCGAGCCGGCATCCAGATGGTCGCGGCCAATGACCACCGGCGCTTTCAGCTCGCCCGTGCGTACCATCTCGTTGAAGGCCAGGCCAAGACGATGGCGTTCGCCCAGCCCCACCCAGCAGATGCGTGCCGGCAGGCCCTGAAAGCGGATGCGTGCCCGGGCCATGTCCAGCCAGTTGTGCAGGTGGGCGTTGTCCGGCAGCAGCTCCTTGACCTTGGCATCGGTGCGGTAGATGTCCTCCGGATCACCGGAGAGGGCCGCCCAGCGGAAGGGGCCGATGCCGCGGCAGAACAGCGGGCGGATGTAGGCGGGCACGAAGCCGGGAAAATCGAAGGCGTTTTCCACGCCTTCGTCATGGGCCATCTGGCGGATGTTGTTGCCGTAATCCAGGGTGGCGGCGCCCTGGGCCTGTAGCGCCAGCATGGCCCGGACCTGCACGGCCATGGATTGCTTGGCGGCATGGACCACGGCCTGCGGGTCGCGTTTCCTTTCCGCCGCGTGTTGTTCCAGCGTCCAGCCGGCGGGCAGGTAACCGTTCAACGGGTCGTGGGCCGAGGTCTGGTCCGTGACCACATCCGGGGTGATGCCGCGCTCCACCAGTTGCGGATAGATTTCCGCCGCGTTGCCCAGCAGGGCCACGGAAACCGCCTCGCCCTGTTCACAGGCCTGGCGGATGCGTGTCAGCGCCTCGTCCAGGCTGTGGCACTGTTCATCCACATAGCCGGTGCGCAGGCGGAAGGCGATGCGTTGCGGGTCGCACTCCACCGCCAGGCAGGAGAAACCGGCCATGGTGGCGGCCAGCGGCTGGGCGCCGCCCATGCCACCGAGACCGGCGGTGAGAATCCAGCGGCCACGCGGCTGGCCGTCAAAGTGCTGCCGGGCCACGGCGCCGAAGGTCTCGTAGGTGCCCTGCACGATGCCCTGGGAACCGATATAGATCCAGGAGCCCGCGGTCATCTGCCCGAACATCATCAGCCCCTTCCGGTCCAGCTCGTTGAAGTGCTCCCAGTTGGCCCAGGCCGGTACCAGGTTGGAGTTGGCGATGAGCACGCGCGGCGCGCCGGGGTGGGTGGGAAACACGCCCACGGGCTTGCCGGACTGGATCAGCAGGGTCTGGTCGTCTTCCAGCCGCTTGAGAGTATCGACGATGGCGTCGAAACAGGCCCAGTTGCGCGCGGCCTTGCCCATGCCGCCGTAGATGATGAGTTCTTCCGGCTTTTCGGCCACATCCGGATGCAAGTTGTTCATCAACATGCGCAGGGCGGCTTCGGTCTGCCAGCTCTTGCAATGCAATTGCGTGCCGGTGGGCGGGGTGATGATGCGGGGTGCGTGCGTGTTTTCGGTCATTTCAAAAGGCCCTCGTGTGCCTGTACCAGCACGGCCAGCAGGCGGGCGGCCGCGCGTGCGGTACGGTGGTCGATATCCAGTTGCGGGTTCAGTTCGGCCAGGTCGGCCAGTTTCAGCTTGCCACTGGCGGCGGCCAGCTCCACCAGTGGTTCCAGCAGCGCCAGCGGCACGCCGTGTGCCGCCGGCGCGCTCACGCCCGGTGCCTCCCAGCCCGGAAGCACATCCAGGTCGATGCTCAGATGCAGCACATCGATGCCGGCCAGCCAGCGGTGCAGGCGCTGACGCAACGCATCCAGGCGGGGTTCGCGGATGTGGCGGTCTTCCACCACCCACACGCCCCAGTCACGGGCACGCTGGCGCAGCAGGGCGGTATTGGCCCAGCGGTTGAGGCCGAGGCAGGCGTATTGCACCGGCTGGCCCTGCCGGCGGCAGGCCCGCAACAGCTGGTAGAAGGGCGTGCCGGAGCTGCCCTCCTCACCGTCGGGCTGGCGCAGGTCCAGATGGGCGTCGAAGTTGAGTATGCCCAGACGCAGGCCGCGATGAGTTTGCAACCAGTGCAACAGGCCCTGACCACTGGCCCAGGCGGTTTCGTGCCCGCCGCCCAGCGCCAGTTCGGCCAACGGGTAGCCGAAGCACTGGCGCACGGCCCGGT
>WFUE01000089.1 GCA_015485125.1 Lysobacterales bacterium | reverse complement strand
TTTTCCGACATGCAGGCCGACATTGCCGCGGAATTGGTGCGTGCCGGTGTGCAGGTGCACATCTACAACCAGCGCAGCCTGGAGGAAATCCACGCTTTCATCGCCCATCTGGGCCGCACGGTGGGGCGGGAAGCCGACACGCTGCGCTGGCTGGAGCAGACCCGCCAGCGCATGGCGGCCATTGCAGAACGCATGGCCGGCTATCCACGCAGGCCCCGGGTGTATTTCGAGGAATGGCCGGACCCGAAAATCTGTGGCATCCGCTGGGTCAGCGAGCTGATCGGACTGGCCGGCGGGCGGGACTGCTTCGCTGAACCGGCCCGTTCCGCCGCCGCCAAGGGGCGCATCCTGGCGGATGACCAGCCGGTGTTGCAGGCGCGGCCCGACATCATCATCGGTTCCTGGTGCGGGCGCAAGTTTCGCCCGGAACAGGTGGCCGCCCGCCCCGGCTGGGATGCACTGCCGGCGGTGAAAACCGGGCAAATCTTTGAAATCAAGTCGGCGGAAATCCTCCAGCCCGGCCCGGCCTGCCTCACCGACGGGCTGGACCGGCTGGTGCACATCATCGAACAGTGGCAGCAGAGCCATGGCTGAAAATACCTGCGATCAGTGTGGACAATCTTTTCCCTGCCAGGCCGATGGCCAGTGCTGGTGCATGCAGGGGCCGGCTCATCTGCGCCTGCCGGTAACAGCCGGGCAGGGCTGTCTGTGCCCGGATTGTCTGGTCAAGGCCCTGCGTGCAGCCCATGGCCCCTTTGATCGAGGTACACCTGTGCCGGCCCGCCCTGCCGGCGGGCTTCAGCCCGGCATCGACTACCAGATGGAAAAGGGCAAGCTGGTGTTCTCTGCCTGGTATCTGCTCAAGCGCGGTTTCTGCTGCGGCAATGGCTGCAGGAACTGCCCCTATGACGGGGAGCCTTCCAGCGCTTGATCGCTGATCTCCTGCAGCGCATACTGGCGGTGGGAGGGTGATATGCAAGCATCGGTCACATCCGTCATGGCAATACGGAGCCGAGCCATGTTTTTCACGGGAACAAGCGGATGATCCGCGCATGGCTGGCCAATGTGTCCAAAAACCGGGCACTCTCCCTGCGAGTGCTCGCCGGTCGCAGTCTGCTCTATTTCCTGTTGTCTTTGCTGCTGGCGAGCCTGTTCATGGCCTGGCGGGTGAAACTGTATGTGCATGAACGTGAGCAGATGCATTTTGACCTTCTGGTACAGGATCGCGTGGCGCTGCTTTCCTCGCAAATTGATGCCTACCGCGACATCGTTCGCAACCTGGCCCGCAGCCGGCAGGTCAAGGATGTCCTTACCTTTGCCGATCACACCGAAGCAGAGCGCTGGGCGCGGGAGCACAGGCCCTTTCTTCCCTATGCCGTGGGTCTGGCCCTGACGGATGCGGAAGGGCGTGTGCTTGGTAATCCCCCCGGTTTGCGTGTGGGGCCGGCCTGTCAGCTGGATTTGCAGAAAAGGGTGGAAAACCAGGGCCTGAGTGTGCTGCCCGCCCATTTCAATCTGCCGGGCATGGAGCATTTTGATGTGGCCGAGTTTGTGCAGGACGAAGATGGTGAACAGATCGGGCAGGTATTTGCCAGCTTCCGGTTACAGACCTTGCAGATCTTGCTGGAGGCCGTAGCCTATTCAGGCATGTCCTTGCAGTTGCTGGATGCCCTGGGTCAGGAATTGGCCCGTATTGATGCACCGCTTCCACCGAACAGCCAACGGATGGAAAAATCGGTGATATTGAGAGAAAGTGGTTGGCATTTGCGGGTGAAACTTCCGAAGAGCAATGTTCAGCCCCTGCTGGCATCCGTCGTCATCAGCGCTGTTTTCATTTTTGTGGTACTGGTGTTGTTGATGGCTGTGCTGCAATGGCGGATCATTCATGCGATACGCCAGGATGTGCGTACTTTTCGACAGGCACTCCACGCCCTGAAACAGAACCAGCCCCATGGCAAGGCCAGCGAACAGGGGTTCAGGCTCAGGGAAAATGCCGCCCTGCTGGAATCTCTCTACGAAACGCTGGATGAAATTCGCGAACATCAACAGCAACTGGTCGGGTTGGGGCTGACCGATGAATTGACCGGCCTGCCCAATCGACGGGCATTCAACCAGCGTGCGCCGCTGTATTTCGACATGGCCAGGGAAGACCCGTCAGTAGTGCTGGTGTTGTTTGATCTGGATGACTTCAAGCGCATCAACGATAAGCTGGGGCATCCCGCCGGTGACCATCTACTGCGGCTGGCTGCCCGCGTATTGTCTGGAGGTGGCCGGGAATCCGACTTTATCGCCCGGCTGGGTGGGGACGAGTTTGTCTACATTCTGCTGGACATGGATGAGCAGGCGCTACAGCTCTGGTTCAAGCGCCTTCAGGAAAACTTCCATACACTGCAACAGCGGGAAATGCCCGAATGGCAGGCACGACCGTTCAGTTTCTCGGCTGGATTTGCCTTCATTCGTCCCGAGCAGGATCTCAAGGTGAGCAACAGCTTCAAGCGTGCAGACCAGGCCCTCTATCGCGCCAAGGCGGAAGGCAAGGGCATACTGGTCGGTGATGCTTGACTCCGTACCTGACTACGCAGGGATCATGTGCATGGATTTCATCGAGGAGGCGTTGTTGTGACGACCGAGAACCATTCTGCCAAGGCGAGCAGCTCCCTATTGCTGGCCATATTGGCCGCCGTGGGTGCTTCACTCTGCTGTGTAGGGCCATTGGTATTGGTGGCTCTGGGCATCAGTGGTGCCTGGATCGCCCAGTTGACAGCCATGGAGCCTTACCGCCCGCTTTTTATTGCCCTGACATTGATTTTTCTTGCGCTGGCCTTTCGCAAGCTCTATCTGCTGCCCCGTCGCTGCAGTACCGATCAGCCTTGTGCGGATGACGCGGTACAACGCCATCAGCGATGGTTGTTCTGGATCGCAAGTATCGGTTTGTTGGCCCTGCTGACATTCCCCTACTACGGTATCTACATTCTGGGCTGAGGAAATTGACATGAAACGTATTCTTTTCTACATGATTGTGCCGTGGCTGCAGTTTGCCTGGGCGGCGCAACCGGTGAACGTGGTGCTGGATGTGCCCGGCATGACCTGTGGCAGTTGCCCCATCACGGTCAGGTTGGCACTGAAAAAAGTTCCGGGTGTGCAACAGGTTCAGGCAGAACTGGACAGCAAGACCGCCACTATAGTCTACGACCCCGACCAGGCTACGGTTCAGATGCTCATTCAGGCCACCACGGAAGCTGGCTATGCATCCAGTTTGCATGAACAGGACACACACTCCCAGTGAGCAACCAGTCTGTCAGAACGGATATCGCCATCGTGGGTTCAGGCTCGGCAGCCTTTGCCGCCGCCATACAGGCGGCTGAGCGAGGTGCCCGGGTCATGATGATCGAGGGTGCTGAACGGATTGGGGGTACCTGTGTCAATATTGGCTGTGTGCCATCCAAGATCATGATCCGTGCCGCGCATGTGGCACATGGGATCCGGCATCATCCTTTGGAGGGTATCGAACGGGGTGAACCGCGGGTGCAACGGGCGCAACTGGTGCGCCAGCAACAGTCGCGTGTGGATGCCCTGCGGCAAGGCAAATATGAAGACATTTTGGCCAAGTATGATGCCATCCGCCTGTTGCGTGGCTGGGCCCGTTTTGACGATCCGCATACCCTGTGTGTCATGCGACCGGACGGTGGGGAACAGCGGGTGCAGGCAGAAAAAATCTTTCTGGCCACAGGCGCGAAGCCCCACATACCGTCGATACCCGGTCTGATTGAAAGTGCATTCTGGACTTCCACCGAAGCGCTGGTGGCGGAGGAAATTCCAGCACATTTGCTGGTGCTGGGGGGTTCCGTCGTGGCGCTGGAATTGGCACAGGCCTGGCTGCGTCTGGGCGCCCGCGTGACCTTGCTGGCACGTAGTCGCTTGCTGTCCAGGGAAGACCCCGTGTTGGGAGAGCGCATGCGGCACATACTGGAGGAGGAGGGCATGCGTATTCTGCTCCACACCGTGCCCCGTGCCGTGCACTATGCTGGCGATTCTTTTCAGCTTGAACTGGATGGAGAAACCCTGCAGGGAGACCGCTTGCTACTGGCTACGGGCCGTGTGGCCAACACCCGACCACTGAGACTGGAACAATCCGGTGTGGCCACCGATGCAAGTGGGAGGATTCTGGTGGATGAGTGGTTGCAGACATCAGTGCCACACATCTATGCGGCGGGGGATTGTACCCAGTTGCCACAGTATGTGTATGTGGCGGCAGCCGCTGGTACACGGGCCGGTATCAACATGACCGGTGGCAGGGCGCAGTTGGACGTTTCGTTGATGCCGAAGGTCGTCTTTACCGACCCGGCCGTAGCTACGGTCGGGCTGGACGAAAAACGGGCCTCAGCAGAAGGTCTGCAGGTTGAAACCCGCACGCTGGAGCTGGAGAACGTACCGCGTGCCCTGGTCAATTTTGAACCCCATGGCTTGATCAAGTTGGTGGCCGAAGCCGAGAGTGGCAGGCTGCTGGGAGCGCAGATACTCGCTCCCGAAGCCGGAGAAATCATCCAGGTAGCCGCTCTGGCCATTCGTCACGGCATGGATGTACAGGATCTGGCGGACATGCTGTTTCCGTATCTCACTTTTGCGGAGGGGCTTAAACTCTGCGCTCAGAGCTTCAGCAAGGATGTGCGCCAGCTCTCCTGTTGTGCCGGATGAGCCTGCTGCATTCGTACTTTGACCAGACCCGCAACGGAATGTGCAAGGTTCCGGGGGGGGATGCGGATACAAGCATCCCTTTTTTCTGATGGGGTACCATGTTCTGGCTGATTCAAACAACCAGACGGACAAGGGCAGATGAAAACGAGCGACGCGATGACGGTGGGGCAGTTGGCTCAGCAGGCGGGAGTCAATGTGGAAACCGTTCGCTATTATCATCGGCGCCAGTTGCTGCCCCTGCCACCACGCCCGCCTGGCAGCATCCGACGGTATTCCCGTGATGACTTGGTCCGGCTGAAATTCATTAAGTCTGCCCAACGGTTGGGGTTTTCGCTGGATGAAATCGCACAATTACTCGAGCTGGCGGACGGTACCGACTGTGCACAGGCTCAATTATTGGGTCAGCAGCGCTTACATGAAATCCGGCAACGGATTCAGGATTTGCAGCAGATGGAGCAGGCTCTGGCTACCATGCTGGAAGCCTGTGACCGGCAAGGAGGCACAGTCAGCTGTCCATTGGTCATGGCCTTGCAGGCATGCGCCACTCGGAATGATACTTGAGTTAGCCGGGGTAAACACACCGACCCATCCGGATTACTCCTGAATACATGTGCAACGCCCGGACACGGGTATAACGACAGCAAGAGGGCGGGGGGAGTCGAACAAATGACCTAACTTATTGGTTCTATACGATCTGATACTTTTATCTCTGCAAGTTACCCCCAAAGTTACCCCACTTTTTTCAATGCTTGGTGTCAGAAAGCATACCTGCAGCAAGTAAGAAACAACCATGTAAACGAAGGAAACTGACAATTTTGCCCCATGCCGTGAAAGCCCTTAGAATGGCCTGTATTGCGCTATTTGTCTTTTGCGCCATCTGAGCATTGCCGCTATTCTAATAAGCTTATAGCGGCCATTTGCGGGGTAGGGAGGGGTAAAGTTGAGGGGTATTCTTGCCCGATACGGCGGCGCATGTTTTTATTCACAGCCACAGAATGAGGATTCGGATATGCCAAGGCGGAAACTGCCAGTTAATGTGCTTGATGCACGCGGCTCATTTCTCAAGAACAAGGCTCGCTTGCAAGAACGGGAGCTTGAGCCAGAAGTTCAGGAACCAGTAGGGGGACCCCCTGGGCATTTGACAGAAGAAGCCAGCGCAGCATGGCAGGAAATCACGGGTATAGCTTACTGGCTTACTGCTGCTGATCGTCTCATGCTTGAGATCGCTTGTGTAC
>WFUE01000088.1 GCA_015485125.1 Lysobacterales bacterium | reverse complement strand
GTGCTACTGAGCATGCGCCAGATCGAACACGTCGACGAATTGCGTGCCTGGTTGCAGGCCCTGCGTTGCCAGGGCAAGACCATCGCCCTGGTGCCCACCATGGGTAATCTGCATGAAGGGCACCTGCGGCTGGTGGACCGTGCCCGTGAATGTGCCGATGTGACGGTCACTTCCATTTTCGTCAATCCCACCCAGTTTGGCCCCAATGAAGACTACGACCGCTACCCGCGCACACTGGAGGCCGATGCCGACCTGCTGCGCCGGCGTGGCTGTGACGGGCTGTTTGCCCCGCCGGTGGAAGAAATCTACCCGCATGGCTTGCGCTTTCTCACCCGCTTGACCGTTCCGGAGCTGGCCGGCAAGCTCTGCGGTGCTTCCCGTCCTGGCCATTTCGATGGTGTTTGTACCGTGGTGGCGCGTCTGTTCAATCTGGTGCAGCCGGATGTGGCGGTCTTTGGCGAGAAAGACCGGCAGCAATGGTTGATCCTGCGGCACATGGCCCGTGACCTGGGCTTTCCCGTGCGCATGGTCTCCCTGCCGACGGTGCGCGAGGCCGATGGCCTGGCCATGAGTTCCCGCAACCAGTACCTCACGGCGGAAGAACGGGCCACCGCGCCAAAACTCTACCAGACCCTGCAATGGATGGCCGAACGGCTGCACGCCGGAGAAAGCGACTATCGGCAGCTGGAAGCCGCTGGCATCGAGCGTCTCAAGCAGGCCGGCTTCCGCCCGGACTATCTGCAGATTGTCTGCCTGGACAAGCTCGAACCGTTGCGGAAAAACCACGATTGTAGCGCGGGGGTGGCGATCTTTGCCGCAGCCTACTTGGGGCGGGCCCGATTGATTGATAACCTGTTGATTAAAGAAGAGTCTTAAAAACCTTCCATAACTATCTGATTTGAAATGCCAACCTTGGCCAATGATGCAAAAAAACAACAATTGTTGGCTTTGCAGCCTGGCTTGTGGTAATATTGCAACCAACTTAGGTAGACCACCAGTCCCACTAAGTTACCAGGGCGCAACTCTTTAGGGTAATCGTCACTCCGATATTGAATCCTCTCCCAAACGGGAGGGGATTTTTTTTGCGCTGCTATCCGCATCTGGTAGAATTGGCGACCCATTGAAGCAAACCGAACATCCCATGCACCTGACGCTGTTGAAAACCAAGATACACCGGGCTACTGTGACCCATGCCGAGCTGGATTACGAAGGCTCCTGCGCCATCGATGATGACCTGCTCCAGGCTTCCGGCATTCGCGAGTTCGAGCAGATCCAGATCTACAACATTACCAATGGCGAGCGTTTCGTCACCTACGCCATCCGTGCCGAGGCCGGCTCCGGTGTCATCTCCGTCAATGGCGCCGCCGCGCACAAGGCCAACCCCGGCGATCTGGTCATCATCTGCGCCTATGCCAGCATGAGCGAGGCCGAGGCCGACCAGTTCAAGCCCAAGCTGATCTATGTGGATGGCAACAACCGCATCCATCACACCAACGACACCATTCCGGTTCAGGCCGCCTGAGCCGGATTCTCCTTTCTTTTCGAGTTCCCTTCCATGCCCATTCAAACCCGCTACTGGCCTTATGAGTTAAAAAGTATACATTGGCAGGCCTTGCGGGAAGCCTGGAAGCAGGTGGAAAAGCAGACACCCGCCGAAGTGGAGCAGGGCTGGGGCGCGCAAAGAGACGGGATGATGCAGGCCGCCGGCATTCGCCTGGACGACCGCCGCCACCGCATGACACCGGCCATTCAACGGCAATTGTATCAACTGGCCGAAGCCGCCGGCGTAAAAGCCGCCATAGCGGCGCTGTACCGTGGCGAGCCACTCAATCACACCGAGGGCGTGCCTGCCTTGCACATGGCCGTGCGCGCCGATGGCGATGCGGGCTGGCAATGGCAAGGGAAATCGGTCTGGCAGCAGATCAAGGCCAGCCGTGACAAGGCGGATGAAATCGCCCACGCCATCTGCCACGGCCTGTGGCGTGGCGCCACCGGCAAGCGTATCGATACCGTGGTGCAGATGGGCATCGGTGGTTCCGACTTTGGCCCCCGGCTGGTCTGTGATGCCTTCGACTTCATGCGCACCGGGCCGAAAGTGCACTTTCTCGCCAATCTGGATCGCAGCCGCAGCCGCCATCTGCTCGACCAGCTCAACCCGGAAACCACCCTGTTTATCGCCACTTCCAAGAGCTTTCGCACCGAAGAGACGCTGTTCAACCTGCAACTGGCGCAGCAATGGCTGAAAGAGGCCATGGGCCCGCGCCCGGGTCTGGTGGAAAAGCACTGCCTGGCGGTGACCGGCCGCTATGACCGTGCCGCAGCCATGGGCATACCCGAAAGCAACTGCCTGCCCATCTGGGACTGGCTGGGCGGGCGCTATTCGGTGTGGTCCGGCGTGGGCTTGCCCATCCGCATCGCCCTGGGCAGCCGGCTGTACAACGACTTCCTCGCCGGTGCCCGCGCCATGGACGAGCACTTCACCCAGGCGCCGCTGGAGGAAAATCTGCCGGTATGGCTGGCATTGCTGGGTATCTGGTACCGCAACGGCGCCGGTTGGCCGGCGCAAGTGATGGCCGCCTACGAAGACCGGCTGCAGATCATGATCACCTACCTGCAGCAACTGGACATGGAATCCCTGGGCAAGTGCGTGCGCCGAGACGGCCGCCCGGTGGACGTGCCCACCGGCCCCATCATCTGGGGCGGTATCGGCACCTCGGTGCAACATACTTTCTTTCAGGCCATTCATCAGGGCTGTCAGCCCATGGCGGTGGACTTCATCTTCGCCCTGAAGCACCCGGATGATTCGGAAGAAACCCGCAAACGCATGCTGGCCAATGTGCTGGCGCAAGCCTCGGCCCTGTTCTGGGGCCAGAATGAAAGCGAGCACAGCGACCCGCACCGGCAAATGCCCGGCCTGCGCCCCTCCAACCTGCTTTTGCTGGAAGCCTTTACCCCCTGGCACCTGGGCGCGCTGCTGGCCCTGCACGAACACCGCGCCTTCGTGCAATCGGTAATCTGGGACATCAACCCCTTCGACCAGTGGGGCGTGGAAAAGGGCAAGCAAATCGCCGCCGACCTGCTGCCGGTACTGCGTGGGGAGCAGGGCGCAGAGCAGCTGGACCCGTTGATTCAGGCCACGCTGCGGAATTTGCAGGGGTGAGCAGAAGGCCCGTCATGTCTGCGGTTTTCCCGCTAGCCAGTAACTGCTAGTATCACGGGAACCTTCTTAAGGTGAAGGCAAAAGTAAACCGCATGGAGGGATGTGGAGATGAAAATCGATCAGATAGCCTGCCAGGCCCTGCAACTTGAACCTGAAGACAGAGCGCTTCTGGCCGAAACTCTATGGGAAAGCCTGGAAGATCCTTACTTTTTCCCAATGGACATGAGCGATGAAGATATAATCAAGCTTGCGCTGCAAAGAAGCGCCGATATGGAAAGCGGGAGGTATGTGCCCATAGCACAAGAGGAAATGATGCACAGGTTACGTAAGGATGCGGATTGAGTATCACCCAGCGGTAGAAAGAGAACTCAGAGAAATTATTCAATATTACAACCATTGTGCCACCGGGCTTGGCAATGACTTCCTGAACGAATTTGACCAGCAAATACTCCGAATCGCTTCTAATCCTTATCAATGGTCAGAGATTGCACAAGGCGTGCGCAGAGCCTTGTTGCGTAGATTTCCATACATCCTGTATTTTCGCGTGATGGATGATGAAGTACTCCGGGTGTAGTGGTAAAACATCAGCGTAGGCACCCGCTGTTGGGTTTGAGGAGAAAATGAATTCAGACAGCGCCCCCTATCTGGAAAGCTAGTTTTGACTGGGTTGCGCTGAACAACGGCTACAAACGATCCACCGGGCTGGTTACCGGAAGCACGCCGGGGCGGTTCATTACATGGGTGTAGACCATGGTGGTGGCCACATTGGCATGACCCAGCAGTTCCTGCACCGTACGGATATCCTGCCCGGCTTCCAGTAGATGCGTGGCAAAGGAATGGCGGAGGGCGTGGGTGTTCACCCGCTTTTCAATACCGGCCCGCTCCGCTGCCCGGCGAATGGCCCGCTGCAGATTGGTTTCATGCAAGTGATGCCGGCGCAGCTCACCGCCTTCCGGGTCGCGAGACAGCTGACCGGAAGCGAAGACAAACTGCCACTTCCATTCCTCGGCCGCGCCGGGGTACTTGCGTGCCAGGGCGTCCGGAAGCTGTACCTTGCCCTGGCCAAGTGCCAGGTCCTGCTCATGTTGTTTTCTTCGCTCCTTGAGATGACTGCGAAGGTCATCCATACAACGCTCGGGCAATGGCACGATGCGATCCTTGTCGCCCTTGGCCCGGCGGATGGTGAGAATGCGCTGGTCGAAATCGATATCCTGAACCCGAAGCCGCAAGACCTCCATCAGACGCAGGCCAGCGCCATACATCAATATGGCCAACAGGCGGTGCATGCCTGTCAGCTCGTCTATTAAACGTTTCACTTCCTGTACAGATAAAACCACCGGCAAGCGGCGAGGCTTGTTGGCGCGCATGAATTGCCCTAAATCCAGCGGCTGTTGCAACAGATGTTCAAAAAACCACGCCAGTGCATTCAGCGCTTGCCTTTGCGTACTGGCAGATACCTTGCGATCCAGCACCAGATGCTCCAGAAAAGCGCGTGCTTGACGAGAGTCCGGCGCTTTGCCATGCTGAGTACAAAAGAGGGCAAATCGACGCAGCCAATCCAGATACGCCCGCTCGGTACGGAGCGCATATCGTTGTGACCGCAGGGACCTTTGCATATCCAGCAGCCATCGCTGCCAATTTTCAGGCAGTGATCCTGTGTATTGCTGCCCTTTCGCCTCGACAAAAGCCCGTCCTTCCGCATCCACGCGGTATGCGAAGGCATTCCAGTCAACCTGTTTCGCCGGCCCAAGCTGCAGGGTATCCACCAGCAACAAGCGTATTGCATCCACCTGCTGCCGAAGCTGCCAGTCCTCCAGTGATTGCTCTTGCAGTGAACACAGATATTGCCCGATCTCCTTCGTGTGCAGATCCGATAGCTTCTTTCCTGGGAAAGCAGCGATTAAAGCTTGCACGTGGCGAACATACCATTCCCGGTACTTTTGCGGCACGCCAGCGCGCACCAGCGTATCGTGATAGCGGTGCCAGTTGGAAACTTTTTTTGATTTCAATGGGTTATGTGGCTTTATTGACACTCAATACAGCACACAATAGCACAATAGACAGCGCGCTGTCTATTGTGCTATTGTGTGCGCGCTGTCTATTAGACTGTTATGTGTACTACACTTGAATTTACATAATTAGTCCCTATGTAATTAAGATGCCTAGCAATAATGCTAGCTGTCATTAAAGGAGAAAACTATGGGAATTAAACCAGGCCCAAAACCAAAAGCTAAATCAACTGGGAAGCTAGATAAGCGTCGACGGGATAATAAAAATACTCCCGGGAATAAGCCATCACTTAAGCCTCACAAGCACAAGAAAGGTGATTAAAAACTAGGAGTGTATTTAGGCCGATAGGGGTAATAGGTTGGGGTTCGATTCCCCTAGCGCTTGTTGGCTCCGTAGCCCTTCTATTTGTGTTACTGCGTTACATTAGTCATAGCTTGATCCTTTCGGTCAACGACAACAGTAAAAAGGAGGCTCCTATGGTAAAAACAATAACTGCTGGTACTCGTGTGTTCTTTAGTTCTATATTTGAAACAATGTGGGCTATTGGAGTCAGCAGCGCGGTTGGACACCTATCGACCTAAATACATTCACACATAACAAAGTAAATCCACACGGACGGTATAAAGCGCCGCTACGCTCTGCTTTATACCGCCGGTGATTTACAACGTTATGTGCTAAAGGGGCAAACATGAAAAGAATCATTTCAATAATATGTATTGTTGCGCTTCATGGTTGCGCAACCGCCTATCAAAAATCAGGATTTAGTGGGGGTTACTCCGAAACTCAACTTGATGAGAATGTATTTAAAGTCACATTTCATGGTAATGGATACAC
>WFUE01000087.1 GCA_015485125.1 Lysobacterales bacterium | reverse complement strand
GGGAAAATGGTTGGCTTGCTTTCCGTGTCAAGCGACACCAAGAATTGCCCCCCCGACATCCAGAATTGACCCCCTGTTTCACTCGTTTACGTACTGGATGCACGCTCCCTCGCAATCTGCCCCCTGCGCCTCGATTTGCGAAAAATCGCTTGTTCAAAATGGGTGCTGGTAGAAGAAAGAATGGTCGCTGGTCTTCCGCCATGAAGTGTTGAATCCGACCTGCTCTGGAAGTATACAAAAATCTGTTCGCTGTTGTATGATGGGCGGTTCATCTCAACCGTGCAGGGAATCGCCCTTGAATTTGCCCCAGATCGTTTTGTCTGGTTTGCCCGATGACCTGGCCGTGCTGATGCCGGGTGGGTTGTATCTTGTCCAGTCCGAACAGCCGCTTTTGCTGAAATCCGTGGTTTCGAGCACGCTGCTTGGCTGGCTGGAGCAGGGTGTGCCGGCACTGGTGCAGCCCATGGATCTTTCCTTGCTGGATGATGCGGCACTTGAGGCATGGGATCAGGGTCGCCTGCCGGTTGTCGGTCTGAAACCCGGCCGGGCGGAAATGTCACGCTTGCTCAGGGAGCTGGACGCCGTACTGCCAGCCAGGACGGATCTGTTGCTGCTGGTGGCACAGCAGAGCAGTCTGCTGGATGCGCAGGGCCGGCTGGATGCTCAAGCTGTTTTGCAGATGCGCCAATGGGCCTTGCGGAAAGGCTGTGCCGTCTGGGTGATTCAGCAGCGCGACTGGCAGGACGGGCAGGACACTGCGGCCTTGAACGCACCGGCGCTGCTGAGTGGTCTGGCGCGGCTGGATACCACGCTGGGGCCGTTGATGTGGCGGCTCTATCACTGGCATGGCCCTGCCGGCATGCACACGAGCCTGCGTTATCTGGTGGAAGAAGGCGATGGCTTGCGTCTGCGGGAGGAAGGCTCGACTCCGGCCAGACAGCCCATGGCAGAGAGGCTGGATGAACAGCGTTTTTTCGCCAGCAAGGCCGTGGTGGAAGACATGGCCTCGCCGCCGGAAGGCTGGCAGATTTTCGCCGACAACCAGACTTTGTTGCGCGAGTTGCCCATGGCCGGTTCGGCTACTTTCCTGCTGGATTATTCGGATTACCGTGCCTTCGATACCCTGGCGACCCAGATTCAGGCCCTGCGTTTGCATTTGGGTGAAGACATCCGCGTGGTCGTGCGGGAACGCAAGGCCGTGTTGCGCCACGCGCAGATGAGCCTGCTGCGAAAACTGGGCTGCAATCTGCTGATACCGGTGGAGCTGCCCGCCGCCAGAGTCCAGACGGTGCTGGAGACGCTGGAAACCCTGCGGAACACGCCCTTTTATGCCGGTGAGCTGGCACCCCTGTTGCAGGCGCTGCACCCCTTCGATACCCGGGGCTATCTGCCCTTGCCTGTTTTTGTGGACAATCTGGAAGAACTGTTCCAGCATCAACAGGGGCGGCTGGAAGCGGCACTGGTGCAACTGGACCTGCTGCCGGGCGTGGATCCGCAGCAGGCGCTGTCGGCCATACACATGCAGCGCAGTGGCGATGTCACGAGCGCGGATCATGAGCGAGTCTGGTTGTATTTCCATGGCTGCCAGGCCAATCAAATCGATGCGGCGCTGCGCCATGTGGTACGGTTGCCGCTGGATAGCCTGTTTGTTGGGCAAGTACGTCGTAGCGACCCGGTGGACATACTGACGGCAGTACAGACACTGCGTCAACGGGTGGAATCCGGTTCCTGGGCCGACTATGAACCGTTGATCGTGGGCCAGCCTCCCGCCAAGGACGATGCCGAAGAACACACGGGCGGTGTTTTTCACCCTGAGCCAGTGGTCGCGGCGGTAGCCGCGCCGTTGCAGAAAAAGGTGAGCGCATGAGTTTGCCTGATGACATCGAGCTGGCCTTTGCCGCCGGCTTGCTGGCCGGCCTGCTGTTGTTTTTTCTCCTGCAGCAGTTGTGGCGTTTGTCCTTGCGTGTCTTCCGGGGCCGTGTCTGGCGACTGCGCTGGCTCAAGCCCATGAAACCGGGGGAGGGTTCTCATGAGCGCCCACGCTGAGGCACGGCGCGAGCCCGCAGCCACACCAGTGCAAGATCCTTTGGGTTTGCCGGGGCTGGGGTGGTGGAACTTGTATTTCCTGCTCAAGATTCTGCTGCAGTTCCAGGGTACCCTGCAATTGTTACCCTGGTTCAATTTGGCTTTGATCGCCTTTCTGGCCTATCCGCTGCCCCAGCGCTGGCAACGGGTAGCGCGGCAGATACTGGCCGTTCCGGTTGCTGTCTGGCTGATACATGCCGAGAGTTTTCTACCTGCCTGGTCGCAGTTGCTGCCTTCCTTGCAGCTGATGCTGGATTTTGATCTGGACTATCTGCTCGAACTGGCCAGCCGCGCCCTGCCACCATCCCTGCTGGCCATGCTGGTATTGCTGGTTTTCGGTTATCTGATTTTGAGCCACTATATTCGTCTGGGCGTGGTGGTCACGGCGGTTTTTCTGTATCTGGCCTTGGGCTTTGCGCCTGCGGGCAGACAACCATTGCCCGTGGCCGCGCATGTGGATTCCGAACATGCGTCCGGCACGCTGCCGCTGGGTACTGCTGAAAATGGGAACACGAATCTGAATGAGGTCTTGCAGGCTTTTTACCGTAAGGAAAAGGCGAAACAGGTCCACTTCCCGCAGCCAGGTAGCCAGGCCGCGCCTTTTGACCTGCTTTTTCTGCATGTCTGCTCCCTTTCCTGGGACGATATGCAATATGCGGGCAAGACGGGTGACCTGCCGAAGTTTGATGTCATTTTCAAACAGTTCAACAGTGCCACTTCCTACAGCGGACCGGCGGCCATTCGCCTGCTGCGTGCCAGTTGCGGCCAGTCAAGCCATGAAGGTCTGTACAAGCCGGCGGGGCAGGAGTGCTATCTATTCGATGCGCTGGCACAGTTGGGCTTTCAGAAGGAACTGCTGATGAACCACGATGGCCATTTCGATGATTTTATCGGCGTGTTGCAGGCCAACCGCATGGATGCCACCCCGCTGCCGCTGGATACTGTGCCGGTGGCCTACCGCGCCTTCGACGGTTCACCCATTCATGATGATCTCAGTGCACTGCAAAGCTGGTGGCGGAAACGGCAGGACGAGGATGCTCCACGGGTGGCAGCCTACTACAACACGTTGAGTCTGCATGATGGTAATCGTTTCGTTTCCGGCAAAAGAAGCCGGGATACGGTAGCCGGCTATGGCCGGCGGCTGGGCAAGCTCATGGAGGATTTCCGTGCCTTCTTCCGCCAACTGGAACAATCGGGTCGTCGCATCCTGGTGATCATGGTGCCGGAGCATGGTGCCGCCTTGCGTGGCAGCCGTTTCCAGTTGCAGGGCATGCGCGAAATCCCCACGCCGGATATTACCCGGGTACCGGTGGGCATTCGCCTGTTCGGCCCCGAACTGAGTACACCGTCCGCTCCCGTGGTGGTGGATAGGCCGGTGTCCTATCTGGCACTGTCCGAATATGTTTCCGCACTGCTGGCACAGGATCCGTATCTGCCACAACAATATCGCCCCGCCCATCTGGTGCGGACGCTCAGTGAAACCCGGTCAGTGGCGGAAACATCCACGGCCGTGGTGATGGACGAGGGTGGGCAATACTGGATTCGCCTGCGTGAAGCTGAAGACTGGATGCCGCTGCAGCCTTGATTTCATCTATTCCATCATGATTTTTCGAAAAAGCCTTGTCATGGGGTTTTGCTAAATGTATACTTTTTAGAAATTGTGCGGAGTATGCCAAAATGACGCTGGTTAGAAAAATCGAACAGGGGCTCATTCCCGATGCTACGGAAAGTCAGGAAGGGCTGGCCAGTGTGTGCATCAAGGCTTCTATTTCAAATGTTCACAACCAGGCCGATGATGTACAGCGTCTGCTGGCCCGTTATCATGGTGAAGCGCTGAACTACCATGAAATCCGCCGGCGGGAAAGTCTGAACGCCATTCGCAACCGCTGGCCGCTGCTTTCCGAGATCGGTGATACACTCTGATCCATGAAATGGATCGCCCTTCAGGGTCTGAAGGGAGGGGTTGGCACGACAACCGCCGTCGCGCACCTGGGTGAAGCCTGTCACCGCCAGGGGCGACCGGTACTGCTGCTGGATCTCTCTCCAGGCAATCTGTTACGTGTCTATCTGGGCATGCCCTGGGAGGTTCGCCGTGGGCTGGTGCCTGCCCTGACCTCGGGCACGCCCTGGTATCAGGCCGCCTACCGCTCCGCCACCGGCGTACGATTCATTCCTTTCGGCGTGGAGAGTCACCCGCCTGCTGAACAGGATTATTCGCGCGCCGTATTGCGGCAGTGGTTCCGGCAGATTCGCCGGGAAGCCGAGGAATTGCAGTTACCTGCACAGACCCTGTGTATCGTGGATTGTCCGGCGCTGGGTCCGGGAGAAGAGTTGTTGCTGCAGGATCTGGTGGAATTGCATCTGTTGGTGGTCAATCCAGACCCTGGCTGTTTTGCCAGTCTGCGCCAGCGTGAGCCGCTACCGGCTGCGCAAGTACTGATCAACCGACTACATGCCGAGTCCCGGCTGGAATGTGACTTGCAGGATATGCTGCTGGCCAGCCCGACCACGCGTGTGCTGCCGGTAACTATCCAGCAGGATGCGCATGTACCTGAAAGTCTGGCCTGGAAGCAGACAGTGTTCCAGGCGGCACCAGCCAGCCAGGCGGCGCAGGATTTCGCCTTGCTGGCCAGTTGGGTACTGTCGCAGCTACGGGAGGTGGAGCATGTCTCTTGAAACACTGCGACCCTGGCCCGCTCCCCTGTGGTGGTTGTTAGGGCAGCTGTTTCGATTGCCGGTGCCATGGCAGCAGCAGGCCGCCATGTATCGTTGGTGGAGAACCTGGTTTCCCCATGTGGATATTCTCCATCCCCGTCTGCTGGATGTGCTGCGTATTCCCCTGCAAGCCTTGTGGCTGCTGCTGGTGATCCCCCCGCAGGCCCGCAAACCCTGGCCAAAGGTGGGTGCCTGGCTGCGGCGGTTGGAACAGGCCACACTGGGCGTGCTGGTGCGGATTTTTTCCACCGAAAATCCGGGCCCGGTGGCCAAAAGGCTGCACCGGGTGATGCGGAACATGGTGGAACATCCGCTCTGGGATCAGCGCTGGTTCCGCTGGCCCATGCTGTTACTGGGGCTGGCCGGTGCCGTGCTGGTGGTCACTGTGCCCTACGAGCTGGAAACCCAGCTCTGGATGCTGCTGGCCCTGCTGCTGGCCGCCTTGCTGATTCGCCGCATTCCCGGTCGAATGCCCACGTTGGTGTTGATGGCCATCTCTCTGCTGGCTTCCACCCGCTATCTGTGGTGGCGCTATACCACCACCCTGAACTGGGATGATTCGCTGGATCTGGTACTGGGTTTGATTCTGGTGGCTGTGGAAACCTATGCCTGGCTGGTGCTGTTGCTGGGCTATGTCCAGACGGCCTGGCCACTGCAGCGGGAACCGGTGCCGTTGCCGGAGGACGAAAGCCTGTGGCCCAGCGTGGATGTCTACATTCCCACCTACAATGAACCGCTGCATGTGCTCAAGCCCACGGTGCTGGCAGCACAGCAGATGGACTGGCCGACAGACAAGCTCAATGTCTATATCCTCGATGATGGTAAGCGCGAGGAAATCCGCCGCTTTGCCGAGGAAGTGGGTGTGCAGTATCTGGACCGTCCGGATAACCGCCATGCCAAGGCCGGCAATCTCAATCATGCCCTGACCAAGACCCGGGGTGAGTTCATCGCCATTTTCGACTGCGACCACATCCCCACCCGTTCCTTCCTGCAAACCAGCATGGGCTGGTTTTTCAAGGATCGCAAGCTGGCGCTGGTACAGACACCACACCACTTTTTTTCTCCTGACCCCTTCGAGCGCAACCTCGGCACCTTCGGGCAGGTGCCCAACGAGAACGAGCTGTTCTACGGGCTGGTACAGGATGGCAATGATCTCTGGAACGCCACCTTTTTCTGTGGTTCCTGCGCCGTGCTGCGCCGGGGGCCGCTGGAAGAGGTGGGGGGAATCGCGGTGGAAACGGTCACCGAGGACGCCCATACCGCCCTGAAGATGCACCGGCTGGGTTACCGTTCCGCCTATCTGAGCCAGCCACAGGCCGCCGGCCTGGCCACCGAGAGCCTGTCGGCCCATGTGGGCCAGCGCATTCGCTGGGCACGGGGCATGACGCAGATTTTTCGCATCGACAACCCCATGCTGGGCAAGGGGCTGAACCCGGTGCAAAGACTTTGCTACAGCAATGCCATGCTGCACTTTCTCTATGGCATACCCCGGCTGGTGTTTCTCACCGCGCCGCTGGCCTTTCTGCTGCTGCACGCCTATTTCATTCATGCCTCGGCGGTGGCCATTGTGTTGTATGTGGTACCGCACATCTTCCACGCCAATCTCACCAACTCGCGCATCCAGGGCAAGTACCGGCATTCCTTCTGGGCGGAAGTCTATGAAACCGCACTGGCCTGGTATATCGCCCGGCCCACCACGGTTGCGCTGATCGATCCCGGCAAGGGCAGTTTCAATGTGACCGCCAAGGGCGGTCTGGTGGAGAAGGAGCATTTCGACTGGACCATTTCCCGTCCCTATCTGGTGGTGTTGCTGCTGAACCTGCTGGGCGTGGCTTTCGGCCTGTGGCGGCTGCAGGCCGGTGACCCGCGCGAAATCCCCACGGTGATCATTACCCTGTTGTGGACCCTGTACAACCTGTTGATTCTCGGTGCCGTGCTGGCGGTGGCGGCCGAGGCGCGGCAGGTGCGTGTCAATCATCGCGTGGGGCTGGATGTACCTGTGACGCTGATTCTGCCCGGTCAGCACCGGGTGCAAACCCGTACCGTGGATGTTTCCGAGGGTGGCATCGGCGTGGAGTTGCCGGAGAAAAACCTGCTTTCTCCAGGGCAGAAACTGCAGATCACCCTGTTTCACGGTACCCGGCCACATGTTTTCCCGGTAGTGGTGGCCAATGTGTTCGGTCACCGTGCCGGCCTGCGCTTCGACCGGCTGGATGTGGAGCAGGAAGAGGCCCTCATTCACTGCACCTTCTCCCGTGCCGATGCCTGGCTGGATCGCGACCGGAACCGCAAGGCGGACAACCCCGTCGAGAGTCTGGGAGAAATTTTCTCCACAGGCCTGCGCGGTTATGGTGCCCTGCTGCGCCATGTCTTCCCCCTGCTGGCGGAGAAACTGCCGGTGCTGGAGCGCGTGCGTCATTTACTGTGGCAGATGCTGCCACGCCACCCTGAATACAACGAAAGGATGTACCCATGAAATGGTTACTGGCTCTGAGTCTGCTCTGGCCCTGGTGGGCCCAGGCGGAAACCTTCCAGGATTGGCTCAACCGCTTGCAGGAAGGCGAGCAGTCGTGGACGCCTGCCCATGCCGTGCTTGCCCGGCATTGGCAGGAGAAAACCACCCTGGCCGAAATGGGCTTTACCCAGGGGCTGGACATTCGCGGTGACAACACCAGCCGCAGTTTCAGTTTCGGGGTACGCAACGATCAACAGGTGGAAGATTTGCGTCTGGAACTGCGCTATGTCTTCTCGCCAGCGTTGATCGGGCGCATTTCCCACATCAAGGTACATATGAACGAGGAAGTGGTGGGTGTGTTGCCCATCGATCCCGAGCGCGCGGGCACACCGGTGCAACAGACCCTGCCCATCCCGGTGGATTTGGTGACAGATTACAACCATGTGCGTTTTGAAATGGTGGGCCATTACACGCAGGAGTACTGCGAAGACCCATTGCATTCCAGCATCTGGGTGGAGATTCAGTCTGACAGCGCCCTGGTGATGAGCAAGGGTCAGTTGCCGCTGGCCAGTGACCTGACACCTTTCCCCGAGCCCTTTTTCGATGCGCGAGACAACAGCCGGCTGGTGCTGCCGATGGAACTGGGCCCGCAACCGGCGCTGGAGCGGCTCAAGACCGCCGGCATGCTGGCTTCCTGGATGGGTGCCCGGGCCGACTGGCGCGGCGTGCGTTTTCCCCTGTTGCAGCAGGCATTGCCCAGGCGCCATGCTGTCATCCTGAGCACTTACGATCAACTGCCGCCCTGGTTGGCCGAACACATTCCCGCCGTTGACGGGCCCACGGTGGCCGTGCGTTCCCTGCCGCTGCCCGAGCCCATCGTGGTGGATGAGGAAACCGGCGAGACCCTCTATGACAACCCCTACATCAAGTTGCTGCTGGTACTGGGGCGTGACGAGGAAGAACTGCGGCAAGCCGTCCTGGGCCTGACCCAGGGTGAAAGTGTGCTCACCGGCCCGGCCATTCGTGTGCGCGAAACCAGTCTCGGTGCGCCCCGCCAGCCCTATGATGCCCCACGCTGGGTGCGGCTGGACCGGCCGGTAAAAGTAGGGGACCTGGTGCAGGACCGCAAGCAACTGCAGGTTCAGGGCCACCTGCCGGAAATGATGCGTCTGAACATGCGCATACCCGCCGACCTGTTTACCTGGGGCAATCAGGGCGTGCCGGTGGAATTGAAATACCGCTATACCCCGCCGGTTGCCGTGGATGATTCCCGCCTGACGGTGCTGATCAATGATGAATTCATCGAGGCCTTCAACCTGCGCGAGGAAGGCAAGGGCGGGGAAAAGACCCGGGTGCGGGTGCCTATTCTCGATGAAAACTACCTCACGGGGGTGAGTGAATTCCGGATTCCGGCCTTCAAGCTGGGCAGCAACAACCAGTTGCAGTTTGCCTTCCGCTTCGGTTATGCCAAGCAGGATCTGTGCAAGCGGGCCACTGATGATCTGGTCATGGCGGCCATCGACCCGGATTCCACCATTGATTTTACCGACATGCCCCATTACGCGGCCATGCCCAACCTGGGCTTTTTTGCCAACTCGGGCTACCCCTTTACTCGCATGGCCGATTTGTCCGAAACCGCCCTGGTACTGCCGGATGGCTACGGGCCGGTGGAAGCCCAGGCTGCGCTGGAATTGCTCGGTATCCTGGGCGGGCATACCGGCTATCCGGCCCTGCGGGCCACCCTCCTGACTGCCGGGCAGCTGGATGAAGAAACTGAGCGGGATCTGCTGGTGATCGGCCGCCAGGCCCATGAGCAACTGCTGGCACACTGGTCGAAATCCCTGCCGGCTGGCCTGGGGCAATGGGCACGTCGAATCGGCCTGCCCAAACGGGCGGTCACGCCCCTGTATGACTGGCTGGGACTGGATACCCGCCCCGACCCGGCCATCCGCGAACAAGTGGATCTGCTGAGCAGTGGGCAGCTGGGCATGCTGCTGGGCTATGAATCACCGCAACATCCGGGCCGCAGTGTGGTGGCCGTGCTGGGCTCGGATGAACGCCGGTTGGAGCAGGTGGTGCAGGGCCTGGGCGATCCGGGTGTGGTGGCCGGCATCCATGGCAGCGTCACCCTGTTTCGTGGCGAGCGCAGTGAAAACCTGCTGGTGGGCGAAACCTACATGGTGGGTGATCTGGCCTGGCACCTGCGGGTCTGGTATTTCCTGATCCGTCATCCCTTTGTGCTCATCACCCTGGCCCTGCTGGTGGCGCTGGTCACCGCCTTCCTGCTGTGGAAAGTGCTGGAAGGCCTGCGGGCCCGTCGACTGAATCCACAGGACTGAGCATGAAACGGCTGGGGCCGCTGTTTCTGCTACTGGCCGTGTTGCCACTCGAGGCGGCCTGCCCCTGGCCCCTGTGGCAGACATTCCAGCAGACGCATGTCAGCGCGGACGGACGGGTGATTGACCATGGCCGCGAGGACAAGGCCACCACTTCCGAAGGCCAGGCCTACGGACTGTTTTTCGCCCTGCTGGCCGATGACCGGCCAGCTTTCGCCCGCCTGTTGCAGTGGACGGAAAACAACCTCTCCGCCGGGCGGCTGGATCAGGGCCTGCCGGCCTGGCTCTGGGGACGGCGGCAGGATGGCCAGTGGACGGTGCTGGATGACAACAGCGCCTCGGATGCCGACCTGTGGCTGGCCTATGCCTTGCTGGAAGCCGGGCGCATGTGGCAAAAGCCGGAATACCAGCAAACTGGCCGGCAACTGCTGGCCAATGTACGCAAGCATGAAAGTCTGCGATTGCCCGGTATCGGCTGGGTCGTGCTGCCCGGTCGCAAGGGTTTTCAGGAGGAAGAAGGCCGTGTGCGCCTGAACCCATCCTATCCAGTACTGTTTCACTGGCGCCGTTTCGCCCAGGAAGATAGCTGGTGGCAGCGCCTGATACCTGCCACCGTCAAGCAGTTGAAACAAAGCGCCCCGCACGGGCTGGCACCCGACTGGGCGGTGTATCGGCTGGGCAAGGGCATCCGGCCGGAAGCGGTGGGCAGCTATGATGCCATCCGCGTCTATCTCTGGCTGGGCATGCTTTCACCGGCCGATCCGGAACGTACCGCACTGGTGGCACATTTTCGACCCATGCTTGAGCATGTGCGTCGGCTTGGTCATGTGCCGTTGAAAACAAGACCACAGACCGGCCAGGCCGAAGGGCAGGGACCGGCGGGCTTTTACGCGGCCCTGGAGCCCTTGTGGGCGGAAACCGTGATGCGGCTGACCCGGGCTGCGGATGGCAGCGGTTATTACAACCAGGTATTGCGGCTCTTTGCCGAGGGCTGGCGGCAGCGCTACCGCCCGGATGCACGGGGGCGCTTGCAGGCGGTTGTGTCGAAGGGGCAGGCGGATTGCTCATGAAGAAACTCCTGACATGGTGGCTGTTGTCCCTGCTGCTGGCCAGTGCCTGGGCTGTGGATGATCCGGCAACCCGTTTGCTGCAGCAGGCGCAGGGCTGGGAATCACGCTATCGGCTGGATCTGGCACGCAACAGCCTGGATAAACTGGCGCGCATCCAGCCCAACCATCCTCGGGCGCTGGCCATGCGCGTGCGTCTGGCGGTCAAGGAAAAGGATCTCGAACAGGCCAAACAATGGTTGCAAAAACTGGTCGCCGTAGTGCCGCCCGAACATCCGGCCCTGCAACAGGCCCGGGCCTGGATCGCCACCCTGGAAGCCCAGCGCATGACCCTGCAACAGGCACGGCTTTTGGCCCGTTCCGGTCGCCTGCAAGCGGCCCTGCAACTGTACCGGCAGCTCTTTCCCCGGCAGTTGCCGGAACCGGATATCGCGCTGGAATACTACAACTGGCTGGCCGATGCCGACGGCGGCTTTCAGGCGGCTCTGGATGGGCTGGATGACCTGCGCCAGCGCTATCCCACCCACGAAGGCGTGCGACTGGAATGGATTGCCCTGAAGTTGCGGCAGAACCCGCGCAACCCGGCTCTGCTGGATGAGCTCTACGCCCTGCTGGACAAGCCCCGACTGGAACGGCAAGTGCATGCCATGATTCGCCGGGCGCTGTTTCGCATGGATGAAAACGCCGACAGCATTCCCTACTACCGCCGCTACCTGCGCATGGACCCGGAAGATCAGGGCGTGCGCGCCTTGCTGGCCAAAGCCGAGCGGGTGGCCGCCGAGCGGCGGAGGTTGCTGGCCAATCCGGCGTGGAAAGCCGGCCAGCGGGGGCTGAAGCTGCTGGAACAGGGCCGTCTGCCCGAGGCGGAGCAGGCACTGCGCCAGGCCGTGCGCGGCCTGCCTGATCGCGAGGCATTTCTCGGCGGGCTGGGGCAGGCGCTGATGCGTCAGGGCCGCCATGGTGAAGCCGTGCCCTGGTTTGACAAGGCGCTGAAACACAGCCAGTACGATCAGGACAAGTGGCGCAGCCTGAAACGGGCCGCCGCCTACTGGCACCATGTCAAGCAGGCCCAGACCGCCTTGAGGGAAAATCGCCTGGATGACGCGGCAGCCGCCCTGCGGCAGGCTTTCGCGCTGCAAGACGATGCCGTCTACGCCCGCGGCCTGGAAGCGGCACTCTACCGGCAGAAAAAGGACTACCCGGAAGCCGAGAAACGCTATCGGGCCATTCTGCGCCAGCATCCGGAAGAAGCGCTGGCGCTGACGGGGCTGCTGGAGACCTGGCTGGAGCAGGGCAAGGCCGGGCAGGCGCGTGCGGGCCTGAACGGGCTGACGGCGAAACAGAAGCAGGTCATGGGCGAGGATTACGCCCGTCTGCAGGCCCGTACCTATCGGGCGGAAGCCGGGCTGTACAAGGCACGGGGCCAATGGACCGAGGCCGCGGAAAGGCTGGAGCAGGCGCTGCCCTACCAGCCACGCGACCCGTGGCTGCTCTATGACTTGGCGCGGGTGTATGTGGAGCTGGGGCGGCAGGAAGCGGCACGACAACTGTTCGAAAAG
>WFUE01000086.1 GCA_015485125.1 Lysobacterales bacterium | reverse complement strand
GCCGAGAGCGATCCCAGCCGCTACAGCCAGTACGGAGTGCTGCGCCGCAATGGCGCGCATACCGCGTTCATACCCGACAAGATCAGCGTGGCGCTGACCAAGGCCTTTCTGGCCGCCGAAGGCGGGCAGGCCGCCGCTTCCCGCCGGGTACACGAGCAGGTGGCGGCCCTGACCGAGCAGGTCATGGCCAGCCTGTTCCGTCGCCTGCCCGGCGGTGGGGTGATCCATATCGAGGATATCCAGGATCAGGTGGAACTGGCGCTGATGCGTGCCGGTCACCACAAGGTGGCGCGCCTGTACGTGCTTTACCGCGAAGAGCGCGCCCGTCAGCGTCAGGCCAGCCAGCCGGAAACGACAGCGGCAACCTCCGGCCTGCGCCTGCAAACCGCCCGGGGCGAGCGGATACTGGATGCGGCCACCCTGCAGGCGCGCCTGCGGCCCTTGACCACCGATTTGCCCGCGGTTTCGCTGGAGGAACTGGCCGAGGCCTGCCTGAAAAACTGCCACGACGGCATGGACGAGGCCCAGCTGCACGAGGCGCTGATTCTTACCGCCCGCACCTGGATCGAGCGTGGCCCGGATTTCGACCGGCTGACCGCCCGCCTGCTGCTGCAGAAGGCCCGTGGCGAGGTGGCCGCCACGCTGGGGCTGGCTGACGAAGCCGACGCGGCGGACTATACCCGCTTGTTCCCGGCGGCCATCCGCCGTGGGGTGGAAGTGCAACTGCTCGACCCGGAACTGCTGCATTTCGACCTGGAGAAGCTGGCCGCTGCACTGGAGGCCGAACGGGACGACGCCTTCACCTATCTGGGCCTGCAAACCCTGTACGACCGCTATTTTCTCCATCACCGCCAGCAGCGCATCGAATTGCCGCAGAGCTTCTTTATGCGCGTGGCCATGGGCCTGGCCATGCACGAAATCGACCGGGAAGAAAAGGCCGTGGCCTTCTACCGCCTGCTTTCCAGCTTCCGCTTCATGTGCTCCACGCCCACGCTGTTCAATTCCGCCACCCTGCGGCCACAGCTGTCCAGCTGCTATTTGACCACCGTGCCGGATGAGCTGGCCGGCATCTACGACAGCATTCGCGACAATGCCCTGCTGTCCAAGTTTGCCGGTGGCCTGGGCAACGACTGGACCCGCGTGCGCGGCCTGGGCGCGCATATTCGCGGCACCAACGGCGAATCCCAGGGCGTGGTGCCTTTCCTCAAGGTGGCCAACGACACCGCCGTGGCCGTCAACCAGGGCGGCAAGCGCAAGGGCGCGGTTTGCGCCTATCTGGAAAGCTGGCACATCGATATCGAGGATTTTCTCGAACTGCGCAAGAACACCGGCGATGAACGCCGGCGTACCCATGACATGAACACCGCCAACTGGATTCCCGACCTGTTCATGGAGCGGGTGGCGCGCGGAGAGAAATGGACCCTGTTCTCCCCGGACGATGTGCCGGACCTGCACGAGCTGACCGGCCAGGCCTTCCGCCAGCGCTATGAACACTACGAACAGCAGGCCCGCGCCGGTGAAATCACGCTATGGAAGGAAGTGGACGCGGTCACCCTCTGGCGCAAGATGCTCACCCAGCTGTTCGAAACCGGCCACCCGTGGATCACCTTCAAGGACCCCTGCAACCTGCGCTACACCAACCAGCATGTGGGCACGGTGCATTCCTCCAACCTGTGCACCGAAATCACCCTGCACACCTCCGACGAGGAAATCGCCGTCTGCAACCTGGGTTCGGTCAACCTGGCCGCCCATGTGGATGAAAACGGCCTGAATGTGGACCTGCTGCGCGACACGGTGCACACCGCCATGCGCATGCTGGACAATGTCATCGACTACAACTACTACGCCGTGCCGCAGGCGCGCCGTTCCAACCTGCGTCACCGCCCGGTGGGGCTGGGGCTGATGGGCTTTCAGGATGCCCTGCATGCCCAGGGCCTGGCCTTCTTCAGTGACGAAGCCCTGGCATTTGCCGACCGCAGCATGGAGCAGATCAGCTACTTCGCCATCGAGGCCAGCAGCGATCTGGCCGCGGAACGGGGCCGCTATCCCAGCTACGAAGGCTCGCTGTGGAGCCGGGGCATCCTGCCCATTGATTCCCTGAAACTGCTGGAAGCCGAGCGCGGTGGCTATCTGGATGTGGACCGCAGCACCACGCTGGACTGGGACCTGCTGCGGCAGAAGGTGCAGGCCCAGGGCATGCGCAATTCCAATACCATGGCCATTGCACCCACGGCCACCATCTCCAATATCTGCGGGGTCAGCCAGTCCATCGAGCCCACCTACCAGAACCTCTATGTCAAATCCAACCTCTCCGGTGAATTCACCGTGGTCAATCCGGCACTGGTACAGGCGCTGGAAGCCGAGGGCCTGTGGGACGAGGTGATGATCAACGACCTCAAATACTTCGATGGTTCGGTGCAGGCCATCGACCGCATTCCGCCGGCCATCCGCGCCCGTTTTCTCACCGCCTTCGAGATCGACCCGCGCTGGCTGGTGGAGCTGGCGGCCCGGCGGCAGAAATGGGTGGATCAGGCCATCTCCCTGAACCTCTACATGAAAGAGCCGGACGGCCCCAGGCTGGACAAGCTCTACAAGCTGGCCTGGGTGCGCGGGCTGAAAACCACCTACTACCTGCGCACACTGGGAGCCACCCATGTGGAAAAAACCGGCATCGATGAACCAGCGGCCCCCAAGGCCTGCGCCATTGACGACCCCGACTGCGAAGCCTGCCAGTAAGCCAAGGAGAATCCTCATGCTGAATTGGGAAGACCCCCTGAACATTCCGGCTCGCAAGCCGGCGGCCGAACCGGTGGCCGAACCCGTGCCCGAAGTGGCTCCAGCGGCTTTGCCAGCCGAAGCGCCGGCCCCGGCCCTCGATGGCCTGGCACCGGTCAATGCCGCTGACAAGCGTGTGGTCAACGGCCAGACCGATATCAACCAGCTGGCCCCATTCAAATACCCCTGGGCGTGGAAATACTTTCTCAACGCCAACAAGAACCACTGGACGCCGCTGGACATCAACATGAACCAGGATGTGCAGGACTACCACCACAAGCTCAACGATGCCGAACGGCATGTCTACGAGAATGTGCTGGCCTACCTCACCACTTCCGACATCCTCGCCATGCGCAACATCGGCCTGGCGGTGATGGAAAAGATGAGCGCGCCGGAACTGCAGATCTATCAGGCCCGGCAGGTCTACGAGGAAGCGCTGCATACCTGGACCTACCAGCACTGCATTGAATCCATCGGCCTGGACCAGCAGGAAATCTACAACCGCTACCGCACCGTGCCGGCCATCCACGGCAAGATCCTCATGGCCAACCGCCGGCTGGACGCGGTGCTGCGCAACGATCTGGACCTGGGCGATGCGGACGACCTGCACACCTTCCTGCTTTCCTACATCTTCTTCGCCGCCGTGTTCGAAGGCACCTGGTTCTACAACGGCTTCTCGCCCATCTTCGCCCTGCAGCGGCGCGGGCTGATGAAAGGCACCGCCGAACAGCTGCAATACATCATGCGTGACGAGGTGCTGCACGCCGGCTTTGGCATCCGCGTGGTGCGCGAGATCATCGCGGAAACCGGCATCCAGCCCGACCCCGAGGCCTTGCAGGCCATGTGGCAGGAGGCGGCGGAATGCGAACAGGCCTATGCCGAATACATCCTCGCCCGGCCCATCATGGGCTATAACGCCACCGACCACATGGAGCAGTTCCGCTACATCGCCAATCGCCGTGCCCGCCAGCTGGGGCTGGAAGAACCCTTCCCCGGTGCCCGCTGCGCCCTCAGCTGGCTGGATGAACAGGCCAATATCCGCAAGGAGAAGAACTTCTTTGAAACGCGGGTGACGGAGTATCAGACAGGAGGAACTCTGCGCTGGGACTGATTTTGGGCGGCTTGTTTTCCGTATCTCTGCGCTGCACGGGCTGCCTCACTCGGTCACGTACTTGTATGTACGCTCCCTCGCGATTCAGCC
>WFUE01000085.1 GCA_015485125.1 Lysobacterales bacterium | reverse complement strand
GTTGACCTGCATGCGGGCAAACCGCAGTGCCTCGGTGGTATGCGCACGGTCTAGCGGCAAGTTGACGCCGTAGCCGGCGGCCGTGCCCAGCGGGTTGGCATCCAGCCATTGCCGGGTTTGTTTGGCCAGTTGCGCATTGTCGATAAAAGCCTCGGCAAAACCGGCGAACCACATGCCCGCAGAGGACACCACCGCCCGCTGCAAGTGGGTATAGCCGGGCATGGGCAGATTGCGGGTTTCTTCCGCCCGCCGCAGGCAGACTTCAGCCACTTGCATACACTGGCCTTGCAGCTGTTCCAGACTGTCACGCAGATACAGGCGCATGGCCACCAGAACCTGATCATTGCGGCTGCGACCGGTGTGTACCTTTTTGCCCAGGTCACCCAGCCGTTCCGTCAGCCAGAATTCGATGGCTGAATGCATGTCCTCGAAGCGTTCATCCAGCACCAGTTCGCCTTGATCGAAGGCCTTTCCAATGGCCTGCAACTGCGCTTGTAATTGCCGGGCCTCCTCCTCATTCAGGATGCCGATATTGCGCAGGCCCTGCACATGGGCGATGGAGGCCTGGATGTCATAGGGAAAGAGGATGCGATCCAGCACCACATCTTCACCGGCCATGAAAGCCATGATGGCCTGATCCACATCCACCTCACCCTTTTGCCAGATCATGCTCATGCCTGCTCCTCCCACGCAATGCCGGTCAACTCCTCAAAACCAAAGGCCAGATTCATGTTCTGTACCGCCTGGGTGGCCGCCCCCTTGAGCAGGTTGTCCAGGGTGGCCACCAGCACCAGCCGCTGCCCGGCATCGCCCAGGGTCAGACCGCCGACGACAGCATGGTGCCGGCCGGCATTGGCTTTTACTTCCGGGATCTCCTCGCTGACTTGCACCAGCGGTTCGTTTTCATACGCCTCCCGCAGGCGCTGCATGGCCTGCGCATAGGTCACCGCGGACTGCAGACGCAGGTGAATGGTCAGGCTGATGCCGCGAAAGAACTGGGCTACATGCGGAGAAAAATGTACCGGCTGGTTCATCTGATGGCTGACTTCCTCCTCGTGCAAATGATTGGCCAGCGCGTAGGGCAGCAGGTTGTCGCGCAACACATTCAGGTCATTTTTCGGGCTGGGCTTGGTGCCTGCACCGCTGTAGCCGGATACACCGAAGCAGACCGGTGGTTCGGCCAGCCAATCCAGATAGGGGCGAATGGCCAGCTGCATGCCGGTGGCATAGCAGCCGGGGTTGGAGATGCGCCGGGCGCCGGCCAGTGCCAGGCGCTGGTATTCGCTCAAGCCATAGACCCAGGCATCGTCGAAGCGGTGGTCGCCGCTGAGGTCGATCAGGCAGGTATCCGGGCTGCCCTGCTCCACGGCCTGGACGAATTCCGAGGCATAACCGTTGGGCAAGGCCAGAAAACAGACGTCCAGCCCGGCACGGGCCAGTTCTTCCGGGCCCACATTGCGAAAATGCAAATCCGATACTGCCTCCGGCACCATGGCCTGTACTGGCTGGCCTTCCAGCTCGCGCGAGCTGATGAGTTCCAGTTCCACCTGCGGGTGCGCCAGCAGCAATGGAATCAGCTCCTTGCCCACATGCCCGCGGGCACCGATCAATCCTGCTTTCAATGTTTTCATCGCATACTCTCAAATGGTTGCCGGTTGTTGGGCGGCGAAATCAACACAGTCCTGAATCTGCCGGATGTCATCCAGCCCGTACCAGAACACCACCCAGTCACCGCGCTTGAAACAGCCATCCGCTTCCTGAAAATAAAAGGGGTTGACCACATTGCTGCGCCGCGCCCGCCAGAACATGCTGGGATGCTGCTGGCGCATGTGCTGCCAGACGGCACGCCCCAGCCCTTCCCCGCGCGCGGATTCCTCCACTACGAACTTGTCCAGATGCGGCACGCCGTTTTCCAGCGTAAGGATGGCCGCCGCGCGGCAGGATTCACTGACATACAGGCGATACAGCGGTGTCTTGTCGAAATAGTCCGTATCCAGCGTGCGGCCAAAGGCCGACTCAATCAGCCCGCGCAGCTTGTCCAGATTCACCGCCTCCCAACGGTCGTGACAGCGGATACGCTCACCCATGCGAATCAGCGTGCCCGCACCCCGATGGGTAAACAGCTCCTTGGCCAGATGCGCCGGCTTGGTAATGGAGACCGACGAGGATAATGGCAGTTCCTTCAGCAGGCTGTGAATCTGGCGCAGTTTCAGCTCCATGCCGCCGGAAACCCAGGGCTGGGCGACCAGTTCGTCAAAGTCAGTGCTCAGGTTGACCGAAGGGATGACCTGCCCCTGTTCATCCAGCAGGCCACCGGTCCCGGTAAGAAAGATGATCTTGTAAGGCTTGACCTCGCGTACCAGTTCATGGGCGGCCATGTCGGCGTTGATGTTGACGATCTGCCCGCCACGGGTCACACCCAGGCAGGTCAACACCGGGATGCTGCGGGCCTGCAACGCGGTGCGTACTGCCGACAGACGCACGCCGGTAACTTCACCCACCAGCCCCAGCTCGGTATCTTCGGTCAGTGACGCCTCGAATACGCCATCGGTGATGGAGGTGGCGCGGGTATCCTGTGCCTGCAAAGCTTCCACCAGTGCCAGGTTGGCCTGCTGCATGACGATGCGCGCGTGGTAAAGGGTTTCCTCATCCGTTACGCGCAAGCCATTGATAAACCTGGGTGTGATTCCCGCCTCCTCCAGTGCGGCCGTCAACTGCGGCCCGGCACCGTGGATGACGATGGGGGTCAGGCCGACCCGCTGGAGAAAGGACAGGGCCGAGGCCAGTTCTTCCAGTTCATCCCGGATGATGGCGCCGCCCACCTTGACCACGGCAAAGCGGCTGACCTCCAGGCTGGAAAAACGCTTGAGGTACTGGTGCACCTCTTTCTGGCTGCCCATGTTGCTGAGCAGCTTGACGATAGTATCGCGGGTTTTCAGATCTGCGCTCATGAGGCCAGTATCCTGCAATAGTGTTCGTGTACGCTTTCCAGCTGCTCCAGCAGTACCCATTCGTCTGCGGTGTGCGCCTGGGCAATGTCTCCCGGCCCGAAAACCACCGCCGCGCAACCGGCCTCGGAAAACAGCGAGGCTTCGGTCCAGAAATCCACCGCCTCGCCCGCTGGCAGACCCAGTTCATCAGCCAGCGCTTCTCCAGCGGCGAGTGCCTCGGGGTCGGCACTGGCTGGCAGGGCCGGGGCGAGAAAACCGGTTTCCCACTGGCGAATCCAGCCCGGCTCGGCCAGTTCCACCAGTTCGGCCAGCAACTGTTTCGGGTCCTGTGCCGGCAGGGAGCGCAGGCCCAGTTTCAGTTCACAGTCACCGGCAATCATATTGGGCTTGATGCCACCCACCACGCGGCCGGCGTTGAAGCGCACACCGTTGAGATTCTGAAAACGGGCTTCACGCCGGTTGTCCACTTCATCCAGCGCCCGGTTCAGCCAGCGGGCCATGCGATGGATGGCACTGTCCGTCATCGCCCGTTCCGCCGAGGCGTGGCCTGGAATACCGGCAAACTCCAGCATGGCGGTGCCAATGCCCCGGTGCGCGGTCACGGCTTGCGCGCGGGTGGGCTCAGCCACCACCACCTTGCGGTAGCGGTTGTTCGGCAGATAGTTGCGGATACAGGTGCTGTTGCCGGCTTCCTCATCCGAGGAAAACAGCAAGGCCACCGGGCCATCCGTCTGCGTGACCGCGCTGAGCATGCAGGCGGCCGCACCCTTGATGTCGCAGGCACCCAGGCCATAGGCCCGGTCTCCTTCCACGCGCAGGTGGAAGGGATCACGCTGCCATTTCTCATTGGCCGGCACGGTATCCACATGGAAGTTGAACAACAGCTCCGGCTCGCCCCGTTCGGCCAGCAGGCTGATACAGCCGTTGCCACTGTCCTGCAACGGGAAGCGGAAACCGGGCAACTGTTCCTGCAGCCAGGGAAACAGCCCCTGACCGGCCTGGATGTTGCGCGGCGGGTTGCAGGTATCGAAGGCAACCAGCGACGACAACCGTTCCAGAATGCCGTCGATGGGGCTCATTTGCGAATCCGGTCGCGGTT
>WFUE01000084.1 GCA_015485125.1 Lysobacterales bacterium | reverse complement strand
GGCACGCAGGGCTTCTTCCATGGTCATGCGCTCTTGCGGCAACCAGCCGTTCTCCGGCTTGCCATCTCGAGTCTTGCGGGTGACGGCGGCATAGAGCCCATGAAAGGGGTTGGCCAGTTCCACGGGAAAATCGGAACCGGCCGCGATGCGGGCGCCACTGTCCAGCAGTTTGCGCCAGGCATAGGCACCGGCCAGGCGCTTCGGCCCCAGCCGATCCGGCGCCATGTTCATGTCGCTGGTGGCATGGGTGGGCTGCATGGATGCGATCACGCCCAATTGTGCGAATCGGGGAATATCCACCGGGTCGATAATCTGCGCATGCTCGATGCGGTGACGCAGATGATGGGCATCCGCCTCTCCCCGCAAGCTGGCGTAGGCATCCAGCACCACGCGATTGGCCCGGTCGCCGATGGCATGCACATTCACCTGCCAGCCCTCGCCGGCCAGTTGTAGAATCTGTTGCCGCAATTTTTCCGGTGGCGTCAGGGCCAGGCCGGTGCTGTCGGGCTGATCGGCATAGGGTGCCAGCAGCCAGGCCCCACGCGAACCCAGGGCGCCATCGGCATAGAGCTTGATGGAACGTACCCGCAGATGATCGGCTTCCACCGGCCCCAGCTTGCGCATGGCATCGAATCGTGGGTCGGCCGCCGACAACATGGCATAGACACGAAAATCCAGTCGTCCTTCCGCCTGCCGGTGCAGCAGCCATTGCAGCGTGCCCCACTCCGTGCCGGCATCGTGCATGCCGGTCAGGCCCAGTGACTGTAGATGGACGATGGCGGCTTCCAGCGCCGCAGCACGCTCCTGCCCGGAGATGGCGGGGATTTTCTTTTCCACCAGTTCCATGGCATTGTCGATCAGCACACCGGTGGGCTTGCCCTGCGCATCCCGCAGGATCTTGCCGCCGGGCGGGTCCAGGGTAGCGGCGGTGATGCCGGCCCGTTGCAAGGCCAGGGAATTGGCCCAGCCGGCGTGCCCATCGATACGCCGCAACCAGACCGGCCGGTCACGGATGGCTTCATCCAGTTGCTGGCGGTTGGGGAAGCGTTTACCGTTGTCCTGCCAGAATACCTGGTTCCAGCCCCGGCCCTGTATCCAGCGTTGCTGGGGGTGGCTGGCTGCAAAGGTCTGGATCTGTGTCAGCGCGGCAGCCAGGCTGTGGGCATCACGCAGGTCCACCCGGTTCAGCGTCAGCCCCAGAGAAAGCAGATGACCATGGGCATCCGTCAGCCCCGGCAGCAGGACCGCACCCTGCCCATCCAGGTGATTCCATGCCGGCGCGCGTGAACGCAATTGCTTGTAACGGCCCGTGGCCAGTACCTTGCCATCTTCGAACAGCAGGGCATCAAAGCGCTCGAAACCGGTATCCACCGGCGTATAGCCTTTGACATGGTGCAGCAGCACCGGCGTGGCCTGCAAAAGAGAGGAAAAGAAACACAGCAAGAACGGCCACATGCGCATGACAGGAAACCCTTTTACCCAGCTGAAAAGGGCAGCTTACGCTGTCACGCCCACAGTCACAAGAAGCGGATAGATTCAGCCGTTCTTGCCAGGGACAAACATAAAAAAAGCGGGCCCGAAGGCCCGCTTGAAGTCAGCGTGTTTCCGCAGTTCAGAAACTGTACACGGCGCGGAAATAGGCCATGCCACCGTCATAGCCGATGGGAGTTCTGCGCGGATAGGCCAGACCATTGGCTACACGGGTCTGAATCTTGTTGGGATAGGTGTCGAACAGGTTGTTGGCACCAAAGTTCAGATCCCAGTTCTCGTTCAGGTGGTAGTTCACATCCAGATCCACCAGCCAGGCGGAATCCACCGGCTCGCGGTTGTTGCGCTCATCGATGGTTTCACCATAGTAGTTGGCACGGAAGGTTACCTTCCAGTCACTGAACTCGTGCATGACCACTGCGGTCAGGCGGTCTTCAGGCAGGTTGTTCTCGATATTGAAGATGGTGGAGTCCGAAACCGGATTCACGCCATTGACCTGATTCTGGCTGACCACTTCCGTGTTGTTGTAGTTGTAGGCCAGACTGAAGTTGGTGGTCGCGCCATTTTCCCAATCCATGCCGTACTCGGCCACGATATCCAGACCGGTGGTTTCGGTGTTCAGACCGTTGGTGTAGAAGGACACGCGGGTGAACAGCGGATGATCCACGGGAATGTCCTGGGTCTTGACGATCCGGTCGTCCACATTGATCTTGTACACATCGGCGGTGATGGTCACTTCACCCAGATTGGCGGTAAAGCCGAAATTCAGGTTCAGCGACTCTTCCGGAGACAATGCGGTACCCCCCAGGCCGGCAGCCAGCTCGGATGTGGGGCTGACCGTACCCTGCTGGGTCTGTTGCCCGGTTGCACCATCGAAGGTGGTCACGATGCCGGTGTAGTTGGACTGGCCAGGCGTCGGCGCACGGAAGCCCGTGGATACGCCACCACGAATGGTGAAGCTGTCATTAAGCGTATAGCGCATGGCCAGCTTGCCATTGGTGGTGCTGCCAAAGTCTTCGAAATCCTCGTAGCGCAGGGCGGCCTGGATGAGGAAATCGTCGGTTACGTCCCATTCCACATCGGTGTAGAGCGCGATATTGCTGCGACCGAACTCACCGGCGGATTCCGGTGTTGTACCACTCATGCCATTGGCGCCTACCGGCGGGTTGCTGTAAGGCTGACCGGTTTCCGGATTGATCAGGCCACCGACCAGCGCCCACGGGCCGGCATCCCAGGATTGACGGTCGCCCACCTGCATCACATAGGTCTCACGACGCCATTCGAAACCATAGGCCAGGTTTACATTGTCGCTAACCGGCGTAGAGAAATCCGCGTTGAAGTTGGTTTCATACTGCTTCAGATCACCCGGATGGAACACACGCTGGGAGGTAGGCCCATAAGTGGGGTTCAGGGTGTTGTGCAGCGTGTAGGACAGCAGGTTGGAGCCGTAGCTGAAGCTGATGTCGTAGCTGGTGTCAGCCATCATTTCGCCACGGACACCCACCACATTGCTGAAGTCCTGCTGGTCGCCATCCAGATAGGGCGTATAGCCACCCGGCAGCACGTCACACCAGCAGAAGTTGCCCTGGGAAGGATCCGTGGGATCCAGCGGCAGCGGCTGCAGGCTGGAGTGGTTGGGGTTGCGGTAGAAGAAACGGTAGGTGCCGGATGTCTGGGCATAGTTGCCGAACATGTAGGCTTCCATGCTGTCGTTCAGATCCAGTCCCATGTTCCATACGGTACGCAGGCCCCAGTTCTTTGGCCGACCCCAGGTCTGGGCCAGATTGTCACCCTCGTAGGGACTGTCCTGGCCCACATTGGGAATGCCGGCATCAATGGCAGCCTGTGCGGCCGCAGGCTGGAAGCCGCGATGCAACTGTTCATTGTCCTGATACTCGGCACTGAAATTGGCAAAGCCGTTTTCACTCAGCGGGAAGCCGATATTGGCCGCCAGCTTGTAGGAGTTCTCGCCTTCATAGAACTGGCCCACCTGGCCTTCCACCTTGCCCCCTTCATCGTAATCCTTGAGGATGAAGTTCAGCACGCCGGCGATGGCGTCGGAACCGTACTGGGCGGCGGCACCGTCACGCAGCACTTCCACATTCTTGACCGCGATGCTGGGGATCATGCCGATATCAGCGGCCTGGGAGCCGGCACTCATGGCGGCACCGAAGTGCTGGATCAGCGCGGAGCGATGGCGGCGCTTGGAGTTGACCAGCACCAGAGTCTCATCCGGCGGCAGGCCACGCAGGGAGGTGGAACGCACAAAGGCGCTGCCATCACCGGTGAAGGGGGTGGCGGTAAAAGCCGGTACCAGATTACGCAGGTTCTCGGTCATGTCACCACTGGCCTGCAGATCCAGCAGCTCGGAGCTGAAGGAATCGATGGGCACAGGTGAATCCAGTGCGGTTCTGGGCTTGGAACGAGTACCGGTAACCAGCACTTCCTCCACACTTTTTTCGTCATTCTTGTCGCCATCTTCCGCTTCGTCGGCGTAGGCCGGCAAAACAAAAGAGGAAGCCAGGACCAGTGCGATGGCACTGGAGAGCAACTTGCGATGATTGTTCACGGTCTAGTCCCCTATCTGTTGTTCTGGTTGCATGAACTGCCCCGAGCGCAAGCTCAGGGCATTCACGGAACCTTAACGCCAAAAGCCTCAGGAGACAAGAGGAATATTGGTATATAAGATAGTGTGCGCTGGTCACGGAATTGTCTTTGCCCGATCACTACCGCACAATGGTGGAAAAACGAGAGGGAAACCCATGGCCCAGGCCAACTCACTGCGCTCGGTGCTCTATGCACTGGCGGCCAATCTTTCCATTGCCATTGCCAAGTTCGCTGCTGCCCTGTATACCGGGTCCGGCGCCATGCTCGCCGAAGCCATCCACTCCACGGCGGACAGTGGCAATCAGCTACTGCTGATACTCGGCATGAAACAATCCCGCCGGCCACCCAGTGACGAATATCCGCTGGGCTATGGCAAGAGCGTGTTTTTCTGGTCTTTTGTTGTGGCGGTAATGCTGTTCAGCATGGGTGGCATGTTCTCCCTGTATGAGGGCTGGCACAAGCTGCACAACCCTGAACCCCTGCATCAACCCATGGTGGCCGTGACGGTACTGGTTTTCGCCATTGTGGCCGAAGGGCTCTCCCTGCTCGGCGCCATGAGGGAAATCAACAAGGAACGAGGTGATCTGGGCTGGTTCGAATGGTTCAGGGAAAGCCGCAACAGCCCCTTGCTGGTGATTTTCGGAGAAGATCTGGCCGCCTTGCTGGGCCTGTTACTGGCACTGATGTTCATCCTGCTCACCATGGTGACCGGCAATCCCTTATTCGACGCGCTGGGCAGTATCGGCATCGGCATTCTACTGATCACCGTTGCCACCCTGGTGGGGCGAGAAGTGATGGCCCTGCTGATCGGCCAATCGGCTGCGCCGGAAAACCGGCGGGCCATGCAAGCCTGGCTGGTAGAACGGCCGGAAATTGCGGAACTCTACAACCTTCTGACCCTGCAGATGGGCGACAACCTCATGGTGGCCATTAAGGCGCGTATGGAAGAGCAACAGGATGCTGCCCGGCTGATTGCCGACATCAACCGGGTGGAAAGGGATTTTCGCAAGGCCTTCCCAGGGATTGCCTGGTGCTTTTTCGAACCAGATAACGAGGATTAATGCCAGCCTCTTGCCCGGAAACCGGTCTTGCATTTCCCCCGTCAGTGGGCTGTCGTCTTGTGTGACAGCTTCACGATTGCATCCTTTTGCGCAGCTGTCAGCGGATAGATTTCATCAATAGTGCACCGTATTTCCGGTGACCGGGGTACATGAATGCTGTCAAAATCCGCCTGCAGAACCCGGGGCATGGTTTGACGCACCTGAATCAGATTGGCCCAACGCAATTCGGTGCAGGGAATGGACACATGCAGCAGATAGGGCTGACTGGGCGCATTGTCCAGCAACAACCACTGGTCATCCAGCGCCTGCCAACCGGCCATGCGAAAGGCCTTGACCTTGCTGACCGCATCCAGATGGTTCTGTTCTACATACTGGCGGTAAATGTCCACCGAGCCTGGCTGGTTTTTGCCCTGAATACTGCACGCGGACAACCACAACAGAACGGGCAACAGGATTGTCATCTTGATAAGGCGCATGACAGGGATTCCTCCATTCACAATACTTGCTTAGACTGAGTCAGCCATCGCCAGTTCCGGCCCCATCCCGGAATGTGCCCAGCTCGGCCAGCAAGGCCGTGGCAAAACTGCCTGCCGGCAGGGTGAAGCGCAACTGCAACACCTCCGCATCCAGCCATTGCCAGCACAAGCCCTCGGCCCTGACGGAAAAGGGTCGCGGTGCCGCATTCATGCGCAGGCCTTCCAGCCAGGCACACAACTGCGGGTAGCACGCCCGCACGGCTTGCTGGATGGCACCGGGCTGGTGGTCCCGGTGAAACCGCCCCCACAACCAGCCCTGCCCCTGCTGCCAGTTTTCATTTTCGATGGCCAGGCGCAATTGCTCGTTGAACAGCCAGGCCCGACCGGTGGAGATCATGCGGCTGTCGTTGCGTCGTGGGCGGCCCCGTAGCAACGCCTGTTGCAACCGTTCCAGGTTGGCACCGGCACGGCCAAAACGCTGCGGGCCGAAGGCGTTGGCAAAGCCTTGCCGTTGCAAATCCTGCAAACGTTGCTCCAGCAAACCGTGATCACCCCGCAACTGACGCAACACCAGCGTAAAGGCATTGCCCGCATGATCGCCGGGCCGCAGCTTGCAGGGCTGGCGCAGACCGCGTAGCAGGCGCACAC
>WFUE01000083.1 GCA_015485125.1 Lysobacterales bacterium | reverse complement strand
GATCCAGATCGTGCTGGAACAGGCCTTCAAGGACATGCAAAAGGCCTGGGAGCCGGCGCTGGAAATCGAATTTGAATACCACAGTTCCGAAGTCAATCCGCAGTTTGCCAACATCGTCAGCCCGTCGGAAGTGGTGGTGGTCAATACCTTCAGCGTGGAGCTGGATGGTGGCGGGGGTGAAATTCACCTGACCATGCCCTATTCGATGATCGAGCCTATCCGCGACATTCTCGGCGCGGGCTTGCAATCGGATCGTGGCGAAAACGACACCCGCTGGATCCGCGCGTTGCAGGACGAAATCAAGGAAGCCAAGGTGGAACTGCGCAGCAACCTGGTGGAAACCGAGCTGCCCTTGCGGGAAGTGCTGGAAATGGAAGCCGGCGACATCATCCCCATCGAACTGCCGGAACAGGTGGTGGTGGCCGCGGCCGGCGTGCCGGTGCTCAAGGGGCAGTTCGGCATTTCCAACGGCAAGCACGCGGTGAAGGTGGAAGAGATCATCTATCCCAAGGATGTGCTGGAAAAACAGCAGGAAACCGCGGAAGCGGCACTTGAAACGAAAGACAAGGTGAAACCGTCATGAGTGAAGAAAACGACACCCCGGAAGAAGAACAGCCTGAAGGCGGCGATGAAGGCTCCATCGAGGACGAATGGGCCGCCGCGCTGGGTGAACAGAAAAGCGAAGGCGAGGAAGGCGGCGAGGGAGATGCCGCCGCCGACTGGGGCGATGCGCTCGACGAACAGGCCGCGGCCATGTCCGGTGAGGCAGAGCACGAACAGGCGGAAAAGACCGATTTCGACACCCTGACCCCGGATGCCGATTGTGTCGGCAACCGCAGCCTGGACATGGTGCTGGACATCCCCGTGACCCTGTCCATGGAGATTGGCCGGACGGAAATTCCCATCCGCCATCTGCTGCAACTGAGCCAGGGTTCGGTGGTGGAACTGGATCACATGGCCGGCGAGCCCATGGATGTGCTGGTCAACGGCACTCTGATCGCCCATGGGGAAGTGGTGGTGGTGAACGAACGCTACGGCATCCGCCTCACCGATGTGATCAGCCCACAGGAACGGGTGAAGAAGCTGCGCTGATGAAAACCCTGGTCTGGATAGGTTGCCTGTTTTCACCGGCCCTGCTGGCGGCCGAGCCGGCCCGGGATGCTGCGGGCCTGAACAGCGGTTCGGCCATATTGCAGCTATTGCTCAATCTGGGCCTGGTGCTGGGCATGATTCTGCTGGCCGCATGGCTCTATCGCCGGCTCAACCGGCTGCAGGCCCGTGCCGCCGGCGGCCAGTGGATGCAGATTCGCGCCAGCCTGCCGCTGGGCTTTCGGGAAAAACTGGTACTGGTGCAGGTCGGGCAGGAATACCTGGTACTGGGCATCACCCAGCAGCGCATGGAATGCCTGGCCCGGATGCAGGATATCCAGCCGCTGGCCGAAGAAGATTTCGGCACCGTGCTGAAACAGGCCCGGGAGGCACAGCCGTGAACAAGCTGATCCCCCGTGTGCTGCTTTTGCTGGCCTTGTTGTTGCCGGCACTCTCGCTGGCGGCCCCGGCCGGGCTGCCGGCGGTGACCGTAACCACCGGCCCGCAGGGCACCAGTTACTCGGTCACCCTGCAGATTCTCATCCTGATGACGCTGCTGAGCTTTTTGCCGGCCATCGTCATCATGATGACCCCGTTCGCCCGCATCCTCATCGTGCTGGCGTTGTTGCGCCAGGGGTTGGGCACCCAGCAGACCCCCAGCAACCAGATTCTCATCGGGCTGGCGCTGTTCATGAGCTTTTTTATCATGACGCCGGTGCTGGATCAGGTCATGGATGTGGCGGTGACGCCCTATATCGAGGAAAAGATTACCCTCACCGAAGCCCTGCAACAGGCCCGGCAGCCGGTCAGTGAGTTCCTGCTGGCGCAAACCCGCGAGCAGGATCTGAAACTGTTTGCGGAAATGGCCGGTGACGGCCCCTACCAGAACAGCAATGACGTGCCCTTCGCCGTACTGGTGCCCGCCTATGTCACCTCGGAGCTGAAAACCGCCTTCCAGATCGGCTTTCTGCTACTGATTCCCTTTCTGGTGATTGATCTGGTGGTGGCCAGCGTGCTGATGTCCATGGGCATGATGATGCTCTCGCCGCTGATCATTTCCCTGCCGTTCAAGATCATGCTGTTCGTGCTGGTGGACGGCTGGACGCTGGTCATCGGCAGCCTGGCCTCCAGTTTTTTCGTCTAGCGCATCATGGACGCCGATCTGGTCATCGATATTGGCAGACAGGCCCTGATGGTGGCCATGCTGGTGGCCGCGCCCATCCTGCTCAGCGCCCTGTTGATCGGCCTGTTGATCGGCATGCTGCAGGCGGCCACCCAGATTCAGGAAATGACCCTGAGCTTCATTCCCAAACTCATCGGCATGGGCATTGCCATCCTGTTTTTCGGCCAGTTCATGCTACAGCTGCTGGTGGACCTCTTTCACCAGATGATGGCCTATATTCCAGTGGTGCTGGGGGCCTAGATCATGGTTTTCAGCGAGCAGGCATTGCTCTATTGGCTCAGTGCCTGGCTGCTGCCCTTTATTCGATTGGCTGCCACCTTTTCAGTGGCACCGGTGTTCAGCGCCCGTGGCATTCCCCTGCGCTTGCGGGTTTTGCTGGCCGCGGCCCTGACCTGGGTGATGTTCGGCCTGTTGCCGGCCATTCCGCCGGTGGAACTGTTTTCCTGGCAAGGGCTCTTGCTGGTGGCACAGCAGGTGCTCATCGGCCTGGCCATGGGCTTCATGCTGCAAATGGTCTTTGCGGCGGTGACCATCGCCGGTGAATCCATCGCCATGGGCATGGGCCTGGGCTTTGCGGTGATGATGGACCCGCAATCCGGCCTGCAGGTGCCGGTGGTTTCCCAGTTCTACGCCATTGTCACCACCCTGCTGTTTCTGGCGCTGGGCGGGCACCTGGCCTTCCTGCAACTGGTGCATGACAGTTTCACCCTGCTGCCGGTAGGTGAACCCTTGAGCCGCGCGGGGCTCTGGCAGGTGGTGCAATGGGGTTCGGCCATGTTCGGCCTGGGGCTTTTGGTGGCGCTGCCGGTGCTGATTTCCATTCTGCTGGTCAACCTGGCCTTTGGTGTGATCACCCGGGCGGCGCCGCAGCTGAATATCTTTGCCGTGGGCTTTCCCATCACCCTGTTGTTCGGCATGGCGCTGATGTGGCTCAACTGGGCCGGACAGGCCGCCACCATCACCGATGTGCTGCAGCAGGTGTGGCAAGCCATCACGCAGATGCTGGAGGCGCGTTGACATGGCTGAACAGCAGGACAACGCCCAGGAACGCAGCGAAGCCGCCACACCCCGACGAAAACAGCAGGCCCGTGAAAAGGGGCAGGTGCCCCGTTCCCGTGAGCTGAATACCATGATGGTGGTGCTGGCCGGCAGTACCATGCTGCTGCTGGCGGGCCGGCACATGGGCACACGCCTGGCACAGGTGCTGGCGCAACCCTGGCAACTGCAAGCCGGTGTGCTGGAAAACCCGAATTTCCTGCTGTTGCAGCTGGGTGACAGTCTGTTGCAGGCCTTTCTGGCGTTATGGCCGGTCTGGATCATCCTGCTGCTGGCCGCCGTGGCCGGGCCGGTCAGTCTGGGTGGCTTCAACTTTTCCAGCGAAGCCATGCAATTCAAGCCGGACAAGCTCAACCCGGTCAGTGGCTTCAAAAGGCTGTTTTCCCTGCAGGCGTTGATGGAACTGAGCAAGACGGTGCTCAAGTTCGTGTTCGTCACAGGCCTGGCCATGCTGATTCTCTGGTGGTTTTCCGGCGAGCTGCTGCAATTGGGGCAGGGGGATGTGCGCACGGAAATCGTCCATGGTTTCGGCCTGCTGCTGCGGGCGTTCTTCCTGTTGTCGCTGGTGTTGATCCTGCTGGCAGTGCTGGATGTACCCTGGCAACTATGGCAATACAACCGGCAGCTGAAGATGACCCGGCAGGAAGTCAAGGATGAAATGAAAGACACCGAAGGCCGGCCGGAAGTGAAAGGCCGCATCCGCCAGTTGCAACAGCAGATGGCCATGCAGCGGATGATGCAGGATGTGGAAAAGGCCGATGTGGTGGTGACCAACCCGACCCATTTTGCTGTGGCGCTGCAATATGACGAGAAGGACGGCGCACCGCGTGTGCTGGCCAAGGGGCGTGGGGTCATCGCGGCGCAAATTCGGGAAAAGGCCGATGAACACGGTGTGATGCAGTTCTCTGCCCCGCCGCTGGCTCGTGCCCTGTACGCCAGCTGTGAAATCGGCGATATCATCCCGGCGGAGTTGTTCAAGGCGGTGGCCATGGTGCTGGCCTATGTCTACCAGGTGCAGAACCTCAAGCGTGCCGAACGGGCCCGGCTCAAGCCGCCGGAGAACCTGCCGGTGCCCGAAGAGATGGTGCCCGACCTGAACGAGTGATGGGTATGGATGTTCCCGTCGGGGGGTGTCGGCCAGACAGGGGCTTTGCTATGATCAAACGCTTTCATTAGCGATGGCTACATTGTGCTGCGATCAGTTGCGCCCATGACGGTTGAAACGGCTCAGACGGTGACCGACCGGCTGGGCCGCCCCCTGCGCGATCTTCGTCTGTCGGTCATCGATACCTGCAACTTCCGCTGCCCCTATTGCATGCCGGAATCCGAATACCCCGAGCACCACGATTTCCTGCCGGCTTCCGAACGCTTGTCCTTTGATGACATGATACGTCTGGTCCAGGCTTTTGAAAGCCTGGGGGTGCGCAAGCTGCGCATCACCGGCGGTGAACCCCTGCTGCGCAAGCATCTGCCCGAACTGATCGGCCGACTGCGGCGGGAGACGGCCATCGAGGATCTGGCGCTGACCACCAACGGCCTGCTGCTCAAGCGTTTTGCCCAACCGCTGAAAGCCGCGGGGCTGGATCGCATCACGCTCAGTCTGGACAGCCTGGACCCGGCCATCTTCCAACGGATGACCGGCGGGCGTGGCAGTCTGGAGCAAGTGCTGGAAGGGCTGGATGCCGCCGTGGCCGCCGGTTTCGACGCCATCAAGATCAATGTCATGGTACAGCGCGGCGTCAACGACGCGGGCGTGCTACAGATGGTGGAGCATTTTCGCCACACCCCGCATGTGTTGCGCTTTATCGAATACATGGATGTGGGCACGGAAAATCACTGGCAGGCTGCACAAGTGGTGCCCGCGCGTGAATTGCTGGATCGCATTGCCGCCCGCTGGCCGCTGCAAGCGGTGGAAGAACACTATCGCGGCGAAGTGGCCAAGCGCTATCAGTTCGAGGATGGCGCGGGCGAGATCGGCTTCATCACTTCCATCTCCGCCCCCTTCTGCGGTGATTGCACCCGTGCGCGGATCTCCACCGATGGCCGTCTGTTCACCTGCTTGTTTGCCCAGCAAGGCAAGGATCTGCGGCCCTGGCTGCGGCAGACGGATGCGGCGGCCTTGAGGCAGGCCATTGCCCAGCTGTGGCAACAGCGTGGAGATCGCTATTCCGAATTGCGTGAACGCCTGCCGGAACGCCTGCCCGGCAAGAAAATCGAAATGTATCAGATTGGTGGTTGAATGCCTGCACTGACCCATGTGGACAAGGCCGGTCGCCCCGGCATGGTGGATGTGGGCGAGAAAGCCGTCACCCGCCGCACGGCGGTGGCCGAATCGCGGGTGTGGTTTCCGGACCATCTGGCCGAGACCCTGCGGGCAGGAGAAATCCATACCCGCAAGGGGCCGGTGTTCCAGACGGCCATCATCGCCGGTACCATGGCGGCCAAGCGCACCCACGAGCTGATTCCCTTCTGTCATCCGCTGGGGCTGGAACGGTGCAAAATCACCCTTGAAACCGAAGGGCAGGAGGTGGTGATCCGCTGCGAGGTGGCGGTCAGCCACAAGACCGGCGTGGAGATGGAAGCCCTGACCGGTGCATCCGTGGCCGCGCTCACCGTCTACGACATGTGCAAGGCGCTGACCCACGAGATGATCATTCAGCAGACCCGCCTGCTGTCCAAGAGTGGCGGCAAGCGGGATTTCAACACCGAACCGACGGAAACACCATGAGTATCAGCCTGAAACTGCGCTATTTCGCCGCTCTGCGAGATCAGGTGGGGCGCGAGGAAGAAATCCTGGAGCTGCCGGTGAATACCCCGGAGGAGCTCTACGCCGCCCTGCAGCAACGCTATGGCTTGACACTGGAGCCGGCCAGCCTGCGAGTGGCGGTCAACGATTGCTTTGTACCCATGGACAGCCCGCTGGCCCAGGGTGACCAGGTGGTGTTCATTCCGCCGGTGGCAGGAGGGTGAGCATGTTCCAGCTGTCCGACCAGCCACTGGATATCACCGCCCTGCGCCGGCAGATGCAGCACCCGCAGGCCGGCGCCTTCGCCAGCTTCGAGGGCTGGGTGCGCAACCACAACGAGGGGCGGGCGGTCTTCCGTCTGGCCTATGAAGCCTATGCCGAGTTGGGGCAGAAGGAAGGAGAGGCCATTTTGGAGGAAGCCCGTCAGCGCTTCGACATCATCGACGCGGCCTGCGTACACCGCGTGGGCGCGCTGGAAATCGGTGACAGTGCCGTCTGGGTGGGGGTTGCCGCCGCCCATCGCGACGCCGCTTTTGCCGCCTGCCGCTACATCATCGACGAGGTGAAGGCGCGGGTGCCCATCTGGAAGAACGAAACCTACCCGGAAGGCGATTCCGGCTGGATCAACGCCGAATACCGTGCCACGGAAGACTGAGCCCCGCATCCGGCCTCTGCCGGATCAACTGGTCAACCAGATTGCCGCCGGCGAGGTCATTGACCGCCCGGCTTCCGTGGTCAAGGAACTGCTGGAAAATGCCCTGGACGCCGGTGCCGATCAGGTGGAAGTCACCGTGCATGGCGGTGGCCGCAAGCGCATCGTGGTACAGGACAACGGCCAGGGCATGTCGGCGGAAGAACTGCCACTGGCCCTGACCCGGCACGCCACCAGCAAGATTCACTCGCTGGAAGACCTGGAACAGGTCGCTTCGCTGGGCTTCCGTGGCGAGGCGCTGCCCAGCATTGCTTCCGTCTCCCGTTTTCAGATCATCTCCCGCACCGCCGATGCCGAACACGGCTGGCGCGTGCAGGCCGACGGTGGCCGGGTGCAACCGGTGACACCGGCGGCCTGTGAGCCGGGTAGCCGGGTGCAGGTGGAAGACCTGTTCTACAACACCCCGGCCCGGCGCAAGTTCCTGCGGGCGGAAAAAACCGAATTCGGTCATATCGACGAGCTGGTCAAGCGGCTGGCGCTGGCCCGCCCGCGGGTGCATTTCCGCCTGAGCCATAACGGCAAGGTGGTGCGCAACCTGCCGCCCTGCGCCGATGAGGCCGGGCGGATGAAGCGCCTGGGCAGTCTGCTGGGGCCGGCCTTCGTCGAGCAGGCCCTGCCCGTGCAGTCGGATCATCCCGAATTACGGTTGCACGGCTGGGTGGCCCGGCCCGCCTATTCCCGTTCCCAGGCCGATCAGCAGTTTTTCTTCGTCAATGGCCGCATGGTACGGGACCGGCTGGTGACCCATGCCATCCGCCAGGCCTATCAGGATGTGCTCTATCACGGCCGCCATCCGGCCTATGTGCTTTTTCTGGAACTGGACCCGCAGTGGGTGGATGTCAACGTGCATCCGGCCAAGTCGGAGGTGCGCTTTCGCGAAGGGCGGCAGGTGCATGACTTTCTCTTTCGCAGCCTGCATCAGGCCCTGGCGGAGACCCGTGCCGGCGCGCAGGTGGATGTGTCGCGGCCGCCGGCGCACCCCTCCCCGTTGCCCGAGGTTTCATCCGCGGTTACGGGGCCACAAGCCGAAAATCACGCTCCCCGCCAGCCCGGCTTGCAGTTGCCGCAGGCCGGGAACGGCGAGATTCGCCAGACCATGGCCCTGTACGAAGCGGTGCGCCAGTCGCAAGCAACGGAACGGGGGGCGGAATCGGCGACGGAACAGGAATACCCGCTGGGTTTCGCCCTGGCTCAGCTGCATGGCGTCTACATTCTGGCGCAGAACCGGCATGGCCTGGTGCTGGTGGATATGCACGCCGCCCATGAGCGCATTACCTACGAAAGGATGAAGGCGGATCACGCTCAGGCTCGCCTGCAACAGCAGGCCCTGCTGGTGCCGGTGGAGTTGATGCTCAGCGAGGCTGAGGCGGATCTTGCCGAGCAGCACGAAGCCACCTTCGCCCGTGCCGGCATTCGCCTGCGCCGTACCGGACCGGAAAGTCTGCGGGTGGAAGCGGTCCCGGCATTGCTGGCTCAGGGCGACCCGGCCGCGCTGGTACGCGACATGCTGGCCGAACTGAAACGCCACGGCCAGACCCGGCTGGCCGAGCAGCAGATGGATGAATTGCTGGCCACCATGGCCTGTCACGGCTCGGTGCGCGCCAACCGGCAACTGACGCTGGAAGAAATGAACGCCCTGCTGCGACAGATGGAAGCCACCGAGCGCAGCGGTCAGTGCAACCATGGCCGCCCCACCTGGACCCAACTAGACATGAAGGCGCTGGACCGGCTCTTTCTTCGGGGCCGCTAGGGCGGTTATTGGCCGGCGGCTTGCGGCTATCTCTTTTGCAGGTTGGTCATTTCAGCCCGGTCACAGGATAATCCGTTTCCATATCTCTTTCGTTTTCAGGAGCTTGATCCATGCAAATCGGCACATCCTTTACCCAGTTCATCATCGAGGAACAGCGCAAATACCCCCATGCCAGCGGCGATTTCACCGCCTTGCTCAATGACGTGGCCACCGCCTGCAAGGTCATTTCCAGCGGGGTGAACCGGGGCGCGCTGGCCGGTGTGCTGGGCAGTGCCGGTACCGAGAATGTGCAGGGCGAGACGCAAAAGAAGCTGGACATTCTCTCCAACGAAATCATGATCCACTCCCTGGAGTGGACCGGCCACCTGGCGGCCATGGGCTCGGAGGAGATGGAGGAAATCTACCCCATTCCTGAAAAGTATCCTCGCGGCAAGTACCTGATTCTCTTCGATCCGCTGGATGGTTCCTCCAATATCGATGTCAATATTTCCGTAGGCACCATCTTCTCCATCCTGCTCTGCCCGGAAGGGGTGGAAAACCCCACCGAGAAAGATTTCCTCCAGCCTGGCACGCGCCAGGTGGCGGCCGGCTATGCCCTCTATGGCCCATCCACCATGCTGGTGATGACTACTGGCAACGGTGTCAATGGCTTCACTCTGGAACCGGGCGTGGGTGAATTCATCCTCAGCCACCCCAACATGCGCATTCCCGAGGAAACCCAGGAGTTCGCCATCAACGCCTCCAATCAGCGTTTCTGGGAACCGCCCATGCAACGCTACATCGAAGACTGCCTGGCCGGCGTCGAGGGCCCGCGCGGCAAGAACTTCAACATGCGCTGGGTGGCGTCCATGGTGGCGGAAGTGCACCGCATTCTGGTGCGCGGCGGCGTATTCACCTATCCCCGCGATACCAAGGATCCTTCCAAGCCCGGCAAGCTGCGCCTGATGTACGAGGCCAACCCCATGAGCATGGTGGTGGAGCAGGCCGGCGGCCTG
>WFUE01000082.1 GCA_015485125.1 Lysobacterales bacterium | reverse complement strand
GCATGTCCTCACGTTCCAGCACCAGCACGGAACCCCGCGCGGCCAACTCGTAGCCAGCGGCGGCCCCGGCCATGCCGGCACCGATGATGATGAAATCCACCGAGGTTGTGTCGCTCACCAGTCGTCTCCAAAATCGGGGGAAGCCACCAGATCGTATTCATCGGAATCCACGATCATCAGCTCCACCAGATCACCCGGTTGCAGGCCCTCGCCTTCCGGCACATGCACCACGCCGTCGATTTCCGGCGCGTCATAGCGGCTGCGGCCGATGACGCCCTGCTCGGCGATCTCGTCGATGAGGATGGGCTCCACCCGGCCCACGCGCTGGCGCAGTTTTTCCTGGCTGATCTGCTGCTGCACGGCCATGAACCGCTCCCAGCGTTCCTGTTTCACCGCTTCCGGCACCTGCCCGGGCAGATCGTTGGCGGCCGCCCCTTCTACCGGCGAATAGGTGAAACAGCCCACCCGGTCCAGCCGCGCCTCCTTGAGCCAGTCCAGCAACAACTGGAAATCCGCCTCCGTCTCGCCGGGAAAACCGACGATGAACGTACTGCGAATGGCCAGCTCCGGGCACTGGGCACGCCAGTTTTCCAGCCGCTTGAGTACATTTTCCGCATGGGCCGGGCGGCGCATGGCCTTGAGCACCTGCGGGCTGGCGTGCTGAAAGGGAATGTCCAGATAGGGCAGGATGCGCTCCTCGGCCATCAACGGAATGATGTGATCCACATGCGGGTAGGGATAGACATAGTGCAGCCGTACCCACACATCCAGCTCGGCCAGGGTCTGGCACAACTCCTGAAAACGGGTCTTGACCGGGCGGCCGCCCCAGAAACTCAACGGATAACCGGCATCCACGCCATAGGCGCTGGTATCCTGGGAGATCACCAGCAACTCGCGCACCCCGGACTGCACCAGCCGTTCGGCCTCACCCATCACCTCGCCCAGCGGCCGGCTGACCAGCTTGCCGCGCAAATCCGGGATGATGCAGAAGCTGCAACTGTGGTTGCAGCCTTCGGAAATCTTCAGATAGGCATAGTGGCGCGGGGTGAGCTTGATGCCCTGGGGCGGTACCAGATCCAGATGGGGCTGCGGCTCGCTTTCCGGCGGCAGGTGTGCATGCACCGCCCGCATCACCGCCTCGTACTGCTGCGGGCCGGTGACCGCCAGCACATCCGGGTACTGCCGCAAAATCTCCTCCGACTCCACCCCCATGCAACCGGTGACGATGACCTTGCCGTTTTCCTCCAGCGCCTCGCCAATGGCCGCCAGGGATTCTGCCTTGGCCGAATCGATGAAGCCGCAGGTGTTGACCACCACCAGCCCGGCGCCCTGGTAATCCGGGGCAATGTCATACCCTTCCAGGCGCAACTGGGTGAGGATGCGCTCGGAATCCACCAGCGCCTTGGGGCAACCCAGGCTGACGAAACCCACCGCGCGGCTCATGCGTTCTGCTCCGGCTGCACCAGCACCCAGGGGCGCACCACCACGGCCCACAGCGGCTGGTCCACCGCCTGCCAGGCCCGGGCCTGCTCGTCACGCACAAACCCCACCTGCCCGCTTTCCTTCAGCGGCGCGAACCAGGCCACATCGTCCTGCGCCATGCGCGCGGCGGCTTCCACCAGATCCACGCCCGGCGCCACATGGATCAACTTGCCGGCGGCGAAAAACCGCTCCAGCTCGTGCCAGTGAATGCGGGCGGTTTCCCCGTTGAGATGGGCCTTGTCCTGCTCCAGCAATGCTTGCAAATCGTCCGACACCTGAAATCCCCGGCAAAAGAGGCGGAAATTATACCCATGCCACGCAAAAACCGCGATGTGTTTCACACTTTGGGACGCCGGATGTCTCGGCTGTCAACCGGCCACGCCGTCAACCGTTGTACCCCGCGAACCCAACAGGAGGAGACGACCATGAAAACACTGAAAAATCTGGCACTGAGCATGATGTTGACCCTGGCCGCCGTGGGCGCTTCCAGCAAGGAAGCCAAGGCTGCGCGGGTGGTGATTCACGCGGGCCCCGTGGTGGTGGCCAGCGGCCACCGGCATGTACACAGCGCTTACTGTGTACACGGCAACAAGGTCTGGGTGGCCGGCCACTGGAAGCACCGCCACGGTGTGCGGGTGTGGGTGCCTGGCCACTGGCGGCGGGTTTGATCATGCTGATTGCAAAAAAAGTATACGAATTGCGGAAAGTTTGAACTTGTCGACAAAAAAGCAGTCATAACCTGTGCAACCATTGTGTTGCGTGTCAAGAGGCTCCGGGGTGGTTCCCCCCCTTTCCACACCGGAGCCGACACACTCCCTCATCGTGATACCCCTGTTGGCCCGGGTTCTGGCTCCCCCCTTCCAGCCCCGGGCTTTTTTCTGCCTGTTTTCCGGCTCGCCGGCCAGGCTGCTAAAATGCCCGCATGCTCAGCTACCAGCACATCTACCACGCCGGCAACACCGCCGATGTTCACAAGCACGCCAGCCTGTTCACCCTGCTGCGGCACATGCTGCAAAAGGACAAGCCCCTGAGTTATGTGGAAACCCACGCCGGCCGCGGGCTCTATCCGCTGGCCAGTGTGGAAATGCAGAAGACCGGAGAATTCAACCGGGGTGCCGGGCAACTGCTGAACCAGCGCGAGACCTGGCGAAACACCGCCCTGGCTCCCTGGCTGGACTGGCTCTACCCCTATTTCCGCAAGGATCTCTACCCCGGTTCGCCGGTACTGGCCCGTGACGGGCTGCCGCCACCACACCAGTTGCAGCTGATGGAACTGCACCCGCAGGAATTCAGCCAGCTCAAGCGCAACCTGAACGCGCCCAACCTGCACCTGCACCAGCGGGACGGCCGCGAAGGCCTGCCGGCCCTGAGCCCACCCGAGCCCCGGCGCGGGCTGGTGCTCATCGACCCTTCCTGGGAAGAAAAGGACGACTACCACAACATTCCCCGCAGCGTGGAACGCTGCCTGCAACGCTGGCCCAACGCCGTCATCCTGATCTGGTACCCGCTGCTGGCCGCCGCGCGCCACCCGCAACTGGTACAATCCATCCGCCGGCTGCAACGCCCCCTGCTGCAACAGGAATGGGCCTGGACCGAAGCCCCGGAAGGCCATGGCATGTACGGCAGCGGCTGGCTGCTGATTCACCCCCCCTGGGGCGTGGAACAACCACTGGCCGCGCTGCTGGCCTGCCTGCAGCAATGGAAGCCCGATGGAGAAAGCCGCCAGCAATGGCTCATCGAACCCGAGTAACACAGGAGTTCCCATGCAATACCGCAAGCTGGGCAATACCGAACTGAATGTCAGCCTCATCGGCCTGGGCACCATGACCTGGGGTGAACAGAACACCCAGGCGGAAGCCTTCGAACAAATGGACTACGCACTGGAGCGGGGTGTCAACCTGTTCGATACTGCCGAAATGTACGCCATCCCGCCCCGGCCGGAAACCCAGGGCAGCACCGAGCGCATCATCGGCCAGTGGTTCAAGGCCCGCGGCACCCGCGACCGGGTGATCCTGGCCACCAAGATCACCGGCCCCGGCATGGCGCATATTCGCGACGGGCGCTCCTGCCCCACGGCGGAAAACCTCCGCGATGCCATCAGCGGCAGCCTGCGACGGCTGCAAACCGACTATATCGACCTCTACCAGATCCACTGGCCCGACCGCAAAACCAATTTCTTCGGCAGGCTGGGCTTCGAATACGACCCGGACGACACCTTCACCCCCTTCGAAACCGTACTGGAAGCCCTGCAAAAGGAAGTGGAAGCCGGGCGCATCCGCCATGTGGGGGTATCCAACGAAACCCCCTGGGGCCTGATGCAATACCTCTGCCTGGCGGAAAAGCACGGCTGGCCACGCATGGTCAGCATCCAGAACCCCTACAACCTGCTCAACCGCAGCTTCGAGATCGGCCTGGCGGAAATGGCCATCCGTGAACACTGCGGCCTGCTGGCCTACTCGCCGCTGGGCTTTGGCGTGCTCAGCGGCAAATACCTGCACGGCCAACGCCCGCCCCAGGCCCGGCTGAGCCGCTTCCCCGACTACTACCGCTATCTCAACCCCATCGCCCAGCAGGCCACCGAAGCCTATGTACAACTGGCGCGGGAACACCAGCTCGACCCGGCCCGGATGGCACTGGCCTTCGTCAACCAGCAGCCCTTCGTCACCAGCAACCTCATCGGCGCCACCACCATGGAACAGCTGGCCGCCAACATCGACAGCGTGGCGCTGCAACTGGACGACGCCGTGCTCAGCGGCATCGAGGCCATCCACCAGCAACACCCCAACCCGGCGCCATGACCGCGGAACAACTGCAACAATTCCTGCTGGCGGAAATCCCCCTGGCCCGCTGCATGGCACTGGAAGTGGAAAGCCTGAGCGCGTCGGCCATTCGTCTGGCCGCGCCACTGGAGCCCAATCGCAATGACAAGGGCACCGGCTTCGGCGGCAGCATCGCCAGCCTGATGACCCTGGCCGGCTGGTCCCTGCTGCACCAGCACCTCGAACCCGGCCAGCCCCCGGCGGCGCTGATGATCCACAAGAGCGAGCTGAACTACCAGGCCCCGGTCACCGGGCGAATGACGGTGGAAACCACCATCGATCAGGCAAGCCTGCAACACTTTCTCGCCACCCTGCAACAACGGCGCAAGGCACGGGTGGAACTGGAAATTGACTGCCACAGCGACCAGCGCCTCTGTGCCCGCATGCACGGCCGTTTCGTGGCCCTGTTGCAAGACACCAACCCATGAACACCATCACCCTGATCACTGGCGCCTCCTCCGGCTTTGGCCAGGCCATCGCCCGGCAACTGGCCGAAGCCGGCCACCACCTCATCCTGCTGGCCCGGCGGGAAGCGCGCCTGCGGCAACTGGCCGAAGAACTGCCCACACCCTGCCATGTGCTGGCCATGGATGTGCGTGAAACGGCCGCCATCGCCCGCCTGCCCGAAAACCTGCCGGCGGAGTTTGCCGCCGTGGACCAGCTGATCAACAACGCCGGCCTGGCCCTGGGGCTGGAACCGGCCCATGAAGCCAGCCTGGATGACTGGGACACCATGCTGGAGACCAACTGCAAGGCGCTGGTGCACATGACCCGTGCCTTTCTGCCCGGCATGGTGGCACGCCGGCGCGGGCATGTGGTCAACATGGCTTCCATCGCCGGCAGCTACGCCTACCCCGGTGGCAATGTCTACGGTGCCAGCAAGGCCTTCGTGCAACAGTTCAGCCGCAACCTGCGTGCCGACCTGCTGGGCACACCGGTGCGGGTCACCTGCATCGACCCCGGTCTGGCGGAAACGGAATTCTCCTTGGTGCGCTTTCATGGCGACGCGCAACAGGCCGACGCCGTCTACACGGGCACCCAGCCGCTGACCGCCGAGGATGTGGCCGCCGCCGTGGTCTGGGCCCTGCAACAACCGCCCCATGTCAACATCAATCAAATCGAACTGATGCCCAG